>CAZQSM010000196.1:0-2505 GCA_964596065.1 uncultured Chlorobiaceae bacterium | reverse complement strand
CCGCGGCTCCGTCCGGGCGGAAAGCGAGACGGGGAAAGGAACGAGGATGATCGTGGCCCTGCCGCTGAAGCACAAGAAACGCTGACCGGCACCCCGACGGATAAGACATAAAAAAGGGGGAAGGCCGGAGCCTTCCCCCTGGTTGCATCCTTCCGGAAGGATCTACTTCAGGAGCATGAATTTTTTCACGTTCGTGAACGTTCCGGCCGTAATCCGATAGAAGTACGCCCCGCTCGGCAATCCCGCCGCGTTGAATTCCACGGAGCGGTAACCCGCGCTCTGGACGTCCTCCGCGAGCGTCGCCACTTCCTGGCCGAGCGCGTTGTAGACCTTCAGAGAGACGAAGGCCTCCACCGGGAGGTCATAGCGGATGGTGGTCGTCGGGTTGAACGGATTGGGATAGTTCTGCGCGAGCGCGAACTCCTCGGGCAGCTCCGCGGATGCGGACGCCGCGAGCGGTCCCCGGGCCGCGGTCGCTCCCTGGCCGGTCACCTCGATGTCGTCCACATACGCCCCTTCCGACGTCCCGGAACCGTTGGCGAAGAAAATCCACCGGAACCGGAGGTTTGTCCCCGCTCCCGCCGGAACGGTGAACGTCTTTTGCGCCCACACCTGCGAACCCGTCCCGCTCCCGCTCCACCGGCCGCCCGCAAACTCCGTCCAGGTGGTCCCGTTGAGATACTGGAACGAGACGTAATCGGCGCTGCTCGCGGTGCGGTACCAGAGCCAGAATTTCACCTGGACGTTGGTATAGGCCGAGATGTTGATCCCGCTGTGGGCCATGTACGAGTTCATGTTGTTGTCGTACGTCGTCCCGGTACGGCCGTTGTCCGCGCACCAGGCGCTCCAGGAGCCCCCGTGGACGCGCGATCCGCTCGCCGTGCTCTTGTCCCCCCAGTAGTCCCGGCCGCTGGTGCCGTTATTGTCATAGGCGGTCCAGGGCCCCCCCGGGACGGTGTTGACCTCGAACCCCTCCGTGAAGAGGGTGACCGTGGCCGGCGTCGACGTGATGGTGAAGTTGGCGTTGCTCAGATCGGTGACCGCGCCGTTCGAGGCGTCGGACACCCTGACCCTCGCCGTCGCCGTCGGGGCGTTCGGCACCGTCCAGGAGTACGTGCCGGTGTTCGACGCGCCCGCGGTGACCGGCACCCACGAGGATCCTCCGTCGGTTGAATAATCGATCGAAACGCTGGCGATCGTGCCCGTCCATCCCCAGGTGATGTTCTTCACCGTGCCGATCGTCCACGATTCGCCGCCGTTGGGCGCCGTGACCGTCACCGTCGGAGTGACCGGTCCGCCCGCGCCGACCGCCGCGGCCGCATCGACCATCCCGTATCCCGTGTGCCGGTCCCATCCCGCTCCCGATTCGACGCTCACGATGTCCTGTGCCGTGCTGCGGAGCTGGGCGCGGACCTGCGTCGGCGTCCAGGTGGGGTTCGCCGAGATGATCAGCGCGCAGACGCCGGCCGCGTACGGGGTCGAACAGGAGGTGCCGTTGAAAAAGAGGCTGTAGCTCCCCGGGTCGTATCCGCCCGATCCCTGGATGTCGGTCGTGGGGAGGATCGTCGGAGCAATGATGTCGACCGCGGTCGACGCGTCCTTCGTGGTCGATCCGTAGTTGGAACCCCACCACCGTTCGCCGTCGCACGTATAACCGTTCGGATCGGTGGATACGCCGGGGTTCACTTCAGCCGATGAACTGCTGCTCCGCTTCCGGTCGCCGCACGGCGACGCGGCCCCGACCGCGATGACGTTGGTGTTGCCCGCCGGGTAGCTGATCGTCGTTTTGTTTTCATTGCCCGTGGCGGCGAGGATGACCACGCCCGCGTTCCAGGCGTACGTGCAGGCGGTCTGGTTCGCCGCGTCCTGGGACGCCGCACCCAGGCTGAGGCTGATCACATCGGCGCCGTTGTCGGCAGCGTAATAGATGGCGTTGTTGATGTAGGAAAAGAACATCGTCCCTGCGCTGTTCGCGGCCTTGAGCGGCATGATCGTGGCTCCGCCTGCGATCCCGGCCACCCCGGCCCCGTTGTCTGCGATCGCCGCGGCAACCCCCGAACACGCCGTGCCGTGGCCTGCGCCCGTCGCGTTGTCCTCGGGATTGTTGTCGTTGTCGCCAAAATCCCATCCCCGGACGTCGTCGATCCTGCCGTTGGCGTCGTTGTCGACTCCATCGATCGGATCGTCGTTCTGCCAGATCCTCAGGTCGGGATGCGACCAGTTCACCCCGCCGTCGATGATGGCGATGATGACCGATGAGCTCCCGTAGCCCTGCGCGCCGTCCCAGGCCGCGTGGGCGTTTGCATCAAAGCCGACCGTTCCCACGAGTGGTCCGTTGTGCTGATGGACGCTCCAGTCATAGCTCGGCATCTGCGCCGTGTTATTGTGTCCCCAGTGGTTCGCGTGGAGCGGATCGTTTGGCACGCCGGCGGGGTAGACCTCCCAGTCCGGGTTTGCCGACTCGACGTTGGGATCGGCGGCGTAGCGCCGGGCCCATTCCACCAT
>CAZQSM010000195.1:0-2527 GCA_964596065.1 uncultured Chlorobiaceae bacterium | reverse complement strand
ACGACGCCGGTCGGGGGAGGGATCAGCTCGCTCAACGTCGCGCTGCGGCAGCTCCTCGACCTCTACGTCTGCCTTCGGCCCGTTCGATATTTTTCGGGAGTGCCGTCACCGGTCAAATCCCCGGCGTCGGTGCACATGGTCATCTTCCGCGAGAACACCGAAGACATCTACGCGGGGATCGAGTTCGCCCCGGGAACGCCTGATGCCGCCAAGGTGCTCGAATTCCTCTCGAGGGAGTTTCCGGCCCAGTTCAGAAAGATCCGGTTCGGGAAGGTCGACCTGATCGAGGAGTGGAACAAACTCTCCGGCATTGGGCACCCGAACGGGAGCGTGCAGGTCGGCATCGGCTTCAAGCCGGTGTCGCACCACGGGACCGCCAGGCTCGTCCGGGCGGCGATCAGGTACGCCCTCGAGGGGAAGCGCAAGTCGGTGACCCTGGTCCACAAGGGGAACATCATGAAGTTCACGGAGGGGGCGTTCCGCGACTGGGGATACGCCATCGCCGAGAAGGAATTCGGCGCCGACGTCTATACCTGGGCGCAGTGGGAACGGGAGAAGGCCGAGTGCGGGGAGAAGGCCGCCAATGAATCGATGAAGAAGGCGGAGGCCGCGGGGAAGCTCATCGTGAAGGACGCCATCGCCGACATCATCCTCCAACAGGTGCTCACCCGGCCCCAGGAGTTCGACGTCATCGCGACGCTGAACCTCAACGGCGATTACCTGAGCGACGCCCTCGCGGCGCAGGTAGGCGGCATCGGGATCGCCCCGGGCGGCAACATCAACTACATCACGGGACACGCCATCTTCGAGGCGACCCACGGCACGGCGCCGAAGTACTCGAACCTCGACAAGGTCAACCCGGGGTCGGTCATCCTGAGCGGCGAGATGATGCTCCGGTACCTGGGCTGGCACGACGCCGCCGACCTCATCATCGCCGCGCTCGACCGGACGATCAAGTCCGGCGTCGTGACGTACGATTTCGCCAGGCTGATGGAGGGGGCGACGGAGGTGAAAACGTCGGAATTCGGAGACGCCCTTATCAGGAACATGGGATGAGCCGTCCGGCCCGCTGACGGTTGACGGCCCGCGGGGGCGGGCCCGCCGCCCGCTCCGCACGCCGGATTGCCCGGAAACAGATCCGCCCGCCGGGGTGAACGGCGGGCGGATTTTTTTATCTGCGAAACGGGAGCCCCGCCGGTCCGGGCCGGCGGTCGCTGAAGCCATTTATTTCATCAGGAGCATCTTCTTGTTCTGTGAGAAGCTCCGTCCATCGCTCCCCTGGATCCGGAGGCTGTAGAAGTACGCGCCCGTGGGAAGCGCCGACGCGTCGACCTCGACGGCATGGTATCCCGCCGGGACTGCCTCGCGGGCGACCGGCGTGGCGACGAGTTCGCCGAGGATGTTGTACAGCGCCAGGGTCACCAGGCCGTCGACCGGCAACGCGTACCGGATCGTCGTGGTCGGGTTGAACGGATTGGGATAGTTTTGTTCGAGGGCATAGGAGAGGGGCAACCCGGCCGCGGCGATCGCGTACCGCTTTCCCTCACCGGGGCTTACCACCACACTCTTCCCGTCCGAGAGCGTGTGGACGGCGGTGACCGTCCGGCCCGTCCGTTCGATGAGCGCGAGCCCCGGCGCCCCGGCGCCGGACATTCGTGCTGCGACCCTGACCTCGCCTGACACTCCCTGAATCAGGACCGGCAGTTCGCGGCCCCCGCCGGCCGGCAGCGTTTCAACGGAACGGTCCGACCCGAACCGGATGTCGAACGCCCCCGCCGGGGGCGCGGGCGGAAGCTCGAAGAGCGTGGACAGCCCGTTTGCACGGACGCCGTCCGCGATATGGAGTGTCGTCGCCTGACCCTCCGTTCCGGAGACGGTGAAGGTGATGGCATCCATCGAGGCGACCCCTCCGACCTCCTCGCCCGGTACGACCGGGACCGACCGGGAGGTGCTGACGACATCCAGGATGATGTTCCCCGTCGCGGACGCCTTGACCCAGTAGGCGCGCCCCGGTTTGAGCGTATCACTCGCGCCATATCCCGACACCCCGTTGAAGGCGAAGTAGTTCGACGTCACCAGTCCGCCGGAACTCTGGATGACGCCGGTTTTGGCGATCGGATAGGCGATCGATCCGATGAGGTTCCAACCCGGGGCCAGCGCGATCGTGTCCTTCAACACCGGCGCTCCGGTGACGGAGACGTCGGCCGCGGCCGGGAATTTCATCCAGTACCCGATCCCGTTCAGGATCGTGTCGCGGGAGTTGTATCCGACCGGCGGCGCCTGGTAGGCGAAGGCGTTTGACGTCGCGGCGGGGTAGAGCACAGATTTTCGCGGATCGGACACTTCGAGGGGCAGACCCACCATGTTCCATCCGGTCAGCATCGTCGGGGTAAACGTCACGGTCAGCGAGAACTCGTCGGCGCCGATGTCGGGGCTCCCCGTGTTCCGCGGCTCCCCGTCGAAGTCGTCCGAGACGTCGGTCAGGGGGGTCCCGGCGCTGTCGAGGGCCGGGTTGGACACCCTGAGA
>CAZQSM010000194.1:0-2542 GCA_964596065.1 uncultured Chlorobiaceae bacterium | reverse complement strand
CGGACGTTGTGGCCGATCTGGATGAGGTTGTCGAGCTTCGCGCCGCGGCATATCCGCGTTTCGCCGATGGTGGCCCGGTCGATCGTGGTGTTGGCGCCGATGTCCACGTCGTCCTCGATCACCACGATTCCCCGCTGGGGGATCTTTTCATACGCGCCGCCCTCCCGGGGGGCGAAGCCGAAACCGTCGCTCCCGATCACCACGCCGGGATGGAGGACCACGCGCCGGCCGATGCGGCAGGCGAACCTGACGACGACGTTTTCGAGGAGCATCGCGTCCTCGCCGATGACGGCGTCGTCGCCGACCACCGCGCCGTGCGATATGACCGCCCGGTCGCCGATGGCGCACCGCTCACCGATGACCGCGTTGGCCCCCACCGAGACTCCGGAACCGAGCGTCGCAGAGGCGGCGACCCGGGCCGACGGATCGACGCCGGGGGCCGGCCGCGCCTGGCCGGGGTGGAAGTGGTCGAGCAGGGCCATGAAGGCCGCGTAGGGGTCGGGAACCGCCAGCAGCGCGGGGCCGCCGCCTCCCGCGGTGGGCGCGGCGGTGCCATCGTCGGCGACCAGGACGGCGGACGCGCGGGTGGTCGCGAGGTGCTTCCGGTACTTCGGGTTGGCGAGGAAGCTGATCTGGCCCTCCGCGGCCTCCTCGATGCGAGCGACGCCGCGGATGTCTGCGGAGGGGTCGCCGGTGAGGCGGCCGCCGACCAGCGACGCGACGTCGGAGAGACGCATGGCTACTGCTTGAAGGAGATCATCCGTTCGAAGATCAGCGCCGTGAGGTCGAGCTTCTCGCTGGTGTACATCAGGAGGACGTCGCCGCTCTTGTCGAAGATGTAGTCGTAATCGTCCTCCTTCGCGAGCTCCTCGAGGACCTTGAAGATCTTGTTCTGCACCGGCTTCATCAGTTCGTTCTGCTTCGCGAAGAGTTCGCCGTTCTGGCCGAACTTCTTGTTCCGGAATTCGATGATCTTCTTGTCGAGTTCCTGGAGGTTTTTCTCCTCCTGGGCGCGGAGCTGATCGGTCATGATCAGCTTTTTCGCCTGGTACTCCTCGTACCGCTTCTGCCAGTCGTTCTGCATCTTCGCGAGTTCCTCCTGCCAGTCGGCGATGAGGTTGTCGATCTGGTGCTGGGCGTCCTGCGCCTCCGGGAGCTTTTCCATCACGGCGGCCGAGTTGAACCATCCGATCTTCGACTGCCCCGTGGCCCGCCCCGCGGCGAGGGCGAGGAAGGCGAGGAGCAGGGTTGCGGTTGCTGTTTTCATGGCGACCTCGTTGTGGTGTGGTGTTATTGCTGACCGCGCTTGAGCCGGTCGATGACCAGGTTCGTGAAATCGAACTTCGGGTCGCCGTAGAGCACGACCATGATCTGGTCGTTCCGGTCGAAGATGAACTGGAGCTTCTCGTCCTTCGCGACCTGTTCGATCACCTTGATGACCTTCTGCTTGACCGGGGTCAGCAGCGAGTCGGTCAGCGCGGCGAGCTGGCCGTCCGCGCCGAATTTGTCCTGGCGGAACTGGATGCCCCGCTGTTCGAGCTCGATCAGCTCCTGCCGGCGTAGCTGTTTTTCGTCCTCCTTCAGGAGCGGTTCCTTCTTCTGGAAATCCTCGTACTTCGTCTGGAGCTCCTTGCCGAGGCGCTCGAGTTCGGCCTGCCACTGCCGGCTCACGCCCTCGAGTTTCTTGTTCACCTCCTGCGCCTCGGGAAACTCCATCAGCACCTTGCTGGAGTTGACGTATCCGAGCCGGAGCGTGCCCGACCCGGCGGAGCCGGGGGCCTGGGCCAGGGCCGGTCGCGGGGCGGCCGCCAGCGCGGATAACAGGAGTGTGGAGAGTGCGAATCTGATCGTTTTCACTGTAGCCTCTGTTGATTGGTGATTGAAGTGTGCGATGTCAGAAACCCTTGCCGAACTGGAAATGGAAGCGCCAGCCGTCCGGTTTTCCGTCGAGCGGCAGGACGTCGTCGGCGCCGTACGCGTAATCGAACCCGACCATCCCGAGCGGGTTGATGAGGATCCTCGCCCCGATGCCGTACCCGCGGTTGAGGTCGAACAGATCGGCACGGGTGAAATCGGCGAAGACGTTCCCGCCCTCGGCGAAGCCGAGCAGGTAGATCGGGATCGGGTTGAGCGTGAGGGCGAAGCGGAGTTCGAGCCCGTGCTTGACCATCAGCCGGCCGCCGATGACCTGGGACGACCGGTCGCGGGGGCCGATGCTCCGGTCCTCGTAGCCGCGCAGCTGCGTGGTGGAGACGAAGCCGACGCCGGTGCCGCCCATGTAGAAGTATTCGATCGGCGGGATGTTGGGCGCGTCACCGATGCCGTCGATGTACCCGAGGATGCTCGATGCCGCCAGCGAGACCCGGTCGGTCCCGAACAGGCGCGTGTACCAGTCGGAGGTAAAAATCCATTTGTGGAACTTCACGTTTCCCGGGAGGAACGGCCCGCCGGCGAGCTCGACGGAGAGGGCGACGTTCGACCCTTCCGAGGGGAAGATCGGGCTGTCGGTGCTGTTGCGCGAGATCGTCTGGGTGATGCTGTA
>CAZQSM010000193.1:0-2542 GCA_964596065.1 uncultured Chlorobiaceae bacterium | reverse complement strand
TAGTGCAGAATCGTCTGGCCGATCATCGTTGATCCTCCACAGTACGCCTCCAGTCGGTCACGATGCTCAGCGCCATCGTCGACTGGTTGACCGGCAGGTGGCTGACGAGGATCCTGTTCCCGTCGGCCGTTATGCCGTGAAGCCGGAGCCCCGCCTGCGAGGGGTTCCGGAACACCAGCTTCGATTCGCCGATGCCGAACGATCCTCCCGCACCGTTGACGCTGGTCGCCATGACCCCCTGATCGGTGTTGTAATACACGGTTCCCCCCTTGCGGTCCCAGACCGGGTTCCACCCCCCGCCGCTCGATACCTGCCATTTCCCCTGTCCCGACGGGAACGGGCGGACGTAGATCTCGTTCCTCGCCGATTCGTCGGAGTTGTAGGCCACCCACCTGCTGTCGGGGGAAAATCTCGCGTTCTCTTCCGAAAATTCCGTCTTGACGAACGGCTTTTTGACCCCTTCCCCGTCGAGGGAGCGGTACCAGATGTCCCAGTCGGCCGTCAGCTCGACGTCCTGGTAGAGGATATATTTCCCGTCCGGGCTCCAGTCGCTGGCCTGGGCGGAGGTGATTGATTTCTGCATCATCGAGGGCTCGTCGCTCCCCGAAGTGCTCTTGACGAAGAGGTTGACCCCTTCCTTCCACACGGTGAACACGAACCTGGACCCGTCGGGCGAGGGGACGGGATTCGAGTCGTCCGACGGATCGAACGTCATCCGGCTCTTGAGCCCGCGCGCGATGTCGAGCGTCCAGATGTCGAAATTCTTGGCCACCGGGTCGTAACTGTCGTAATAGATGCGGGTGTCGTCGGGGGCGAGGTACGCCGCGTTGTCGATCAGGACGTTGCCGGCGGGCGAGAGGCTGTTCTGCCGCCGGTCGATCCAGGAGAGCGACCGCCCCTGCCGCGAAACGCTCAGGTAGACCAGGACGCCGTCGAGCGAGCTGGAGAAGACGCCCTTGCTCCGGTTGGGAGCGTACCCGATCTTGTTCACCACCGGGACCGCGTCGCCGCGGAGCTCCAGGCTCCCGGCGTCGAACTCCTGCATGACGAGTGCGTCCTGGCGGACGAAGAGGAGTTTCCCGTCGCGGTATTCCACGTTGGTCGAGACGTCCATCAGGTGCCTGTCGACGCTCCCGTCGAGCGATGCGACGTAGAGCGCGCCGCTGAAATCGGATGTCCGCTTTGACGCCTGGGTCGTATAGAAAAAATGTCGTCCGTCGGGCAGGAACTGGGGCCATCGCGCGTTCGACATGTTCCTGCTGGAATCGACCTTCGTCACCGGCGTGACCGTCCCGCCCGAAGCCTGGACCCGGTGGATCCCCGTGCGATCGAATTTCGGCGAAAAGAGGATGACGTCGTCGCCGCTCCACGATCCGCCGCGGCCGCTGGGAGCGTCGCAGATGACGAACGGGGGGCCGCCGCTCGCGAGCACTTTTTTCATCTTCCCCGGGATGAAGAACCCGATGAACCGGCTGTCGGCGGACCAGAAGGGATACTCCGCTCCCTCCGTTTCGGGAAGGCGGAACGGCGTGTCGGAGGAAAGTTTCCTCACCCAGAGGGCCGTCTTCCCCGACGTATCGGTGAGGACGAAGGCCAGCGTGCTCCCGTCCGGGGAGATCGCCATATGACCGCCGTCGACAAGGAGGAATTCGCCTCCAGCCGGGGGAGGGATCGAGGCCGTGAAGAGGGGGATGGTTCTGTTTGAATCACGATACCAGATCAGGCCCGCGGCGACCGCCACCGTCAATGCCAGGGCCGCGACAATCCAAGGCAGAAGCGGGGATCGTTTCCGCACCGGCGGGGCCGCGGACTCCGGCGCCCCGGGCGTCGACATCGTCTGTCCGCTTCCCACCCTGTGCACCGCGGTGATCCGGCTGACGCTCTGCCGCCCCGATTCGCGCCGGTACCGTTTCAGGTCCACCGACACCTGTTTTGCGGCCTGCGTCCTGTCGCCCGGCTCCTTCTCGAGGCAGCCGAGGATGATCCGGTCGAGTTCGGGGTCGATGTCCGGTTTCACCGAGGCCATCGGTGCGGGATTGACGTTGACGATCTCGTACATCAGCGCCGTTTCGTGGGCGGCCTTGAACGGCGGCTGGCCCGTCATCAATTCGTAGAGCACCACGCCGAGCGAAAAGATGTCCGAGCGGTGGTCGGTGTCCTGTCCCTGCACCTGCTCCGGGGACATGTAGCCCGCGGTGCCGACGGTGCTCCCTTCCTTCGTGAGCCGGGAGACGTTGCCGCGCAGCTTGGCGAGCCCGAAGTCCATGATCTGGGCGATCCCGTCCTTCCGCACCATGATGTTCTCGGGCTTGATGTCCCGGTGCACGATCCCCTTCTCGTGGGCGGCCGCCAGTCCGTCGGCGATCTGGATGCCGACGTCGGTCGCCTGCTTGGCCGACATCGTCCCCATTTTTTCGCGCAGGGTCTGGCCGTCGACGAATTCCATCACGATGAACATCCGCCGTTCGGCCTGCCCGCCGGAGGCCGCGGCGGCGTCCTGCTCCTGGATGTCGATGATCGAGCAGACGTTCGGATGGTTCAA
>CAZQSM010000192.1:0-2555 GCA_964596065.1 uncultured Chlorobiaceae bacterium | reverse complement strand
CCGCCTTCGCCGAGTTTTTCGAGGATGCTGTAGTGTAGAATTGTCTGGCCGATCATGGGGTAGATCTCAAGTATTGATTTCGTGATGAACCGATCATCGGATCAGTTCGATTTATCCCGTGCCTGTGCACGCTTCAGCTCCTCGAACCAGTTCGTGACGACCACGATCCGGTCGATGTCGGTCTGCGATCCGAATGCGGAGATGGTGATCTGCCCGCCGTCGGGCGAGACGGCCATCTGGATCGCCGACATCGGGAGGCGGAACAGCGGTACGCCCATCCCCGGGCTGAACCCGGCCGTAGCATCCACCGGCACCGTTATGACGGACTGGCCGATGGAAAGGTAGACGAGTTCCGTTCCCTTCCTGGTCCAGTGGGGCCAGAAGCCGCCGGATGTCGAAATCTGCCACTTCCCGTCCCCGGCCGGAAAAGGCCTCACATAGACCTCCGGCCTGCCCGATTCATTCGAGACGTAGGTGATCCAGCGTCCGTCGGGCGAGATTTCGGATGACCATTCATCAAACCTCGATTGCAGGATGGGACGGGGGGCGGAGTCGGTCTCCATCGACCGGATCCAGATATCGGAGGTGCCGTCGGTTCCCTGTTGTTCGAACGAGAGGATCCGCCCGTCGGCGGTGATGGAGTTCGCGTTCTGCCTCCCGGGAAGGTCGGTCAGGCGTCTTTCTGTCCCGCTGCCGTCGGCGGATTTCAGGAAGAGATTCGTCCCGCCGCCACGCTCGGCCGTATAGACGAGATTCCTGCCGTCCGGGGTCCAGAGTGGTGACCAGTTGTTGCCCCCCGCGAAGGTGAACCGGGTCTCGAGTTTCCGGTCCATGTCGTAGATCCAGATGTCGTCGTTGGCGGCGTACATCTGCATCGCGATGCGCTTCCGGTCCGGTGAGATCGAGAAGGGACCCACGAGGCCTTCGAACCCGATCGACGGCACCTGGCGACCCGTCCTGTCGTACGTCTGGATAAGGTTCCTCGAGACGGGGAGCGGACCACCCTGCGCGTAGACAAGGGTGCCGTTGTGTGAGACCGCCCCCGTGTAATGCCCGAACGCCTCGTCCAGCATGCCCGCGCTGTCGAGTACCATCTCCGGTGTTCCCGTCAGCTCCAGCTTGTCGGCGTCGAACGGGACGACAAACAATGATGATCCCTGGGCGTACAGTATATGCCCGTCGCGGGTGTACCGGGCGCCCGAACCGCCTTCCAAAAGAATCTTTTTCTCCCCGGTGCTGATCCTGACCGCCGCGATTTTCGCGTCACTGAAGCGGGAGATGAATTTGGTTTTGATCGTAAAGATGACGGCGTCACCTCCGGGCAGGAGTTCAGCGTCCCGATGGCTCGCCTCTCCCGCCGCTGAATCAAATGTCGTAATCTGCCGCGACTCGCCGCCGGCCGCGGACACCATGAACAGCGGGCTGCCCGGGTTGGGAGTGTAGACGATCCGGTCCCCCTCTCCCCACGTGATCCCCCTCGTCGCCTGGACTTTCGCTATCGATACCGGGGACCCTCCCCTGACCGGAATTCTGTTCAGGTCTCCTCCCGAGGAGAAGGCAAGCGAACCTCCGTCCGGTGAAAAACGGACGTCACGGGCCCCCTCGGTGCCGGGAACGGGTTTTGCTGCAAGCTCGTCCATCTTCCTGATGTAGATCCTCTCCCGCAGCGTGTCGCCCTGGACAATGTACGCCAGCGCCTTCCCGTCCGGCGAGATATCCAGCGCGATGGTCCCCCTCCTCAGGACAAGTCCGTCGCCAAATGGAAGGATGAACTTCGTGACTTCGCTGGCGGGGGCCGGCGCCGCGGCGAAACGCAGATAGAGCAGCACCGCGGTCGCGATCAGTCCGGCGGCCGCGAGAACCGGCCATAAAAACCCCTTCGATTGTTTTTGTGCGGCCTCCGGTTCAACCGACGCGCGGGCCCCGGAGATCCCCGGCCGGAGCGCCGCCCGGTTCACCGACGTCACCCGGCTCGTCCTTTCACGACTCGATTCCCTTTTAAACCGTTTGAGATCTTTTGCCACGTCTTTCACGGCATTATACCTTTCATCCGGTTCCTTCTGCAGGCATTCCAGGATGATGCGGTCGAGTTCGGGGTCGAGTTCCGGCTTGATCGATGTCGGCGGCGGGGGGTCGACATTCACCACCTCGTACAATATCGCCGTCTCGTGCACGCCCTGGAAGGGCATCCTGCCGGTAAACATTTCGAACAACAACACCCCGAGTGAAAATATGTCAGAACGGTGATCGGTGTCCTGCCCCTGCACTTGTTCGGGGGACATATAGCCCGCGGTCCCGACGGTGCTCCCTTCCCTCGTGAGGCGCGTCGAGCGGCCGGTGCGCACCCTCGCCAGGCCGAAGTCCATGATCTGGGCGAGGCCGTCCTTCCGGATCATGATGTTTTCCGGCTTGATGTCCCGGTGGATGATCCCTTTCTCGTGCGCTGCCGCGAGGCCTTCCGCCACCTGGATCCCGATGTCGGTCGCCTGCCGTAACGTCAACGAGTCCTTCCGGTCCTGGAGCATCTGCCCCTGCACGTATTCCATCACGATGAA
>CAZQSM010000191.1:0-2595 GCA_964596065.1 uncultured Chlorobiaceae bacterium | reverse complement strand
CTAACAATAATTATATCTATCCCCGCCAATTCTCTTCAACCCCCTCAACACCGTATTTAAGTACGTTCTTTCTCGTTTCCTGCAATTCGTAAATATTAGATAAATACTCAGTTGGAGTCAAGGAGCCGGCGGGATGGGGGAAGATAGACTGACCCGTGGGGATGGAAAGGTGCTTCGAATATCGGCGAGCCCACTGTCATTTCGACGATTCCAACGCTTTGCGCACAACGTCTGTTTTAGTACATTAACAGATTATTATCCCCCGTTTGATGAAAATCCCGGACGACAAAATCGACGAAATCCGATCGGCAACCGACATCATCGACCTGGTCGGAGGGTTCGTCAGGCTGAAAAAGCGGGGGAAGAACCACCTCGGGCTCTGCCCTTTTCACACCGAAAAAACGCCTTCCTTCAACGTTTCTGCGTCGCGGCAGATGTACCACTGCTTCGGTTGCGGGGCGGGGGGGAACGTCTTCACGTTCCTGATGGCGATGGAGAAAATCTCCTTCGTCGAGGCGGTCCGCTCACTGGCGAAGGCGGCGGGGATCGAATTGCCGGCCCCCGGAACGCAGGGGGAGACCGGCGTCCCGACGGAGCTCGACCGGGCCCACGCGCTCTGCACGTTGGCGGCCCAGCACTTCCACCGGAACCTGGTCGAATCGCAGGAGGGGAAGCTGGCCCTGGAGTACCTGAAACACCGGGGGATCAGCGACGCGATGATCACACAATTCGGCCTCGGGTATGCGCTCAATTCGTGGGACGCGTTTCTCGAATGCTCGCGGGAACAGGGCTACGCACCGGAATTCGTTGAGAAATACGGTCTCGCCCGAAAGCGGGAGGACGGGGGCTTCTACGATTACTTCCGCGGCCGGGTGATCTTCCCGGTTTTTACCGCTTCGGGGCGGGTCGTGGGATTCGGTGCCCGGAAGCTCCGGGAGGACGACCCGCTCGGTAAATACATCAACTCCCCCGAATCGCCGGTCTACAATAAGAGCCGGATCCTCTACGGCCTGTCGCAGTCGAAGGAGGCGATCCGCGAAGCGGATTCCGCGCTCCTGGTCGAAGGGTATCTTGACCTCATTTCGGTCTACCAGGCGGGGGTGAAAAACGTCATTGCCTCGAGCGGGACCGCGCTGGCCTCCGACCAGATCCAGCTCGTTCGGCGGTACACGAAGAACATCACGATCGTTTACGACGCCGATTCGGCGGGATCGAAGGCCGCGATGCGCGGGGTGGACCTTGTCCTGGAACAGGACATGGACGTGAAGGTGGCGATGCTTCCCCCGGGGGAGGACCCCGATTCGTTCGTCCGCGCATCAGGCGCCGCGGGCCTCGGGAAGCTGATCGACGGGGCGCTCTCGTTCATCGACTTCATCATCCAGGCCCGGAAGGAGAGGGACGCCTCGCCCGAGGAACGGTCGAAGACAGTGCGGCTGCTGGTGCAGACCGTTGCGAGGATGCCTGACGCGCTGAAGCGGGATCTTTACGTCAAGCATATCGCGGGAAAGTACGCGCTCAGGGAGAGCGTGCTGCAATCGGAGCTCACTGCGGCGTTGAAGGGGGCCGCTGCCGCCCCGCAACACAAATTCCGGAGTTCCGCCGCCGCGGCGGAGGGAGCCGACGTGCCGCCCACCGCCCCGGCCCACCGGGACGGCCCCGTGCCGGCCGATGAACGGGACCTCTTCGCGGCCGTGCTGCGGGGAGGGGGCGACGTCGCCCGGTTCATGCTCGCCCACATCGCTCCTGTCGAATTCTCCCATCGCGTGACGCGCGCTCTCGCGGCGGCGATTTCCGCCCGGCTCGAAGAGGGGGAGAGCATCGACCCGGCGGCGCTGATCGACGCGACGGAGGAGGCGGATGGGAGGGCGTTCATCTCTGAAATCATGCTGACGAAATACGAACTGAACCGGGGTCCGAGGCCCGGTACGCGTTCGATCGAACAGGGCGAACCGCTCCGGATCGCCTCCGACACGCTGCTGGCGATAAAAAAAAGGAGCCTCCGCTCCCTCAAAAGGGAGAACCAGGAGCATCTCAAGCGGATGAGCGCCACCGGCGGCGACGTGGTCCCGTTCCTCCGGAAGAACACCGAGCTGGACGAGGAACTCGCACGCCTCGAAAAAGAAGGGCTCCCGGGGTGACCCAACCTGCACCTGCAAATGTCTCTCCTTGCTGAAATAGAACGGCTGGAAGCGATTTCGCGCCGGCTCGAGCCGGGTCCCGCCGAACGGCAGAGCGCCCGTGACCAGGTTGTGGCCTACGGCGAGGAATTCCTCGACCACATCCACGACATCCCGACGTTCGTGGCGAACCACGACGGGGGGATCGGCCTGCTCTCGGAACCGATCGGAGAGGCGCCGGCGGACCTCGGCCTGCTGCTGAAGCTGGTGCGCGACAACGTCGACCGGCCCGGGCTGAACCCTGCCTCCGGTGGACACCTCGGGTATATCCCGGGGGGAGGTCTCTACACGTCGGCCCTCGGCGATTACATGGCCGACATCACGAACCGTTTCGCGGGGATCTACTTCGGCGGCCCGGGGGCAGTCCGGATGGAGCATATGCTCATCGACTGGATGCGGGAGGTGGTCGGCTATCCGG
>CAZQSM010000190.1:0-2609 GCA_964596065.1 uncultured Chlorobiaceae bacterium | reverse complement strand
TTCCCGCGGGGGTGGAACACGCTCCTTAGAAGAATTCCTGGTGCTCGAAGAGGGATACGATATAGGGGCGACCGGCCCTGGGGGTCTCGCTGGGGGTGAAAAGCTCTGAGATTTGAGTGAATACGCCGATCATTCTATAATATACAAAAAGGGGGGATTGCGCACAATCGGGGGGTGAGGGGGGTGCGGCGGGCGGGTGCGCGGGCCGAGCGCAGAGCGGGATTGGGTAAATGGGGGGATAAACCCATTGATTCGCCGGGATTATTTAGGGATGTACGAGAAGGGTAAACAAGAGGAGGATTTTCTCATAAACTCAGTATATTTATTAAGACTACCGGATGGGCGCCTCGAAGAGAGATGCAGTTGGAGACTCCCATGAGCCCGACGGTACTTTACGCAAGGGGATTTCGGGTGTATTTTTTTCGCGTGAAGAGCAGAGGGCACACGTTCACATTCAGCACTCGAGCGGCGAGGCTAAATTCTGGCTGGATCCGGAAGTCGAGCTCGCTAATAATTTCGGACTCACTGTAAAGCGTTTGAATATTGCCCGCATTATAATTGAAGACCATCTCGATGAAATCAAAGCGGCCTGGCAAAAGCATTTCGAAGGTTGAATTGACCAATGTGACTCCACACGGCCTGTGGCTTTTGATAGAAGGCCGCGAATGGTTCCTCGCTTTTAAAGACTTCCCATGGTTTGAGGACGCATCAATTCGTGCGTTGGGAAAGATCGAACAGCCGAGTCCGCACCACCTCTACTGGCCCGAGCTCGATGTTGACCTGGCTGTAGAGTCGATCGAGCATCCGGAACGGTTCCCGCTGGTGAGCCGGGCCCGGCCCGGGAAAAAGCTTCAACCGATGGGCCGCGGGAGAGCCCAACGAGAAGCGAAGTTGGTGAAATCGACCGGGGGTTAACATCTGACACCATCCCCCAGCCCGTCCCCGATGATGGAGGATCGCTCCGATGAAAAACCTCATTCGTCACACAAGTTTCACGCTACCAATCATCCTCACCTCCGTTCTCCTCATCTTCCTCCCCTCCTGCGACAATGGCGTCGGCCTCTTCAAGCCCGGCAGGACCTGGGTCGCCACGAATCCGATCCAGTGCCTCGGCAATCCCTGGGAAGCTGACTGGCTCGAACGGCACGACAACGATTACCAGTCCTACCCCCGCGATTCCGTTTCCCGGTACGCGATCATCAGGGAGTACTACTCCCGCCTGGGAGTAGAGATCACCGACGTAATCTCCATCGTGGTGTACGAAGTCGTCTGCACCGCCTGCTCCTGCCCCACGGGCGACGCGCTCTATCTCCACGTCAGGGACGAGGACGTCGGGACGATGACCAGTCTCGGATTCCGTGTGGAGCTCCCCCACCGCCCGGCGCCCCCGGATACCACGCTTAAGGGTGTTTTCTATTATACCGGCTTCGACAGTTCCTGGAGCCCGATCATTTCCGGAACGCTCACGTTCGTCGTCGTGGAATCGACATCCGTTTCCGGCATCTGGCAATTCGAAGGTCGGGAGGGATACGGGCCACAGGTGGGGATGGGAGCGTTCGAAGGATGGATCGACGGGAAGACGGTATCGATCAACCTCAACCCTGGATGGGCGGATAATAACGTGTTCCTGACGGGTGAATTGAAGGAGGGAAGGTACCAGGGCACGTGGGAATACGTGACGTTCGTGGGACCCGTCTACACGGGAAGCTTTTCGGCGGTGAAACGAACTTCCGCTTCAATGCACACCACAGCGCCGTAGCAACATCGTCAGGCCTTCTTCGTATACGCGGAATGGAGTGACCAACCCGACGGGAGGTCGCATTCCGTTTCGAAGATCACCCACGACTCTGAGGAGGCCCAATGACCCGCACTACCAACGCGCGACTCGCCGGTTTCACGTTTCTGTTCTACATCGCCGCAGGCATCTTCGCGATGAGCCTCTTCCCGGGAGGGAACGGGATCACCGAGAGGTTTGCGGGCATCGCCCGGGACCTCACGAACGTCCGGATCTCGATCATCCTGTCGCTCACAACCTGCTTCGCCGCGATCACGCTCGGTGTGACGCTCCACGCCCTCACGCGTGAACAGGATCCGGACCTCGCGATGTTCGCCCTGATCTGCCGCGCCGGGGAAGGGATCATCGGCGGCGTCAGCCTCCTCGGGACACTCGCGCTCGTCTGGCTGGCGACGGCATCCGGGGCCGGCGCGCCCGACCCTGACACCGCAGGGGCGATCGGCGCAACATTATTGAAGATCGATGCCTGGACGACCTCCGTCAGCGCCATCTTTTTTTCCGTCGGCAGCGCCCTTTTTTGCTGGCTCTTCCTCCGCGCCAGGAGCATCCCGCTCTGGCTGGCCTGGCTCGGCTTCGTGTCGTCGGTGCTGCTGGTGGCGCTCCTCCCCGCGCAATTATTCGGCGGGCTGGGCAGCGTCGTCGGCTGGCTTGTCTGGATGCCGATGCTGGTGTTCGAGCTGGTGCTCTCGGTCTGGCTGATCACCAAGGGGGTGGCCGCGCCGTCCCGTTCAGCTGTCGATCTGCGCCCGCTGTAATTTCCCGCTGTAGTCGACGTAGACCGTCTTCCATTCGGAGAAGAACTCGAACACCGTCC
>CAZQSM010000189.1:0-2615 GCA_964596065.1 uncultured Chlorobiaceae bacterium | reverse complement strand
CCTAACAATTATTATATCTATCCACCCCACCCCCCGTATCTCCCGCTCCCGTCCCATCGGGTGGCAGCCCAGAGGATTTTCTACATTTCGCAAATAGTAGAAAAACGTTGACTTAGAGTCAAGTCGACGGAAGGGGGAGGGTATTATAGGCTGATCCATATAGAGCGCGGGATGAAAAACTCACAGATTGTCGATTGGGCTGCGGATTCCGGCGGGGCCCCGATTGAGTACGTGGGTGTAGATCATTGTCGTTTTGACGTCGCGATGGCCCAATAGCTCCTGGACGGTCCGGATGTCATATCCGGTCTCGAGGAGGTGGGTGGCGAATGAATGGCGGAAGGTGTGACAGCTTGCGCGCTTGGTGATGCCGGCCCTCGCGACCGCTTCCTTGACCGCGCGCTGGACAAGCGATTCGTCGATGTGGTGCCTTCCTTCCTTCCTTGTCTGGGGGTTGCGCCAGCGCCGCTCCTGCGGGAAGACCCATTGCCATTCCCAGGCGACCGGGGCCGACGGATATTTCAGGTCGAGGGCGGACGGAACGACGGCCTCCCCCCACCCGTCGTTGAGGTCTTTCTCGTGGATCAGTTTCACTTTCCGCAGGTGTTCGGCGAGCATCGGTTTCACCGACTGGGGCAGCATCGTGACGCGGTCTTTGTTGCCCTTCCCTCCCCTGACGGTGATCTGGTTCAGGTCGAAGTCGACGTCCTGGACCCTGAGGCGGAGGCACTCCATCAGCCGGAGCCCCGCGCCGTAGAGCAGCGCGGCGATGATGCGTTTCTCCCCGAAGAGATGTGCGATGACGGCCTTGACTTCGTCGCGGGTGAGGACGACGGGCAGGTGCCTCGGACGGCGCGCGCGGATCAGGGCGCCGATCTCACCGACCTCCCGGTCGAGCACGGTCCGGTAGAGGAAAAGGAGCGCAGAGAGAGCCTGGTTCTGCGTGGAGGCGCTCACTTTCCCGTCCACCGCAAGGTGGGTGAGGAACGTGTTGATCTCCGGTTCGGCCAGTTCGAGGGGGTGTCGGAGTTTGTGGAAATAAATGTACCGGCGGACCCAGTGGACGTATGACGTGACGGTCCGGGGGCTGTAGTGGCGGGCGCGCAGGGCGGTGGTCATCCGCTCCATCAGCTTGGGCGGACGGCGGACCGCGATTTCGGGAAGCCCTGCGGGCGCGCGGGCGATCGAAATGACCGCAGGTGGTCCTGACGTCAGCGCGCCGGACGGGGTGGTGGGAGGATTTGTCTCCTGTCGGTTATCCTGTTCCGCCGCCATGTGCGATCTCCCGGGAGGCGTGCGTGAAGGGAGGGGACACCGGGTATCGGTGGTACCGTAAGGTAGTGGTGGACGATGGAAAAGTCAAGAAAAAACCCCGCCGGCGGAAGCCGTGGGGCTCGTGGTTCTCACCCGGGTCGCGTTCCGTTTGGATCCCCGGATCTGAAGAGTGCCGGTACCCGGAGGGCGGCGGTGTACGGCCGGTTGGCCGTCATTTAGCGGGAGTCTGCTCCACAGGCGGGACTCGAACCTGCAACCCTCCGGTTAACAGCCGGATGCTCTACCATTGAGCTACTGTGGAGTGAACGATTGGCGGGAGTACGCTGATCCCCCGAAATTCGGGGATCCGGACCCGATAGAACGGTTAAATATATCGAAATCCTTCCGGAATGTCAACGGGCCGGGGGACGTTCACGGCCGGTCCGGCGCTCCGGTCAGGGTGAGGTTCGGGTTTCGGTCAGGTGCGGAGCGATCGTGTATCCCCGGTCAATTCGCGGTCGGAGCGTCGGAATCCGTCGTTTCGTCCGTGTCGTCGTCGGTGTCCGCGTCCCCGTCAGCGTCCGTCGCGCCCCCGGCACCAGGTTCCCCAGGGTTCTCGACCGCTTTCTGGGCCTTTTTTTCCAGCTTCCTGGCAAGCTTCTCCTCTTTCTTCTTCTTCTTCGCCAGGTCCCTCTGCCGCTTTTCGTATCCGTAGTTGGTTTTTGCCATCTGTTGTCCTGTTGAGTGGCGTGATTGTCGGTGATTCCCTCCGGGAGCGGCCGTGTCGGGTCCCCGGACGCCTGACGGTAATTTCCAATATCCGATATCCCGGGGGCATTTCCAAGTGTTTTTCAGTAGGTGCCGGCGGGAAACGGGCGAAAACCCCCCATTTGAAATATCATGTGGTTTTCGGTATATTGTGATTGAAAACCGTGTTTCTTGAGGGTGGTCACGGCAAATCCCTCCGGTTTTCAATACGTTTATCACATCACAAGATCAGGGGACGAGATGGAAGGAAATTTCTCGAATCGCGTACAGGATGTGATCAGGTTGAGCCGCGAGGAAGCGCTGCGGCTCGGGCACGACTACATCGGGACGGAACACCTTCTGCTCGGCGTGATCCGCGAAGGGGAAGGGATCGCCGTGAAGATCCTGCGCAACCTTGGCGTGGACCTCTATAAGTTGAAGAAGGCGATCGAAGACACGGTGCGCACCTCCGGCGGCACGCTCACCATCGGGAATATTCCGCTCACCAAGCAGGCCGAGAAGGTCCTGAAGATCACCTACCTCGAGGCCAAGCTCTACAAGTCCGACGTGATCGGCACCGAGCACCTCCTCCTCTCGCTGCTGCGCGACGACGACAA
>CAZQSM010000188.1:0-2616 GCA_964596065.1 uncultured Chlorobiaceae bacterium | reverse complement strand
GCGGGTTTTCTTCCTTCCCTTCGGAGTCGCCCCCGGGGCGGCCTTCTTCGCCCTTCCCTTCGGTAATGACCGGGAGGGGGACGCTTTGGCCTTCCCGCGCTTCCCCGTGTCCGCGTATCGTAACGTCCTCACCGTTTTCTTCATCCCGAGCCCCGCCGCGATTCCCTGGCCGAGCGATTTGTCGACCTTCGTCCAGAGCGCGACCTGGCGGGCGATGATCTCGTTGCGCTTCGGCCCCGAAATGCCGCTCATCGCCCCGACGATGTTCGCGATGGTGTTCTTCCGGTCCTGCGCGCTCATCACCTTCCGGAAGAGATTGCCGGGCTGGGTGAAGTGGTCGGCGTCGTTCTCGTTCCGGTCGTACCAGTCGGCCACCATCGAGTCGAGCTTCATCGGCGGTTCCTTGTACGACGGGTCCTCGTAGATGTCGTCGAAGCTGTTCGGCCGGTAGTTGGGGTCGCTCCCGCCGTTCCCGTCGACGCGCATGAAGCCGTCGCGCTCGTAATTCGCCACGTGGTAGGGGCACTTGTTCACCGGGATCTGCTCGTAGTTCACGCCCAGGCGGTAGCGGTGCGCGTCGGGATAGGACAGGAGCCGGCCCTGGAGCATCTTGTCGGGGGAATAGCCGATCCCGTCGACGACGTGCGCGGGGGCGAACGCCGACTGCTCGACATCCGCGAAATAATTCTCGGGCACCTCGTTGAGCTCCATCACCCCCACGTCGATCAGCGGATGGTCGGCGTGCGGCCAGATCTTGGTCAGGTCGAACGGGTTCCAGGGGAACTTCTTCGCCTGCGCGTCGGTCATCACCTGGATTTTCAGGTTCCACCGCGGATGATCGCCCTTCTCGATGGCGCTGACCAGGTCGCGCTGAGCGTGGTCGGGGTCCTTCGACTTCATCGCGGCCGCCTCGGCGTCCGTGAAGTTCCGTATCCCCTGCGCGGTCTTGAAGTGGAACTTGACCCACACCTTCTCGTCCTCCCCGTTGATGAGGCTGAACGTGTGCGATCCGTAACCGTTCATGTTGCGGTATGACGCCGGCGTTCCGCGGTCGCTCATCAGGATGAGCACCTGGTGGAGTGATTCCGGGTTCAGACTCCAGAAATCCCACATCATCGTCGGGCTCTTGCAGTTGGTTTTGGGGTCGCGCTTCTGGGTATGGATGAAATCGCTGAACTTCTTCGGGTCCTTGATGAAAAAGACCGGGGTGTTGTTGCCGACGAGGTCCCAGTTGCCGTCCTCGGTGTAGAGCTTCACCGCGAAACCGCGCGGGTCGCGCTCGGCGTCGGCGCTCCCCTTTTCGCCGCCCACCGTCGAGAACCGGACGAACACGCGGCAGGAATTGCCGATTTCACTGAACAGCTTCGCCTTGGTGTATTTGGTGATGTCGTGCGTGACCGTAAACGTGCCGAACGCGCCGGTACCCTTGGCGTGCACCACCCGCTCGGGGATGCGCTCCCGATTGAATTGCGCCATTTTCTCGTGCAGGATGAAGTCCTGCAGCAGGATCGGGCCGCGCGGCCCCACGGTCTGGCTGTTTTCGTGCTCGGCGTAGGGCTTCCCCGATGCCGTCGTGAGTTTTCGCTTTTTCTGCTTGTTGTTTGCCATGATGGTCTCCGTCGTGGTTATCGGTACGTGTGGTGGTGCCGCGAGATCCCGGCCGCCGGGTGGACCGGGGAGGTGATGTTCCGACCGATAAAATACTCTTTTTCCCGGTGGATGTCAAAAAAAAGAGGGGTCCGGAATACGGACCCCTCCCTGCTCCACTCCCACGTGCCGCGGCGACGACGCCCGGCGGCGCGTTCCTCCCCGCAGGGACGGACGCCCCGACCGGGCCTGCGTCTATTTCAGCAGCAGCATCTTCCGGACTTCCCTGAAGGCCTGCGGAGCGCTGCCATCCTCCTCATCGCCGAGGGTCTGGACCGTCAGCTGGTAGATGTAGACGCCCGACGCGACCCTGGCCGCGTCAAAGTCGTAATCCCACGAGCCTTCGTCCAGGTATTCGTGTTCGGTGAGCGTGGCGATCTCCTCGCCCAGCATCGTGAACACCTTCAGCGACACGAACGCCGGCTCGTCGAGCGTGAACCGGATGGTCGTGGTCGGGTTGAAGGGGTTCGGATAGTTCTGGTCGAGCGTAAACGCGCCCGGCTGGGGCGTAAAGTCGCTCAGGTACTGCACGACCCGCGGCGCGGACATCCCGTCGACGTCGATGAAGATGGGGACTTCGCTCAGCGGGCGGACGCCGTTCAGGACCAGTTTGCCGCCCAGCCAGGAGACGGTGTCCTCCGTCCCGATCGGCATGGTATCGGCAAACGACTCGTTGATCAGCTCCATTACCCCGTTGATGTCCTCATACTTCTGGTACGGGACGCCCGCCCAGTTGGTCAGGGCATCGTCGGCCAGTTCGGCGATCTCCTCCACGGTCCAGGTACCCTGCCCCGTGAACCAGGGTGAGTCCTGGGTGTCGAGGTAGATCAGGTCACCGAACCCCATCGGGGTCTTCCCGGCGTCCGAGGCCGCGATGTTGATCTTCAGCGCGAGGAGGTTCGCCAGGAACACGTTGTTGTGCTTCGTCGGCAGGACCACCTTCTGTCGCTTCATGATCGGCTTCCCCTT
>CAZQSM010000187.1:0-2655 GCA_964596065.1 uncultured Chlorobiaceae bacterium | reverse complement strand
AGTCCACGAACCATTCACCAGGAGAAACCAACGATGCCATTCACACTGCCAAACCTGCCCTACGCGCACGACGCGCTCGAGCCGCACATCGACAAGATGACGATGGAGATCCACCACGGCAAGCACCACGCCGCCTACGTGAACAACCTTAACAAGGCCGTCGAAGGGACGGCATGGAACGACAAACCGATCGGGGAGATCATCGCGAACATCTCGAAACTTCCCGCTGCCGTCCGGAACAACGGCGGCGGCCATTACAACCATTCGCTCTTCTGGACGGTCATGAAGCCGAACGGCGGGGGAACCCCGTCCGGGGAACTCGCGTCGGCCATCGACCGGGACTTCGGTTCGTTCGATAAATTCAAGGAGGCCTTCGCCACCGCCGGGGCCACGCGGTTCGGGTCCGGCTGGGCCTGGCTGGTCAACCAGGGGGAGAAGCTCGCGGTCTGCTCGACGCCCAACCAGGACTCCCCGGCGATGGACATCGCCGAGGTCAAGGGGGTTCCCATCCTCGGCATGGACGTCTGGGAACACGCCTATTACCTGAAGTACCAGAACCGCCGGCCCGACTACATCGCCGCGTTCTGGAACGTCGTCAACTGGGACGAGGTCGCGAAGCGCTTCAAGCAGGCCCGCTGACAACGCCCGAACGCCCCGGGGTCGGGGCGGCGGATCCGGGGCCGGCCCCCTCGTCGGGGGCCGGTTTTTTATTGCCTTCCGGGGATCGGGCCGGCGGCTTGCGTCTGCCCGGAGCGAGTGGTACATTACCCCGCGCGCGGACGCGCGCCACGCCGGCATTCATTCAGGAAGGGACGCGACGCTGGACACACCGGACAGAAAACGAAACGAGGGACCGGCCATCGGGGCGGCATTCACGCTCATCGTCGTCGGCGGGGTCTTCCTGCTGAGGAACCTCGAGCTTCTCCCGATGGACAGCAACTGGTGGGCGATGCTGTTCCTCGTCCCCCTCTTTTTCCTCGGGACGCGGATCAGGGAACTCCGCGCGAAGCGGGGCGGGGAATTTCCGCCGGAGGCGAGGGGGCCCATCACCGGGTTCCTGTCGATCGCGCTCGTGATGGTCATCTTCCTCCTCGACCTCGACTGGGGCGACGTCTGGCCGCTCTTCATCATCCTCGTCGGGGTGTCGTTCCTCTTCGGCGCCGGGAAGGGGTCGGGCCCTGCGTCCGGGCCTCCGCCCCCGACGCCCGCCACCGGCGGACCGATCCCTTGATTCGAACACGGATTTCCCGTATCATGCACGATGCCCGGGCGTGAACATCCAGGCGGCGCTCCGGCGGGCGGCGGGGAGGCGGGACCCGGCCGGGCGCCGGGGAGGCGGATCGACGCGCGTCCTCCCCGGGAGGACGCCGACCACTACTGGCAGCATTGCGTCAATTGCGGCACCAGGCTCGAAGGACGGAAGTGCAAGCTGATCTGCCCCACCTGCGGGTTTTTCCACTCCTGCAGCGAACCGTGAAATCACAGTCCAACCACCACCAGCTCATATGAACAAGAAATCGAAAGTCGTCGCGAAGAAGCACCGCAAGTCGGTCAACAGGATGAAGGCGAGGAAGAAAGAATCGCTTGCGAAGGCGAAGAAAAAATAATTCCGCCCGGCGGGGCGCGTCGTCGAGGCGCCCCTTCCCGTCCAGGCCGTCGCGTCGCGGGGCTGACCGGTCATGACATACACGTTCGGCGGGATTTCCTGCCGGTTCGGCGGGCGGAGCCGCATCATGGGAATCCTGAACGTCACCCCTGATTCGTTCTCCGACGGCGGGCGGTACGCCGATCCCGCGGCGGCACTCGATCGCGCCCTTCGGATGGTCGACGAGGGGGCGGATTTCATCGACGTCGGGGGGGAATCATCGAGGCCGGGCGCGGCCCCCGTCCCGGCGGAGGAGGAGATGCGGAGGGTCGTCCCGGTGGTCGCCGCCCTCGCGCCGAGGCTCACCGTCCCGCTCTCGGTCGATACCCGAAAGGCCGTCGTCGCGGCCCGCACCCTCGACGCCGGAGCGTCGATCGTCAACGACATCTCGGGGCTCAGGCACGACCCGCGGATGGCGGAAGTCATCGGCACCAGGAACGCCTCCGCCATCGTGATGCACATGCGGGGGACGCCGGAAACGATGCAGGCCGACCCCCGCTACGACGATCTCATCGGCGAAATCGGGGAGTTCTTCACCGGGAGCCTCCGGCTGGCCGCCGCGGCCGGCGTCAGCCAGGTCATCCTCGACCCGGGGATCGGTTTCGGGAAGACGCGCGCCCACAACCTCGAACTCCTCGCCCGGCTCGGAGAGTTCTCCCGGTTCGGCCATCCGCTCCTGGTCGGCCCGTCGAGAAAGGCCTTCATCGGGGAGCTCCTCGGCGCCCCGGTCGGGGAACGGCTCGAGGGGACCATCGCTGCCGCCGTCGCCGCCGTCCTCGCCGGCGCGTCGATCCTCCGCGTGCACGACGTCCGCGAGGTCGCCCGGGCCGCCAGGGTCGCCGACGCCATCCGTGCATCCACCGCCGCCTTTCATACGGAACCATGGAACTCTTCAGGATAGGATTTCTTTCGGTCTCGCTCGTCGACCTGCTCGACGTGGCCCTGGTCTCGTTCATCTTCTACAAGCTCTACATGATCATGCGCGGGACCGTCGCCGCGCAGATCTTCGC
>CAZQSM010000186.1:0-2670 GCA_964596065.1 uncultured Chlorobiaceae bacterium | reverse complement strand
TGCGCGGCGCTGGTGGGGGCCGCGCTCGGGTTCCTCTGGTACAACGCCTACCCGGCGCAGGTCTTCATGGGCGACACCGGGTCGCTCGCGCTCGGCGGGGCGATCGGCGCATTGTGCGTGCTGATCAAGAAGGAGCTGCTCCTCCCGACGCTCGGCGGGATCTTTCTCATCGAGACCGCATCGGTGATCATCCAGCGGCTCTGGTTCAAGTACACGAAAAAACGGTACGGCGAGGGGAGGCGGGTCTTCAGGATGGCGCCGATCCACCACCACTTCGAGATGGCGGGGGTGCCCGAGCCGAAAATCGTCACGCGGTTTTACATCATCGCCATCCTGCTGATGATCCTGAGCCTCGCGACATTCAAGGTGCGGTAGGGATGGACATCGTACGGAATGAGGACACGGACATTACGGTTATGGAACCCTCGGACCTGAAGGGGAAGAAGATCACCATCCTCGGGGCCGCCCGGAGCGGCCTCGGCGCCGCGAGGCTCCTCCACGCCGGCGGCGCGGAGCTGTTCGTGAGCGAGCTCTCGCCGGCGGGGCCCATCACCCAGACGCTGATGGAGCTCAAGAAGAGCGGCATCGCCTTCGAGGCGGGCGGCCACACGGCGAAAGTGTACGACGCCGACCTGCTGGTCGTCAGCCCGGGCGTGCCGTCCGACGCCGAGGTCATCCGCGAGGCGGGCCTGCGGGGGCTGCGCGTGGTGAGCGAGATCGAGCTCGCCTCCTGGTTCTGCGCGGCGAAGGTCGCCGCCGTCACGGGAACGAACGGCAAGACCACGACGGTCACCCTCCTCGGCAGGCTCCTGGGCGACGCGGGAATCGCGTCGTCGGTCGCGGGCAACATCGGCACGGCGTTCTCGGCGATCGTGCCCGAAGCGCCGGCGGGCTCCGTGGTGGCGCTCGAGGTGTCGAGCTTCCAGCTCGACCACATCGACCGTTTCCGCCCGGCCGTTTCCGTGATCCTGAACATCACGCCCGACCACCTCAACCGGTACGGCGGATCGTTCGAACGGTACGCGAGATCGAAATGCAGGATTTTTGAAAACCAGGGGCCGGGCGACGCGCTGGTCTACAACGCCGACGACCCCGAGACGAAGGTCCGCGTCGAGAAATACGCTCCCGCGGGCCTGCGGCTCATCCCCTTCGCGCTGAACGAGCCGGCGGGGGAAGGAGCGTTCGTGCGCGACGGGACGATGGTCGTCAGGCTCGACGGCGTGGAGGCGGCGGTGGTCGCGACGGACGCGATCGGGACGCCGGGCCGGCACAACCTCTATAATTCGATGGCGGCGACGGCGGCCGCGTTCGTCCTCGGCGCGGGCGCGGGATCGGCCGGGGCGACGCTCCGGACATTCACCGGCGTCGAACACCGGCTGGAGTTTGTCCGTGAACTCCGGGGCGTCCGGTACGTGAACGATTCGAAGGCGACCAACGTGGAGTCGGTCTGGTACGCGCTGCAGTCGTTCCCCGCGCCGATCGTGCTGATCCTGGGCGGCAGGGACAAGGGAAACGATTACTCGAAAATCGCCGCGCTCGTCGCCTCGTCGGTCCGGGCGGTCGTGGCCGTGGGCGAGTCGGCCGACAAGGTCGTAAAGGCGTTCGCCGGCAGCGTGCCGGTGTCGAAGGCGTCGTCGATGGGGGACGCCGTGACGCGCTGCGCGGGCGCCGCGCGGGAAGGCGACGTCGTGCTGCTCTCGCCGGCGTGCGCCTCGTTCGACTGGTTCGACAATTACGAGCACCGGGGACGGGCCTTCAAGGAGGCGGTATGGGCGATGCAGTAGCTCCGGCCGGCGCCAGGAACCACATCGACTTCGCCACCCTGGTGGCGGTCATCACGCTGATGCTCCTCAGCCTCGGCATCGTCTACAGCGCCTCGTCGACGGTCGCCTTCAGGCAGTCGGAGGACAGCGAGGCGCTGCTCTTCAGCCACCTGGCGAAGGTCGTGGTGGGGCTCGGCGTCCTGTTCCTGACGATACGCTTCGACTACCACCGGTACCGGAAGTTCTCGAAGACGGCCCTCCTCGCGGCGATCGGGCTCCTTGTCGTGACGTTCATCGTCGGGGCGGTGGCGAAGGGAGCCGTCCGCTGGATCAGGCTCGGACCACTCGGCATCCAGCCGTCGGAGTTCGCGAAATACGCGCTGTTGTTCCACATCTGCACGCTCATCTCAACCAAGGGGGAGATGATGCGGGATTTCAAAAGGGGGTTCATCCCGGCGATGGTCTGGATCGGTGTGGTGACGGTGCTCGTGGTGCTCCAGCCGAACTTCAGCATGGCGTCGATGATCGTGCTGCTCACGATGGTGATGCTGTTCGTCGGCGGCGTCAGGCTCAAGCACCTCGCCCTGACCGCCGCCCCGGCGATCCCGGTGATGGCAGCCGTGCTGGTCATGGAACCATACCGGGTCCGCAGGATCGAATCGTACCTCCAGGCCCTGATGGGGGAATTCAGCGCTGGGGCGATCCCCTACCAGCTCCGACAGGGCCTGATCGCCTTCGGCCGCGGCGGGATCTTCGGGACCGGACCCGGCGACAGCCGGCAGCGGGACCTCTTTCTCCCGGAGGCGTACACGGATTTCGTCTATTCGATCATCGGCGAGGAGTACGGTTTCGTCGGGACGATGTTCTTCATGCTGCTCTTCCTCCTGATCATGGTCAGGGGGTTCAA
>CAZQSM010000185.1:0-2673 GCA_964596065.1 uncultured Chlorobiaceae bacterium | reverse complement strand
AACCGCCGCGTCTACGAACACCGGAAGGACGCGCGCCGCCACGAACTCGAATACAACCTGAACCTCCTCCGCGCCGTCGGCTGCGGGGAGCCGTGGGGCGACGTCCGCCCCCGACTCGCCGTCGGGGACGGGCACGCCGCCGCCGCCCGCCGGGCGCTCGCCGACGCGGGCGTCCCGGACGGAGCGAAGCTGGCGATCCTCCATCCCGGGAGCGGCGCCTCGGCACGCGACTGGAGCCCCGCCAATTTCGGTTCGCTCGCGACGATGCTCGCGGCGCACGAGGGCGTCAGCGTCCTCATCACCGGGGGGGCGGGCGAGGAGGATCTCGTCGCGAAGGTGCTCGCGCACAGCCCGCCGTCGGTCCGATCGATGGTCGGGAAACTCGGCATCCTTGAGTACGCGGCGCTCGCGAAGTTGGCCTCGGTGTTCGTCGCGAATTCCACCGGGCCGCTCCACGTTGCGGCCGCCGTCGGTACGCCGGTGGTCGGCCTCTATCCGCAGATCAGCCCCCTGAGCGCGACGCGCTGGGGTCCCTGGGCGGAGCGGAAGGCGATCTTCACGCCGGAGGGGTTCGCGCGGGAGTGCTCCGGGTGCGACGGCATGAAGGGGATGCCGTGCGCCTGCATGGATTCGATCGACCCGGCGAAGGTCCACGACGCCGCGATGGGCCTGCTCACGACCGAGGCGGCCGCCGCGTGACCACCTCCGGCATCATATTTTTCCTCCTGGCGATCCTCGCGGGGAGGCCGCACGCGGGCCCGGCCCCGGCCGGCGCTCCCGGGCAGGATCGCGAGGCCGGCGTGGATGAACGGGTCCCCGTCCCCGACACGCTCCGGAAGCTGACCAACATCGCGTACAAGGGGGGCGAGGAGCTGAAGTTCGACGTGCATTACAGCTTTGTCACTGCGGGGGACGCCTACCTGAGCGTGACCGACACGATCTACGCGGGACGGCCCTGCCACATCATCACCTTCAGGCTCGAGTCGAAGCCGTTTTTCGATTTCTTCTACAGGGTGCGCGACCAGTACAGGACGATCGTCGACGCGGAGGGGCTCTTCCCCTGGAGGTTCGAACAGCAGATCCGTGAGGGGGGATACAGCCGCGATTTCATGGCGGAATTCGACCAGCGTGAAAACGTGGCGATCACCACCGGGGGGACGTACCCGATCCCCCCCTACGTCCACGACATCATGTCGGCGTTCTATTTCGCCCGCACGGTCGACTACACCGGGTTCCGTGTCGGCCAGCGGATCGAGCTGAAGAATTTTTACAAGGATTCCACCTACCCGCTCGCGGTCAAGTTCAAGGGGCGCCAGCGGATCGAGGTCGACGCGGGCACGTTTGACTGCGTCATCGTCGAGCCGCTCGTAACCGAGGGGGGCCTGTTCAAGAGCGAGGGAAGGATCTACCTCTGGCTCACCGACGACGATCGGAAGATGCCGGTGAAGGTCAGGACCGACATCCCGATCGGCACCGTCGAGTCGAAACTCACGCAATTCCGGGGCGTCAACGGTCTCCTGCGCGCCCTCATCCCCGACGACTGAGGCACACCTATGCCCAAACCGAAAAAAGCGAACCTGAAAAACGTCCGGACCATCTCCATCCGGAGGCGGAAGAGCAAGGTCGCCGTGGAGGATTTCGCCAGACCCTTCGACCCGGCGGTCGGATCGTTCGGCGGGTTCGTCGCGTCGCTGCCGAAGTTCCTCGCCGCTGCCGACCTGCGGGAGTTCGCGGCCGGCGTGGTGAAGGCGCGGCGGGCCGGGAAACCGGTCATCGCGATGATCGGCGCCCACGTCGTGAAGGTGGGCCTCTCGCCGGTCCTGAACGACCTGATCGAACGGAAGGTGATCACCTGCGTGGCGATGAACAGCGCGGCGGCGATCCACGACGCTGAAACCGCCCTCTGGGGGGTCACCTCCGAGGACGTGGCCGAGCGCCTCACCGACGGGACGTTCGGAATGTCGCGGGAGACGGGAGAGTTTATCAACGGAACGCTCAACCGGGCGTACAAAAAGGGTCCCCTCGGATACGGCGAGGCGATCGGGCGCGCCCTGGCCAAGGCGCCATACGCCGGCCTGAGCGTCCTGGCGACGTGCGTCCGGGAGGGGATACCGGCCACTGTCCACGCCGCGATCGGGACCGACATCGTCCACCAGCAGCCGACGATGGACGGCGCCGCGACCGGCGAGCTCTCGTTCAGGGATTTCCGCCTCCTCTGCGCCCAGGTGGGGGAATTGCGCGGCGGCGGGGTCGTGATGAACATCGGGTCGGCCGTGGTTCTCCCGGAGGTCTTCCTGAAGGCGCTCACCGTGGCGAGGAACCTCGGCGCGCCCGCGCGGGGCTTCACGACGGCGAACTTCGACATGATTCAGCATTACCGTCCGAGGCTGAACGTCGTCTCCAGGCCGACCGCCGGCGGCGGCAAGGGGTATCTCTTCACCGGGCACCACGAGCTGATGATCCCCCTGCTCGCGGCGATGATCCGGCTGCAGTCCGCCGCCCGCTGATGGAGAGCGATGGCGGGTCCCCCGGGGCGGCGCAGGGCCCCGATCCGGGCGCCGGTCCGGCCCCGATCCCCGTGCCGGACGGTCGGACGTTCCTCGAACGCCACGGCATCTCGAGCGTGACGTTCGCCTGGCTCTGCGTGGTGTTCCTCTTCGTCGTCTACCAGGT
>CAZQSM010000184.1:0-2673 GCA_964596065.1 uncultured Chlorobiaceae bacterium | reverse complement strand
GTCGAGAGGTCCCAGATCTTGAGCGTCTTGGCGGTCGAGCCGATCTCGTCGGTCGAGAGGACGTACCCGCCGTCGACCGTCGTGGCGGTGTTGTGCGTCCCGGCGCCCGGATAGCTGATGTTCCGGAGGTGGACCGGGGCGGTTTTCACTGTCGCGTCGATGACGTTGATCCCCTGTCCGTAGATGCCGGCCCCGTAAATGGTATCGTTCCGGACGAAGCAGTCGTGGACGTAATTGCCGGCGAATTCCCCCCTGTACAGCGGATTCTCGGGGTCCGCGAGGTCGAAGATCAGGATGCCGCCGGGGTTCCACGCGGCGCAGCCGTTCAGGTACATATGCCCGTCCATGATGTGGACGGTGTGCGCGGCTGCCGTGTTCTTTCCTCCCGATGTGTAAGTAAACGATTTTACCAGGTGGACGGAATCGGGAAGGTAGGAAAGGTCGATGATCTGCGTCCCGCCGCCCCCCTCGGTCACGACGTAGGCGTAATGTTCGTACACCTGGATCTCGCGCCAGTCGCTGCAGGCGGCGGGGACGAAGTCACGTTCGACCATCGCCCCGATGTTCGTGATTTCCACGATCGCGGTGCCGCAGCGGTTCCCGAGGAGGGCGTACTCGCGGCCGGAGGCGGTGTCGGTCCATCCCCAGCATCCCGCCGTATACGACCCGCCGCTCGGCGGCGTGAAATGGCCGAGGTAGCGCACCGCGCCGGTTTCCTGCGCCGGGCCGCCGGATGAAAACAGCACACAGAGCGCGAAGAGGAGCGTCGCGGTTTTCATCAGCGGGGGGACCTTATTTGATCAGGAGCATTCGTTGTTCGGCGGAACGCCGGGACCCGTCGGGTCCTTCCGCGTCGAGCCGGTAAAAATAGGCGCCGCTTCCCGCGGGAGTCCCGCCTGCCGTCCGGCCGTCCCAGGCGACCGAGTGCGACCCCGCCGCCATCGCGGCCGAGACGAGGAGGTTCACCTCCCGGCCGAGCACGTCATACACGGCGAGGCGGACGTTCGACCTCGCGGGGAGGTCGAACCGGATGGTGGTGGAGGGGTTGAACGGGTTCGGGGAGTTCTGGTGGAGGAAAAATCCCGACGGTATGCCGCGGGGGTTGTCGTCGACGCCCACCGTCGGACCGACGGCGATGTCGTCGATGTACCACCCGTCGAGGTTGTTTATCGGATCGGTCGACATCCTGAAGCGGAACGCCACCGTGTCGCCGGCGTACGACGCCAGGGAGATCGACTCGGCGAACCAGTCACCCGGGTCGGCGCTGCTGTCCCGCCATTCGGCGTGCGCGAACGAGTTGAAGCCCCGGAGGGGGATGTACGACGCGCCGCGGTTTTTCGTGATCTCGACGAATCCGAAGTCGCCCCCGAGGATGATGGCGATGTGGTTGAACGTCAGCGACATTCCCGCCGAGATGACGATCCGCGGCGTGATGAATGAATAATTCGCGCTGTTCGGATAATTGCCGCCCGGGCTGTCGGTGATCGACCCGGAACCGGAATAGGCGATCGACCTCGTCGTGTCCCACGTGCCCGTGACGAGCAGGCTGGAAATGCCGGCCTCGAACCCCTCGGACCAGGCGGAGAGCAGACCGCCGTACCCGAGCAGGGAGTCGGTGAACGGGCTGAAGTACGTCGGGGTCCCGGAGTCGCGCGCCCGGACGCGGTAGCGGTGGTACCCCGTCGTCGTATCGGTGTACGACGCGGGGGCACCCGTGTCGGCAACGCCCGGAACGTATTCCGCGAGGAGCGCGCCGTCGCGGTGGATCTCGATCGCGCCGAGGTCGTTCAGCGGCGTTCCGTCGGCCTGGGTCGAGGGGTTGGTCCATTCGAGGCGGACGCCCTCCGCGAGGTCGACCACGCGGAAGCCGGCCGGCTTCGAGGGTTCCGCGGCGCCGCCGGCGTAGACGCTCCGTGTCACCGGCGTGCTCGATTCGCCGCCGCTGACCGCGACGATGGCGTACGAGTATTGCTGGTGGAGCGTCAGGCCGGTATCGACGTACGCCTCCGTCCCGCCCGCGACCGACGCGACGAGCGCGCCGTCACGGGACACGTGTATCTCCACGGGGCCGAGGGGGTCACCGCCGCCGGTGACGGCGGGATCGGTCCAGGAGAGGGACACGCTCGTCGGCGTGGTGAAATCGCTGTAGACCGTCACCCCCGAGGGCGGCCGCGGGGCCGAGGTGTTCATGTCGACGACGAACATCCCGTTCCCCATGTCCCCGATGATGATCCGGCCGGACGGAAAAAACGGATAGACCGACCAGGCGCCGGTGTAGGAAGCGCTCTCGTCGAACGGGCGCGTGTCGTAGCCCCCGAGTTCGAGGGGATGGAGCGGGTCGGAGATGTCGACGATCCTGATGCCCGCCGTGTAATACGACATGATCGCGAGGGAGCCCTTCACGAACACGTTGTGAACGATCGACGTGGGGCTCCCGGAGTATTCCGCCACCATCGGGAAGACGGGTGGTGTCGAGAGGTCCCAGAATTTCAGCGTCTTGGGGGTCGAGCCGATCTCGTCCGTCGTCAGCGCGTACCGCCCGTCGGAAGTGGTCGCGGCGTTGTGGGTGCCCGAGCCGGAATAGCTGATCGTGTAGAGGAGCTGCGGGTTGTATTTGTCGGTCGCGTCGATGACGTCAAGTCCGCCGCCGGAGTAGATCGCCGCGGCGTAGAT
>CAZQSM010000183.1:0-2744 GCA_964596065.1 uncultured Chlorobiaceae bacterium | reverse complement strand
TAATAGTTTTCCGGCAGCCCGTAGAGAATGATGTTCTGCATCATCGAGGCGAGCTGCGACGGCGTCTCAAAATTCAGCGCGAAGTTGCCGATGAGCCCCTTCTTGACGAAGGCCAGTTCCTCCGGGGTCATCCCCTTCTCCCGCATCAGATCGATCTCGAGGAAGAACTGGACGAGGGCGCTGTCGGTCTTCTCGGTCACAATCCCGCCCGAGGCGGTGAACGGCCCCACCCCCTTCAGGAAATTGAACGACGATCGGGCTCCGTAAGTGAAGCCGTGTTTTTCGCGAAGGTTCATGTTGATGCGGCTTGTGAACTGCCCGCCGAGCATCCTGTTCATCACGTAGACCGGGAAATAGTCGGGCGTGCTCCTCGCCAATGCGGGATAACCGATGCGCACTTCCGATTGCGGGGCGCCCGTTTTGTCGATCAGGAAGATCTTGCGGGCCGCCACGGGCTCGGGCGCCGGGATCGTGAACGGCGGAACGGGGGCGTCCGACCAGCCGGCGAACGACGTCTCGAGCCGCTTCGTAATGCCCTCGAGCGTCACATCGCCCACGACGATGAGCGTGGCGTTGCCGGGGCGATAGTACGTGGCGTAGAATTTCTGCAGGTCCTCCCTGGTCATCGCCTCGACCGAGGCGGTGGTGCCGGAGGAATTGAGGCCGTACGGGTGCTTCGACCCGTAGAGGATGTGCGCGTAGGCGTTCGCGGCGATGGAAGTCGGCTGGTCCTGCTGCTGCATCAGCGACGCGAGGCGCTGGCTCTTGAGCCGGTCGAATTCGTTCTGCGGAAAGACGGGATTGACGATGACGTCGGCGTAGACCGCCAGCGCCCGGTCGAGGTGCCTGGTCAGCGTCCGCAGCGTCACGAACGACCCGTCGTTGCCGGAGCTGACCCCGAGGTTTGCGCCGATCGATTCGAGTTCGTCCGAGATCTGGATCGCGTCGCGCGTCGGCGTTCCTTCGTCGAGCACGTCCGACGTCATCGACGCGAGGCCCGGACCGGTGAGCGGGTCGTGGTCGGCGCCCGCCTGGACCACCAGGTTGAACGCGACCAGCGGCAGCTCGTGATGCTCGACCAGCCAGACGGAGAGGCCGTTCGCGAGTTTCGTCTTCTGGATCGCCGGGACCCTGACGACGGGCGCCGGCTTCCCCTTTGGAATGGCGGGGGCCTCCTGGGCGGTCATCGTGCCTGCGGTAAGCGACATTGCTATCAACACTCCGGTGAATGTGCGTGAGCGGCTCATACCTGTCGTCCTTATTGGATCTTTTGAATTGCCAGTTCCGACTTCCCCTGCGGCACGATGTTGAGGAGCATTTTCGGGGCCGAGAGGTATTTTTTCGCCGCGGCGAGGACTTCCGCCGGCGTGATGTTCCTGAAGAGGTCCATCTGGCGGTTGATCCGGCCGGGGTCCCCGGTCATCAGCTGATACGACGCCATCGTGTTCGCCTTGCCAAGGACCGTCGCCATCCGGTTCACGATGCCCGCCTCCATCCCGGTGACGGTCTTGTCGATCTCCTCCTGCGTGACCCCGCGCGCGAGGACGTCGGTGATGATCGAGTCGGTCATCCGGTGAAGGTCCGTGAGCGTGAAACCGGGTTTCGCGGTCGCGATGATCATGAAGAGGCCGGCGATCTCCGATGAGTTCTGGAAGGCCTGCACCGACTGCGCCGCCTGCCGGTCGTAGACCATCGTCTTGTACAGGCGCGAGGACTTACCGCTGCTCAGGATCTGGCCGAGGACGTTCATCACGGCGTCCTCCCTCGTCTCCTGTTTGGGGCTGTGCCAGGCGATGTAGAGCCGGGGGAGCTGCACCTTGTCTTCGTGGACCTGGATCACGTCTGCCGCGAGCGATACCGGGACCTCAGCGGGACGCTCGATCTCCTTCCCCTTCGGGAAGGCGCCAAAATATTTTTCCACCAGTCCCTTCACCTCCGCCGGGTCGAAGTCCCCCGCGATGGAGAGGCAGGCGTTGTTCGGCGCGTAGTAGGTCCGGAAAAAATCCTGGATGTCATCCATCCGGGCGGCGCTGAGGTCTTCCATGTACCCGATGACGGGCCAGCTGTACGGGTGGGTGTCCGGATACATCCCCTTCGCGATCTTTTCCCACGATGTGCCGTAGGGAACGTTGTCGACTCGCTGGCGGCGTTCGTTCTTCACGACGTCGCGCTGGTTGTCGAGTTTTTCCTGCGTCATCGACGGGAGCAGGTGCCCCATCCGGTCAGACTCGAGGAAGAGGGCGAGTTCGAGCTCGTTGCTCGGGACCACCTCGTAGTAGTTCGTGACGTCCTCGTTGGTGGAGCCGTTGATCTCGGCGCCGACTTCCTGCAGGAGTTTGAAATGCTGGTCGTCGCCCACGTTGGCGGACCCCTGGAACATCATATGCTCGAAGAGGTGGGCGAAGCCGGTCCGCTTCACCTTCTCGTTCTTGGATCCCACGTGGTACATCACCACCACCCCCACGACAGGGGCGGAATGGTCCTCGTGGAGGATGACGGTGAGTCCGTTGGGGAGTTGGTATTTCTCGAATTTCAGGTTGACCTGGGTCATGGCGGGGGCCGACACGATCAGTATGGTGAGGATTGTTGTCAGGAGCTTCATGGGTGCATTCCCTCTGGTGGATTCGACGATGCGGCCAGGATGAATCAATGAATCTAGAGAAATGAACAGAGAGTTGCAAATAGCGTCCTGATCCGGGGTTAGCGGGGGCCGGCGGGCCGGCCTCCCGGCCCGGGGAGGGGGG
>CAZQSM010000182.1:0-2746 GCA_964596065.1 uncultured Chlorobiaceae bacterium | reverse complement strand
AAGACCCTGTCGACCGCGTTCGGTACGGCGAGGTCGATGAAGAATTGTGCCATTGGTCCTGGACTGGGGTGGAAAAATGTCGGGAAATCGCGGGGGAGATGCAACTGACGAAACCGCCGGCCCGGTCGGCGGGCCGGCGGCGGAAGGAATCGTCGTCCGGGATTCCCTCAGCGCACGAGGAGGAGCTTCTCCGAGCTCCTGAAGACCTCTTCGCCGGCCGCGTTGTTCACCACCATCCTCGCGTAGTAGACCCCGCCCGGGAGGTCGCGTCCCGACGACGCGTCCCAGGTCGCGCGGTGGTTCCCGGCCGGAAAGCTCCCGCCGACCGGGGATGCCACCAGCTGCCCGAGGGTGTTGTAGATGTCGATGATGACCCTGCCGGGTTCCGGGAGGTCGAATTCCATCGTGGTGGAGGGATTGAACGGGTTGGGATAACCGTGCCCGAGCGAAAACGCCGCCGGAAGCGGGCGCGGATCGGTCCCGTCGAACGAGAGCGCGAGCAGGCCCGGATCGCCCGCCAGCGTCAACGATCCGTTGCCGGAGAGCGCTCGCGTCGCGGGGCCGGCGGTGAGCGTCGCCGTGAGGTTGGCGGGCATCCTCCAGCCGACCGTGAGCGGGTAGCGCGCCCCCTGCGTTTCGATCGCCTCAAAGCTGCCGGCCGCGCCCGGGAACGCCGCGCTCCGGTTCGATCCGAACCGCACGTCGAAGGCCCCGGACGGCGGGAGCGGCGGCAGGTCGAAGGCCGCGGGCGGGAGTCCTCCCGGCGGCCGGGACCGGAGTTCGAGCCTGCCCCGGCGTCCGTCCGCGTCGGTGAAGGTCAGGATTCCGGCGTCAGGCGCTGGCGTGTGTTCCCGCACCCCGTCGAGCGGGAGCGCCGCGGGGGGGGCGGCGTCGGGGACCGACTGGAGAAAACCGGAGAGGACGATTTTTGCGTCCTGTGAAGCCTTGACCCAGTACCCCGCTCCCGGTTCGATGGTCGTGGCGGCGTCGTAACCCCCGTCGTACGAATAGTACTGCGACGTGACGCTCCCCGGCGGGATGGAAATGATCGACGATGTCGCGATCGGCACGCTGACCGAGCCGATCAGGTTCCACCCCCCGGCCACGTCGAGCGTGTCGCGCAGCACGGAATATCCCCCGTAGACCAATTCCTCGTCCGGATCCAGCTTGATCCAGTATCCCCTCCCGTTCGAGAGCGTATCGTCGGCGTAGTAGCCGTTGTCGTATCCGTACGCCGGCGTCAGCGCCGCGGGGAAGAGCGAGGCGGTGCCCGCGTCGGCGGAGAGGACCGGGAGCGAGACCACGTTCCATCCGCCGTTGGAGAGCCGTTCGACCGTGTCCGCTTCGTTGAACGATCCGATGTAGAGTTCGTCCACGTACCAGCCGTCGAGGTTGGTGGTGGGATTGGTCGAGAGCCTGAACCGGACGTTCACGGAATCACCCGCGTAGGCGCCGAGGTCGAAGAGCTGCAGCTCCCAGTCGCCCGGGTCGGCGGTGCCGTCGGTCCACCCCGCGTGGCCCACCTGGTTGTACACCTTCAGCGTCGTCCAGGTCTGGCGGTTGTTCCTGCTGATCTCGAGGAACGCGATGTCGCCGAAGGCGACGATGGCGATATGCTCGAAGCGGAGGATCGGGTCGGCTCCCAGCACGACCCTGGGGAACGTGATCGACCTGTTGGTGCCGGACGGATAGGGGCCGCCGGGGCTGTCGGTCAGGGAGTGGACTCCCGCGGCCGCGATGGCCGACGTCGTGTCCCACCCCCCGGTGACCTGGTAGCGGATCATCGCCGAATCGAACGTCTCCCGGAAATTCATGAACAGACCGCCGAAGCCCGACGCGGTCGCGCTGTTCGTGCTGTAATGGACCGGGGTTTCATTGTCCCGAACGCCGATGACATACGAGTGGAAGCCCTTCGCGGTGTCGGTCCACGACCGCGGCAGGCCGGTGTCCGCGGACGTCTGGGCGATGCTGTCGAAGATGGCGCCATCCCGGTAGATCAGCACCCAGGCGAGGTCGTTGAGGGGCGTATTGTCGAGCTGCCGCGAGGGGTTGACCCACTGCAGCACGTTGCCGGCGAAATTTTCCGACACGCCGAAGGAAGTCGCGGGTTTCGGCTGCGGATGTCCGCCGGCCCACGCCGAGGTCGAGGTGACGTTGCTCGAATCGGTGGGTGTCACGGCCCGGATCGAGTAGGTGTATTCCGTGTGCAGAATGAGTCCCCCGTCGGCGTACGTTTCGATCCCCGAATCCACTTCGGCGATGTAGGTATTCCCGCGGTAAATGCGGAGCCTGAAATCGGAGAGCGGGGACCCGTCCGCCTTCCGCGCGGGGTCGGTCCAGTTGAGGGTGACGGCGTTCGGCGACGAGTAGTCGCTGTAGGCGGCGAAGGGCGCCGGCGGGAGCGGCGCGTCGGCGTTGACCTCGACGACGTACATTCCCGTCGCCCTGTCACCGATGATGATCTTCCCCGACGGAAAGTAGGGGTAGACTGACCAGGCGCCCGAGTAGCCGTAGTCGTCGTCGGAGAGGTAGGTATCGTAACCGCCGATTTCGACCGGAGCGGTGGGGTCGGAAATATCCACCACCCTGATGCCGGCCGAATAATACGACATGATCGCGAGACTCTCCTTCACGAACACGTTGTGCACGATCGCCGTCGGGCTCCCGGCGTATTCCGCGACCATCGCGTCCGTCGAGAGGTCCCAGATCTTGAGCGTCTTGGCGGTCGAGCCGATCTCGTCGGTCG
>CAZQSM010000181.1:0-2779 GCA_964596065.1 uncultured Chlorobiaceae bacterium | reverse complement strand
TGGAGGGGACCGTGAAAAACGCGCGCGCGTTCCTGGCCGTGGCGGAAGAGTTCGGCTCGTTCGACCGGTACATCTGGGGGTTCACCGGCGGGAAGCACGTGGTCAACCGGCGCCGCTCGATGCGCGACGTGCCCGCCACGACGCCGGTGTCGGACGCGATGAGCGCGGCGCTGAAAAAAAGGGGGTTCACGTTCGTCGGCCCGACCATCTGTTACGCGTTCATGCAGGCGTGCGGGATGGTGAACGACCACATCACCGGCTGCTTCCGCCACGCGAAGGCGTCGACGGAAACCCGGGGGTGACCCTGCTCGCTTACACGTGGTTGCGGAGCATCAGCTCCCGGGGGTGGGGGTTGAGGTACGACTGGTTCGCGATGTATCCGATCGAATGCGCCCTGACGTAATGCCGCAGCAGTGTCACCGGCACGACCAGCGGCACCAGCTCCTTCCGGTATTCTTCAATCACGCCCAGGATTTCATTCCGCTCCACCGCCGGCAGCCCGTCGGGCAGGAACCCGACGATGTGTTGCAAAACGTTGACGTTCTTCTTCACCGTCGTCTTGACCTTCAGGCACTCCATGGTGAGCGCGGTGTACCGCTCCTTCAGTTTCGCGACCGGAAGGTTCTTCGCGCCGGCCACGAGCTGCCCCAGCTCGCGGTAATGTTTCGGGCTGTGCGCGAGGAGAAGGTATTTCTGCGACGTATGGAATTCCACCAGTTTCCCGATGGTGAACGCCCCGTCCATCAGCCGGCGGAGCCGGTGGTAGGCGAAAATGCGGACGATGAAATTGTCCCTGAGGTGGGGGTCGTTGAGGCGGCCCTCTTCTTCGACCGGGATCAGCGGGTGTCCCTTGATCAGCACGTCGGCAAAGAGTCCGCGCCCGTCCTTCGCCGCCATCCCTTTCGGGTTGTAGACCTTCACGCGCTCCATCCCGCACGACGGCGACTTGCTCTTCAGGATGTACCCTGACAGCCGAAGCTTCCCGATCTGCTCTACCCGCCTGCGGGAGTATTCGAGCATCCGTTCGGTCCAGTCTTCGCCGGAATCGATGCCGACCATCCTGGGGGCCGTCGACGGGCCCACCAGCCTGACCGCTTCCCGCGGAACACCCATCCCCACTTCCAGTTCCGGGCAGACCGACACCCATTCGATGTAGGGACCGAGCGTATCGGTGAGGAACCTGTCGTGCTTGTGACCGCCGTCGTAGCGGACCTGCTCCCCGAGGAGGCAGGTGCTGATGCCGATGCGCACCCGGTCGGAGGCTATGTCAGCGTGTTCCGAGCGCATCGCGCAGTGCCTTTCCCAGGTCGGGCTGCCTGAATGCGTAACCCGATCTCCCCGCGGCGGCCGGGACGGCCTTTTGTCCGCCGAGGATCATCTCCGCCAGTTCTCCCAGCAGCAGTCGCACCGCGAACCCCGGCACCGGCGCCCAGGACGGCCTGCCCATCGCAGCGCCGAGCTCCGCGCAGAATTCCCTCATCCGCACCGGGCCGGGCGCGACCGCGTTCACTGCGCCGCTGATCCCCCCGTCGGTCAGGGCGTGGCGTATCAGGCCGGTGACATCGGAGACGTGCACCCAGGGGAGCCACTGCCTCCCTGATCCGATCGGCCCGCCGACGAACATCCGGAACGGTAGGGCCATTTTCCCCAGGGCGCTACCCTTCCCGCCGACGACGAAGCCGATACGGGGCGTCACCACCCGGACCCCGGACGCCGCCGCCTTCATCGCCGCCGCCTCCCACGCGACGCAGAGCTCCGCGAGGAATCCGGAGCCGGCGGGATGCGATTCGTCAACGTCCCCCTCGTCGACGTTTCCGTAATACCCGACCGCCGAGGCGTTGACCAGTACCTTCGGCTTCGCGGCCGCCAGCGCGATGGCCCCGGCGATCGCAGCGGTCGGTCCGACCCTGCTCGAAACAAGGACCCGTTTCCGGGTCTCGCTCCAGCGTCCCTTCGCAATCGAGTCGCCGGCGAGGTTGACGACGGCGTCGGCGCCTTCGATGTGTGGGCGGATCTCGGCCGGGTCCATTCCGTTCCACCGGGCATACCGAAGGTTCGGCGCCGTGAAGAGCCCCGCCCGACCGGGGCTCCTGGTCAGCAGCGTGAGGTCGTGTCCATCGGCCGCGAGTTCCCTCGCGAGGTGCCCGCCGATGAACCCCGTGCAGCCCGACAGGAGAAGTTTCATGCCGCAACCTTGTCTGTGGAAAACAGATTCATGATGGTTTTTTCGCGGAAATCGAAGATGTGCCGGAGCCGCTTCCTCACGGCGAGCGCGTGTGCCAGTTCGCCGAGCGGGCCGAACGGCAGTGCGTAGCGGATTTCGTCGCGCACGAGTGTCCCCCCGTCGACGGCCTCGAAACTGTGCGAGTGCCTCCAGTAAGCGTAGGGACCCTTCGCCTGTTCGTCCACGAACATCCGGCCGGCCTCGTATTCGGTGATGACCGTCGTCCATCGCACCCTGATCCCGGCGAGACGGATCGTGTAGTCGATCCGCGCCCCCGGTTTCATCCCGATCGGCTGCGGAGTGAGGATGACGAAGCCGAGCTCCGGCGGGGTCAGGACGGACAGGTTGCCCGGCCTCGAGAAGAATTCGAAGACCCGGTCGAGGGGCGCCGGGACAGTCTGTTCCTTCACCAATGTGTGTATTTTCATAGTTTGTCGGCCGCCCGCGGGCGGGTCGTCCTCCTGAATGTTAACATATTCCATTTCAATTGAAAACAAAGGACAGGGCCGGCCCCCGGCGCTTGAAGCCACCGGACGCCGGCCCCATCGTTGACGC
>CAZQSM010000180.1:0-2792 GCA_964596065.1 uncultured Chlorobiaceae bacterium | reverse complement strand
CTCGGCGAGGGGGGGATGGGCGTGGTGTACAAGGCCGAAGACACCAAGCTCGGCCGCACGGTCGCGCTGAAATTCCTCCCCCAGCGGCTCACGTCGAACCAGCCCGACAAGTCGAGGTTCCTGCAGGAGGCGAAGTCGGCCTCCGCGCTGAACCACCCCAACATCTGCACGATCTACTACCTCGAGGAAGTGGGGGAGGAAAGCTTCATCGTGATGGAATACGTCGACGGGAAGACGCTGCGCGACGTCCTGCCTGTCCGGACGGTCGGCGAGGCGGTGGGGTACGCGGCGCAGATCGGCGAGGCGCTGCACGAGGCGCATTCGCGCGGGATCGTCCACCGGGACATCAAGGCCGACAACATCATGCTGAACTCCCGGAACCAGGTGAAGGTGATGGATTTCGGCCTCGCCAAGATCAAGGGATCGCTCAAGCTCACGCGTTCGTCGAGCACCGTGGGGACGCTCGCCTACATGGCCCCGGAGCAGATGCGCGGCGAGGAAGTGGACCCTCGCTCCGACATCTTCTCGTTCGGCGTGGTGCTCTTCGAACTGCTGACGGGAGCCATACCGTTCCGCGGCGAGCACGAGGCGGCGGTGATGTACTCGGTGCTCAACGAGGAACCGGAGAAGGTCGAGAAATACCGGCAGGACGTGCCGCCGGCGCTCGCCGCCCTGATCGAACGGACGCTCGAGAAGGACCCGGCCGACCGGTACCAGCACGCCGACGACCTGGTCAGCGAATTGAAACGGATCCAGAAGCAGTCGGCGAAGGTGCCCCGGCCGTCGATGGAGATGCCGCGACCCGATTTCACCGGTCAGGGCGAATCCCGATCCACCGGGCGGCCGGCCTCGTCGGGGGAGAAGCCTCAGGCCCCGGCCTGGTCGGCGTCGGGTCAACCACACTCCTCCGGCCCGTCCCAATCCTCCGGCGCGCGATCGGTCCCGTCGCCTACCGAAACGACTCCGCCGAAACACCGGCGCTCCACCGGCAAGATTGCAGGGGCGGCCGCCCTGGTCGTCGCACTTCTGGGCGTCGCCGGTTATTTTCTCCTCCGCGACCGTGGCGGCGAGCCGGCTGCAGCGTCCACGGAACGGAAGATGCTCGTCGTCATTCCGTTCGAAAACCTCGGCACACCCGAACAGGAGTATTTCGCCGACGGGATCACCGAGGAGATCACCGGAAAGCTGTCGGGACTCTCGGGCCTCGGCGTCATCGCCCGCACCAGCGCGATGCAGTACAAAAAGACCGCAAAATCGATGAAGGAGATCGGGAACGAGCTGGGCGTGGGGTATGTCCTGCAGGGGACGATCCGTTGGGGGTCGGCCGAGGGGGGCGCGCAGCGCGTACGGGTGAGCCCGGCCGTGATCAAGGTGAGCGACGGGACGCAGGTCTGGTCGCAGTCGTACGACGCGGTGATGTCGGACGTGTTCAGGATGCAGTCGGACATCGCATCCCAGGTGGCCACCGCGATGGGCGTGGCACTCCTCCAGCCGGAGCGCGCTTCGCTGGACGCGGTGGCGACGACAAATTCGGAGGCGTACGATTACTATCTCCGGGGGACCGAATACCGGCACCGGAGCTACCAGAAGCCGGACATGGAAATCGCCGTGAGGATGTTCGAGAAGGCGATCGAACTCGACCCGAACTTCGGGCTGGGGTACGCGCGGCTCGCGGAGATGCATTTCGGGATGTACTGGTTTTTCTATGATCGTTCGCCGGCCCGCCTCGCCCTCGGCAGGAACGCAGCCGACAGGGCGCTGCAGATCGATTCCCGGCTCCCCGAGGCCCACCTGGCGATGGGATATTATTACTACTGGGGGATGCTCGATTACGAAAACGCCCTCCGCGAATTCGAGATCTTCGCGAAGGCCCGCCCGAACGCGGCCGAAATATTCCTCGCCATCGGGGCGGTCCACCGGCGAAGAGGCGACTTTGAATCCGCAGTCGCAAACATGCTCAAGGCGTGCGAACTCGACCCGCGGTCGAGCGAGGACGCGTACAACACGTCGCAAACCTACGCACTGATGAGGAATTACACCGAGGCGGAGAAGTGGTCGAAGCGTTCAATCTCGCTGAGCCCGGAGATCTCGACGCTCCGGGAATTCCTGGTCTCGATCTACCTGCTCTGGGACGGGCATACCCGGCGGGCCAGGCAGGTCATGACGGACGCCGCCCAGATCTTCGCCGCCGAAACCGACGACATCTTCAGGCAACGGACCATCGGCGTCGAGGTGATGGACGAGCATTACGACGCCGCGCTCACGCTGATCGGCGGCATGATGACCCCCGCGGCCGACAACCAGTTTCTCTACAAGCCGCGGCAACTGATGAGCGCCGAAATCTACCGCGCGATGGGGCAGCAGGAAAAGGCCCGCTTGTATTTCGATTCGGCGCGTGTCATCATCGAGGCGAAGATCGCGGAGCGGCCCGACGATTCGCGGTATTATTCCGCCCTCGGGATCGTGTACGCCGGGCTCGGGAAGAAAGAGCCCGCCGTCAGGAACGGCCGGAGGGGGATCGACCTGCTCCCGGTCTCGAAGGAGGCCTGGCGGGGGACGCTCCGGATCGAGGAGATGGCCGTCATCTATACGATGGTCGGGGAGTATGACCTCGCCGCGGAACAACTCACGAAACTTCTGTCGATTCCATCGATGGCGTCGAAGCAGTTCCTCCGGGCGGACCCCCGGTTCAAGCCGCTCCGCGGCAACCCGAAATTCGCGAAACTCGTCGCCGGGCAGTAGGGCCTGCCGGTTGAGCCCGTTGTCGGTGATCGAAAGTCTTTCATAACATC
>CAZQSM010000179.1:0-2804 GCA_964596065.1 uncultured Chlorobiaceae bacterium | reverse complement strand
GGCCATTTTGTGTCCTGGAACGTGACCCATCCGAACACGATCTTCCCGGCTGCCGAGGCATGATGTGCCTGTGAAAAGGTGAGGACAAAAGCGAGAACGAAGCACCGAAGAACCGGTGCCAAAAATCTGATGTAAAAGGGCTGTTTATTCGTCAATCAGGGTCCTCCGGATTTGTGCGTTTTGGGGAATTGCGGATGGCCGCCTCCGGTCACCCGCATATTCTCCACAATATCCAAAAAACCCGTAAAATTCAAGAGGTTTTTTCCCCCGGAACCGCCCGTTCAGGGGACCCCGGGCGGGATGGTGAATATGACCTTCAAGGTCCCATTCCCGCCCTTGACTCCACGGAGATTCGCAGAAAAAATTGACATTTTTTCTCCGCCCGTTCGCGCGGACCCCCGCTCTCTATTTTATCAGCAGCATGCTCCTGGTCTGTGTGAAGGTCGTGCCGGAACCTTCCAGGTCCCTGGCTTCAAGCCTGAAATAGTAGACGCCGCTCGGAAGCGTTTCGCCGGAACCGTTTCTGCCGCTCCAGACCACCTCCTGGCTCCCCCCGGCTTCGACCCCGTCGCGCAGGATGGCGACTTCCTGACCGAAGACGTTGTACACCTTCATCGAGACCAACGATTGCGAGGGGAGCGAATAACCGATCTTCGTTTCGGGGTTGAACGGGTTCGGATAGTTCTGGGATAACTCGTATCCCGCCGGTGTCGCCCCGCCCTCCACGTTGACCTCGATCCCGATGGAATCCACGCGGCCCGATTCCTGCGCGATCACGACGTAGCCCGAGATGCGCCCCTTTTTCTTGGGCGAAATCTTCAGGTGGAACACGAGGCTGTCATTCGATGGAATGACCGCCGTCGATGGGCTGACCTCGATGGCGGCGTGCGTCGTGGTGACGGAATTCAGCGCGAGCGGGAGGTCGCCGTCATTGGAGACGTAGAAACTGTCGGTCCCCGACGCCTCGGCCTCGATCGGTCTGACGACGATGACGCCCCGGGAGAACCTGCCCCTCGAACGTTTCGCGCCCGTTCCCCGCAGCCGTACGGTATCGACTCGCGTGACTGTGCCGGAGATCGAAATGACCACGTCCGTTTCAGTGGCCCTCCGGTCGGGCTTGAATTTCAGGTAGAGTTTCTTGCTCGAATTTGCGGCGATCGAGGATTGCGGCAGCTGGGCCGTGAACCGGCTCGAGGTCGTCCGCACCTCGGTGACCTCCACCGGGAAATCATTGTCGTTGACGATGTTGACCGAATCGGTCTTCTCGTCCCCGATGCCGACGTCGCCGAACTCCACGAACAACCTGTCGTATTTCAGCGACGCCGACAGGGACTGGGTCGTGAAGCGGTACGAGCTCGAGTAGGCGCCGCTTTCCGTGCCGGCGATCGCCCGCACCCGCCAGTAATAACTGATGCCGTACTCGAGCGTCGGGAGGGTGAGGGACGTCGCCACCAGGCCGTCGTTGTCGAGCACCATCTGTGTGAATGCGGCGTCCGTGGCCACCTGGAGCCGGTACGCCTGGGCCCCGGCCACGTTCTGCCAGCTCAACGTGGGCTCGACCGGGAGCTCAGTCTCGTCCTGGGCCGGAGAAAGGAGCGCGGGGACGGCGAGCACACCGCCCGGCGGTGCCGAGTCGCCCACGGAGACGAATTTCATGTCATCGACGTGGTAGGTCACGACGCGGTTAACGTAATTCTGGATGGTGACCTGGTGGATCTCGCGGTTCCCCGGATTCAGGTCCCCCACGCGGATCGAGAAGGTCGACCAGCGGCCGGCGGGTACCTGGTTGAGCATGGCATAGCCGAACGTTTCCGCCAGGTCGTTCTGGAGTTCGACCCTCAGGGTGACCAGCGTTTCCGGATAGACGGCGAACCGCAGCTCGTCGTCCGCCGTTACGGCGACCGGCACCGGGCTCATCCAGCTGCCGCTATGGAGACTGACTCCACCCCAGGCCGACTGCACCGTTTTCAACGCCACGGCTCCCTTGTAAACCCTCTCCGCGGACGTGAAGGAGATCGATGAACTCCACGACCCGTTCACCCACGGAGGAGCGACCCCCTCTTCGTAGACGGCGATCGAGGTGACGCCGGGTGGAATGGTGTCGGGAGGCGGGATCACGGCCGTCGGGATGACCACGGTGATGTCCCGCCTCGACTCGAGCCCGGCCGCGTCGCGCGCGATCGCGGAGAGCGTATGGGGCCCAGGGGCAGCCGATCCGGTGTTCCAGGAAACGGTGTACGGGGCCGTATTGTCCTGGGCACCGAGCGTGTTGCCATCGAGGAGGAACCGCACGAAGCTGATTCCGCCGGCGTCCGAAGCGGACGCCTCGATGGCGACGGTGCCGGTGAGGGTGTCGCCGTTCGCGGGCGTGACGAAGGCCACCTGCGGCGCGACGGTGTCGACCGGCGGGGGCGGAGGCGTGTAGAGACGGACGGTGATGTCCTTCCTCGCCTGGAGCCCGGCCTGGTCGCGCGCGACCGCGGAGAGCGTGTGGTTCCCGTCCGCGACGGGATCCGTGTTCCAGTTCAATGTGTATGGCGGGGAGAGGTCGGGGGAGCCGAGTGCGGCCCCGTCAAGCAGGAACTGCACCGACGCGACGCCGACATTATCGGTCGCGGATGCTTCAATCGTGACGGTGCCGGTGAGCGAGTCGCCATTCGCGGGACGGACCATATTGATCGCGGGGGGGATGGTATCCGGGGCGGGGGGCGGAGGCGGCTCCGTACTGCCGAAATTCAAATGCCGTTTCATCTGCGAGTAGAACCAGCCTTTCCCGCCCGGGGGAGTGCTGCCGCTGGGCGTAT
>CAZQSM010000178.1:0-2805 GCA_964596065.1 uncultured Chlorobiaceae bacterium | reverse complement strand
GCGTCAACGATGGGGCCGGCGTCCGGTGGCTTCAAGCGCCGGGGGCCGGCCCTGTTCTTTGTTTTCAATTGAACGGGAATATGTTAACATTCAGGAGTACGACCCGCCCGGGGGCGGCCGACAAACTATGAAAATACACACATTGGTAAAGGAACAGACCGTCCCGGCGCCCCTCGACCGGGTATTCGAATTCTTCTCGAGGCCAGGCAACCTGTCCGTCCTGACCCCGCCGGAGCTCGGCTTCGTCATCCTCACCCCGCAGCCGATCGAGATGAAACCGGGGGCGCTGATCGACTACACGATCCGTCTCGCGGGCATCAGGGTTCGCTGGACCACGCTCATCTCCGAGTACGAGGCGGGGCGGATGTTCGTGGACGAGCAGGCGAAGGGTCCCTACGCCTGGTGGAGGCACGCACACAGTTTCAAGGCTGTCGACGGGGGGACGCTCGTGCGAGACGAAGTCCGCTACGCACTGCCGTTCGGCCCGCTCGGCGAACTGGCACACGCGCTCGCCGTGAGGAAGCGGCTCCGGCACATCTTCGATTTCCGCGAAAAAACCATCATGAATCTGTTTTCCACAGACAAGGTTGCGGCATGAAACTTCTCCTGTCGGGCTGCACGGGGTTCATCGGCGGGCACCTCGCGAGGGAACTCGCGGCCGATGGACACGACCTCACGCTGCTGACCAGGAGCCCCGGTCGGGCGGGGCTCTTCACGGCGCCGAACCTTCGGTATGCCCGGTGGAACGGAATGGACCCGGCCGAGATCCGCCCACACATCGAAGGCGCCGACGCCGTCGTCAACCTCGCCGGCGACTCGATTGCGAAGGGACGCTGGAGCGAGACCCGGAAACGGGTCCTTGTTTCGAGCAGGGTCGGACCGACCGCTGCGATCGCCGGGGCCATCGCGCTGGCGGCCGCGAAGCCGAAGGTACTGGTCAACGCCTCGGCGGTCGGGTATTACGGAAACGTCGACGAGGGGGACGTTGACGAATCGCATCCCGCCGGCTCCGGATTCCTCGCGGAGCTCTGCGTCGCGTGGGAGGCGGCGGCGATGAAGGCGGCGGCGTCCGGGGTCCGGGTGGTGACGCCCCGTATCGGCTTCGTCGTCGGCGGGAAGGGTAGCGCCCTGGGGAAAATGGCCCTACCGTTCCGGATGTTCGTCGGCGGGCCGATCGGATCAGGGAGGCAGTGGCTCCCCTGGGTGCACGTCTCCGATGTCACCGGGATCATCCGGTACGCGCTGACCGCCGGCGCGCTCAGCGGGGCGGTCAACGCGGTCGCTCCGGCCCCCGTCAGGATGGCTGAATTCTCCGCGGCGCTGGGGAAGGCGATGGGCAGGCCCTCCTGGGCTCCCGTGCCCGCGTTCGCGGTCCGACTGCTCCTGGGCGAGCTCGCGGAAATGGTCCTCGGCGGACAGAAAGCCGTCCCGGCGGCATTGCGGAAGACGGGGTACGAATTCAATAAACCGGATCTCGCGGTCGCATTAGGCGATGCCCTTGGAAAACTGTAAACCAGGAACATACCCATGGAAAAGCCCGTGACGGTGGATCGCATCAGGATCGGCATCAGCACCTGCCTCCTCGGGGAACAGGTCCGCTACGACGGCGGTCACAAGCACGACAGGTTCCTCACCGATACGCTCGGTCCCTACATCGAATGGGTGTCGGTCTGCCCGGAACTGGAAGTGGGGATGGGTGTTCCGCGGGAAGCGGTCAGGCTGGTGGGCCCGTCGACGGCCCCCAGGATGGTCGGCATCGATTCCGGCGAAGACTGGACCGAACGGATGCTCGAATACTCCCGCAGGCGGGTAGAGCAGATCGGGAAGCTTCGGCTGTCAGGGTACATCCTGAAGAGCAAGTCGCCGTCGTGCGGGATGGAGCGCGTGAAGGTCTACAACCCGAAAGGGATGGCGGCGAAGGACGGGCGCGGACTCTTTGCCGACGTGCTGATCAAGGGACACCCGCTGATCCCGGTCGAAGAAGAGGGCCGCCTCAACGACCCCCACCTCAGGGACAATTTCATCGTCCGCATTTTCGCCTACCACCGGCTCCGCCGGCTGATGGACGGGGCGTTCACCATCGGGAAACTGGTGGAATTCCATACGTCGCAGAAATACCTTCTCCTCGCGCACAGCCCGAAACATTACCGCGAGCTGGGGCAGCTCGTGGCCGGCGCGAAGAACCTTCCGGTCGCGAAACTGAAGGAGCGGTACACCGCGCTCACCATGGAGTGCCTGAAGGTCAAGACGACGGTGAAGAAGAACGTCAACGTTTTGCAACACATCGTCGGGTTCCTGCCCGACGGGCTGCCGGCGGTGGAGCGGAATGAAATCCTGGGCGTGATTGAAGAATACCGGAAGGAGCTGGTGCCGCTGGTCGTGCCGGTGACACTGCTGCGGCATTACGTCAGGGCGCATTCGATCGGATACATCGCGAACCAGTCGTACCTCAACCCCCACCCCCGGGAGCTGATGCTCCGCAACCACGTGTAAGCGAGCAGGGTCACCCCCGGGTCTCCGTCGACGCCTTCGTATGGCGGAAGCAGCCGGTGATGTGGTCGTTCACCATCCCGCACGCCTGCATGAAGGCGTAACAGATGGTCGGGCCGACGAACGTGAAACCCCTTTTTTTCAGCTCCGCGCTCATCGCGTCCGACACCGGCGTCGTGGCAGGCACGTCGCGCATCGAGCGGCGCCGGTTGACCACGGGCTTCCCGCCGGTGAACCCCCAGATGTACCGGTCGAACGAACCGAACTCTTCCGCCACGGCCAGGAACGCGCGCGCGTTTTTCACGGTCCCCTCCA
>CAZQSM010000177.1:0-2808 GCA_964596065.1 uncultured Chlorobiaceae bacterium | reverse complement strand
GGCCGTGGTGAATTTTCAGGCCCACGGCTCAAAACACCTCATCCTGAAATACGCCAGGCTCCGGATCGTGTAGGGAGGGGTCCGTTCCGCTTGTGTCCCAGGGAATGTTTCACTACGTTAGGGGAGAGCCCCGATGAACACTTCGACAAACGATATCATCCCCGTCGCGGTTTTCTCGAATGAGATCGAAGCCGAACTCGCGCAGGCCACCCTCGCCGCCGCCGGGATCGAATCGTTCCTGAAGTTCGACGACACGGGAGGCATGATGCCGGTCCTCCAGCAGGCCGAGGGCGTGGCGCTCCTGGTCCACAAGGACCGGTACGCCGAGGCGCAAACCGTTCTCACCACGCCCGCTTCCGATTCGACCGAATAAACCCTCAGCCGCCGGGTCACTCCGCCTTTTTGGCGGCGATCGCGTAGTAGATCACCAGGCCGATTCCCCCCGAAAGCATCACCATGCCGATGATCACGCCGTCCCGGATGCCGTACACGGAGTCGAGATAGTTGCCGAGCATCGTCGCCATTCCCACGAAGACGAAGAGGATCCCCCATTTCAGCACGCTGAGGGTGTTCGTCCGGTACTGTCCCCGGGCGAAGAACGACTTGATGTCCTCCGAGGACATCCCCTTCTCGATCATCGTGAGGCGTTCACGGTGCCTGCTGGCGATGAACATGATGACGACCGCCGCCGCCGATATGAAAAATATGATCGGAATGTAGACTTCTGATGGATGCATCGCTCGGGCTCCTTCTGTTGGGGTGATGGTTGAACCGTTTTCCCTTTTGACCGTAAAAGGGGGCGGCGGGTTTCAGCGGGCGGGGGGGGGACAATTCCCCGGCCGGGACGAAACCCGGAGGGAGGTTCGATGGTCAAAATGGATAAAAGTACGATGCAGCCTTCGGACGATGACATCATCGCCCGTCTCCGGAAGGGCGAACGGCGTCTCTATGCCACGCTGGTCGCGCGCTACCGGGACAGGGGATTTTCCCTTGCCCTTCGCATGCTCCGGAACCGGGAGGACGCGGAGGAGGCGCTCCAGGACGCGTTCGTGCGGGCCTGGAACGGCCTTCCGAAATTCGAGGGCGCATCGACGTTCGCGACGTGGTTCTACCGGATCCTCTATAACGTGTGCATGACGTCGCTGAAGAAGCAGGGGAAGCGGGCGATCTTCACCGGGCTCGACGAGGCGGCCATCCCCGATCCGGCGGTCGAGCCTGGACTCCCCGGGGACTACGCGGGGGTGCAGCAGAACGACCTCGTCACCCGCGTCGACGCCGCCCTGGGGAGACTCCCCGAAAAATACGCCTCGATCGTATCGATGTTCTACGTCCAGGAGCTGACGTACGCCGAGATCGGGGAAGTGACGGGCCTCCCGCCGGGGACGGTGAAGACCCACCTGTTCCGGGGCAGGCTGCTCCTCCAGAAAGAAGTCTCACGGGAACTCAACAACGAGAAGATCGCCGTATGAACCATCCAGGCCAGCTCGAACTCATCGAATATGCCGGCGGCGGAACCGCCCCGGCGCGATCGGCGGAGATCGCGGAGCACGTCGCCGGCTGCGAACTGTGCCGGAACACCTGCGTCTCCATCCGGACGATGGACTCCGCCCTGCGCGGCCTTCCGCTGGAGCAGCCTTCTCCGGCCTTCACGCGGAACCTCCTCAACAGGCTGGGACTGCGCGAATCGAACCCGGTCTGGTGGTTGTTCCTGAAAAACCTCGCGCCGGTCGTCTCCGTCGGCGTTGTGGCCGCGGTGATCTTCACGTTCGGATCGGCGGCGCCCGGGGGGGCTGGGCCGTCCGCGGGGACGTCGCTGTTCGATGCGGGGCCCGTCGCCGATTCGTTCCGCGGGGGTCTCGAGGCGTTCACGGCCTGGTCGGGGGATGCGGCCGCGCGTTACCTGTCGTCCGCCGTCGGCCGGGACGCGATCCCGCAGATCGCGTTCCTCGGGCTGTTCCTCGCGGGGATCGGGTTGCTCGACCGCTACGTGCTCGGGCCGCTGCTCCGGCGGCGACACTAGCGCAGGAAGATCAGCAGGGCGGCCCCGAGGGCGATCCTGTACACGATGAAGATCATCGTGGTGTGTGTCCTGAGATAGCGCAGGAGGAAGGCGATCGCCAGGTAGCCGGTGACGCCGCCGGTGACGACCGAAACAAGCAGGGCGACGGTGTCCCCGCCGGCGAGGTGCGCGCGGAACTCGTAGAGCTGGTAGAGGCCGCTCGCCAGGACGGCGGGGATGCTCAGCAGGAACGAAAACCTCGCGGCCGCCTCCCTGGTGAACCCGAGGAAGAGGCCGGCGGTGATCGTGGTGCCGGCGCGCGAGGCGCCGGGGACGAGCGCCACGGCCTGCGCGAGCCCGACGAGGATGGCATCCCTGACGTTCTTCGTTCCCAGGTCCCTCGACCGCTTCCCCCGCCGTTCGGCCCACCAGAGGATGAGCGCGAGCCCGATGAGGCTCCAGCCGATGACCGACATGTCCTTGGTCAGGTTCCCCTCGATGATGCGCTTCAGCAGGAGGCCCAGGAGCACGATCGGCACGGTGCCGACGGCGATCAGGAAGGCGAGACGGCTGTCCGGGCGGAAACCCCCGCGGCGGGCGTTCCCGAACTCCGCCAGGTCGGCGGCGAGGGCGCGCGCCATCGACCAGAGCTCGGCCCGGAAGTAGAGGAGGATCGAGCCGGCGGTCCCGAGCTGCATGATGGCGATCGTCGCGGTCCAGTCCCCCGGCGCGTCGGGCCGGACGAGGCCCATCAGCCTCCCGGCGATGGTGAGGTGCGCCGTGCTGCTGATGGGGAGGAACTCCGTGAT
>CAZQSM010000176.1:0-2819 GCA_964596065.1 uncultured Chlorobiaceae bacterium | reverse complement strand
GTCCCCGTCGGGAGAAAAGGGGTTCGGCGAACAGTCCAGCCGGTCATCACGCTTCACCGATCCCATCGAGAGGCTGTTCCGATAGCCCGGCGTCCCCCCCGAAGCGCCCGCCGACGTCCCCCAGTTCCACGCCCCGCTGCCGGCGCCTTCCGACGTAATCCTCTCCAGCGAACGGCCCCGCGTCTCGTCGAGGGCCGGGGTGTGCCACTCCGGCACGTAGTCGACGCAGTCGATCGTCCCGTCCGATTCGTCCGCCAGAATCAAACGGTCGCCCGAATTGTTCAGCGTGAACCCGCGCGTCCGGCCGATGATCCGAGATCCGGCGGGGATGTCCGGGTAGTCCGCCGTCATCGTGGAGTCGGGGGAGCAGAGGAGGTATCCGCCCGGCGGCAGGATCAGGTCGTCCGCGCCGAGACGACCGGAGGTCGGATCGTCCCCCCGGTCGCTCAGCCGCCATCCGCGGAGGTTGAGCGGTTCCCCCGAGCGGTTGTATAATTCCACGTATTCCGCCCTCCCGGGGGACGGATCGTACATGATTTCGTTGATGACGACCGATGCCGGGGCGACGGCGGCGGGGAGGAGGAACCTGGCGGTGTCGTTTTCCGCCGCCATGTCGGAATCGGACCGGATGAGGGCGATCAGGGCGAGCGGGGCCGGTCCGCCTCGCTGAAACGTGAACGTGAACTCGGCGGAGTCGCCGGGGAGGACCGGTCCGGGAGCCGCCGAGCCCCGGACCTCCGACTCTGCCAGCACGCCGTCACCGTCGAGATCGGGTCCCCAGGCCAGCGTCCATTCCCCCGGGACCTCATACCCGGCGTTGACGACATACACAACGCAGCTGAACTCCACCCCCTCGAGGGGGCGCGGGGGTGATATCGCGCCCGCGTACAGCGAGAGGTCGCGCCGGGGTCGCCCCGCGACCAAAACATCGTCGATCCGGATCGTGCCGGTCGCGCCCGCTCCGTCCCCCGTCATCCTCCACCGGAGGCCCACCGAGTCCCTGTCCCAGCACCACTCCGGGATCACGACGATCCTTTCTACATAGGTCGTGCCCCCGGAAGGCCGGATCGTGTCGGCCGACAGGGGGGAGTAACCGATTCCGCCGTCGAGGGACGCCTCGACGAGGAGGGAACCGTCGTGCGTGGCGGAGCGGCGTTCCATCCACCGGAGCGTGCATTCCCGCCATCCGCGGAGGTCGAGGGGGTGGAACGAGAGCCACTGGGCGACGGAAGCGTTCGTGCCGACGACGCACCCGGGAGCCGAATACGCCCCCGTCAGCGTCAGCGTCAGGTCGCCGTCGGCTGTCCGCTCCCCGGACGACAACCACCCGGCGGGGAGGGATGGGGGCGTCGCGGAGTCAAAGCGTTCCAGGAACCTGACGACCTGGTGTTGCGGGTGCGCCGGGGAGGGAACGAACGCCGCCATGAGAATGAACCGGGCGATCCACGCCCGATATGATACTCGCCTGACCATCTATTACTCCTTCCTGAGGTCGCCGCCGCGGAGATTTACACAATTTTTTCCGTTGACCCGTCGGCGCGCGGAGTCCGGGAGAGATGAGGGAAAACCGGGGGAGGACGGGTTGGGTGTGACGGAAGAGGCCCGGGGAGGGGGAATCCGACAGTCCGCCGCATCCCCTATATACTCAATCCCTGCCCAATTTGCCAGACCGTACGGGGGTCTGCACCCCGGGGGTAATGTGCCGAAAACAGTCGTTTTCCATCAAACCGGGATGAGGACGATGGTGACACAGATCATTTGTTTCGACGCCGGTTTTTTTATATTTTGGGAACCTTACTGTCATCGATTGACTCGTATTCTACTCATGTCCTCACCCTCCAGACCATTTATCGGATTTTTCCGGCTCTTCCTGATGGCATTCGTCATCGGGTCCGGGACGATAAAGGCAGGTGAGGAGAACACGGGCCCCGGGGCGGACACCCCGGGAAGTGCGGTTTCGCGCACCCCGGGCACTCTTTCCGGTCCGGTAATCGTCCAGGGGGAGGCGGGCCTGCCTGTCGTCTCCCGCTGGTGGACGCGGTTCTACGGGGCGGGGTTTTATGACACACGCTGGAACGGTTGGTTCCTGCAGTCGTATCTCCAGCAGGGATACGACTTGGTTCCCGACCGCAGGCTGAGTCTCTACGGCATCGCCTCGCTCACGGGGGATTCCCGTTCCTCCGGAGCAGGACCGGCCCCGGCCATCATCTCCGACAATCTCCTGCTTCTCGGGGCCGGCCTCCGGTACCGACCCGTCCGGTGGCTCTGGTTCGACGCCCAGCAGGGCGCGGCGTTCGACCTGGTCGAACGCAACGGGGCAAAGGCCGTGCGGGGCGACTTCCGCCTCACGGCGACCGGCGGCGCGGGCATCTACCCCGATTTCCTCGTCCATGACCATTTCGCCTCGCCGCTCACCCCGATGGCCGACTTTTTCCTTTCGTCGGGATACTACTCGCGGTATAAAAACGTGATCACCTACGCGCAGGGAAGGCTCGGGGTCCGGGTCGCCGAAGTCTCGAGGGCGTTCATGGACCTGTACCTTCGCGGCGACGTCGCGTTCGACAGCGAGGGGGCCTTTTACAACAACCTCTTCGAAATCGGTCCGGGCATGCGTTTCACACCGAACCCCGACTGGGGGCTGTTCCTCCTGCTGGAATACCGGCGGGGCCATTACGCCGACTACACCAGCGCCATGAAACAGGCGCGGGCCGCCTTCTACCCGGCGCAGTACGACGCCCTCCGCATCTTCCTCGTCCTCGACCGGGAATTCTGACGATGATCGATCCCCTCATTGAATTCTTCAGGGCCTCGTACGACGA
>CAZQSM010000175.1:0-2841 GCA_964596065.1 uncultured Chlorobiaceae bacterium | reverse complement strand
GTCAGGTTGATCCTGACGTTCAGCGCGGCCGCCTCGATGCCGGCGCCGATCATCAGCGCGCTGACGCCCGCGTCGCTCACCGAGTTGCGGCTCCCCCGCTGGGCCACGGCGCGCGCGAGGGCGAGGGCGTCGATTCCGTGCTTCATGCATTCGAGCGGGACGAGCGCGGCCTCCTTGGTGGCCTCCTGGATGGCGGCGTTGCGCAGGGCCTTCTGGTCGTCGCTCTCCTTCGGAAGCGAATAGGCCTCCATGACCTTGTTGAAGGCGTCGGTGTCGGTGTCGACCAGGCGGGTGAAGACCGCGCGGAGCTTCTCCGACATCGCCAGCACCGACTTCATCTCCTCCTCGGCGTCGGCGTACTTCTTCTTTCCCGCCGTGAGCCGGCAGACCATCGACGTGAGCGCCGAGCCGAGCGCCCCGGCGAGGGCCGCCACGCTGCCGCCGCCGGGGGCGGGTGAATTCGACGCGAGTTCATCGAGGAACGCGCTGAGTTTTTTATCGACGAGCGTCATCAGGTCACCCTTTGTTGATCATGTACTCGATGATTTTCTTCTCCGGCAGGAACGGTTCGATCGTGCCGAGGCCGAGCCCGGAGACGGCCGCCGCGATCAGCGACGCTTCGGCGCCCGTTCCGCCGAAATGTTTCCCGGCCATCAGGAGGGCATCCTTCGGGACGAGCCCGACGATCTCGCTGCCGTTGACCCCGGCGCCGAGCTCCGCCGCCTGTTTCCGCACCTCCTCGAACGCCGCGTGGGGAGGGGTGACGGTGTAGTTCGTCAGGTTGATCGACACCTGCGCGAGGTCGAGCCGCTCGACGAGGACGCCCATCGCCTTCACCATCTTCAGGCTCCCCGGGATCTTCGTCGTGGCGCCGCCGGGGTCCTTCAGCGTCCGGCCGCTCTCGCGGATGCGGAGGGCGATTTCGTGGGCGATCCCCTTGTCGTTGGTGGTCAGGTTCACGTTGTAGGCGATCAGGAAAAACCGGGCCCCGGTGACTGTCGCCCCGCTGCGTTCGTTGAACGCGGCCGCGCCGAAGTCGGGTTTCCACGCGGGGTCGGCCAGCTTCGCGGCGAGCCCTTCATACTCCCCCTTGCGTACCGCCGCGAGGTTGCGCCGGTCGGGCGAGGCGGCGGCCTCCTCGTAGAGGTAGACGGGAATGCCGAGTTCCGCGGCGACGCGCTTTCCGTATGACCGCGAGATCCCGACGCACTCATCCATCGTCACGCCCGACACCGGGACGAAGGGGACGACGTCGGTCGCCCCGATGCGCGGGTGTTCGCCCGTCTGTTTCCGCATGTCGATGAGGGATGAAGCCCGCTCCGTCGCCCGGAAGGCGGCCTCTCCCACGGCGCCCGGGCCCCCGACGAACGTGACCACGGTGCGGTTGTAGTCCTTGTCGGGTTCGACGCCGAGCAGGGTGACGCCCGGGACCGCACGCACGGCGTCGGCGATCGCGGCGATGACGCCGGGGTCGCGGCCCTCGCTGAAGTTCGGGACGCATTCGACTATTTTTTCGATTGGCATGGGACGAGTGTCAGAATTCGAGGATGACTCCGTTTTTCACCACTTTCTCGACGTGGTTCACGCCGAAATGATAGGGGATCCAGGCGTAGTTGGGGACGTTCATCACGCAGAGGTCGGCCTTTCTTCCGGGCTCGATGCTCCCGGCATGGTCCGACAGCTTCAGCGCGGCCGCCCCGTTGAATGTCGCGGCGGTGATCGCTTCCTCGGGCGTCATCCGCATCTGCGTGCACGCGAGCGTCATCATCAGCTGCATGTTGTACGACATGCACGACCCCGGATTGAAATCGGACGCCAGGGCCACCGCGGCGCCGGCGTCGATCAGCTTCCGCGCGGGGGCGTAGGGATGGTCGAGGAAGAACGACACCCCGGGGAGCAGCGTCGCCACGGTGTCGCCGCCGGCGAGAGCATCGATCCCCGCGGCGCTCACGTGTTCCAGGTGGTCGGCGGAGGCGGCCCCGATCGCCACCGCCAGCTCGGCGCCGCCGGTCGGGTGGAGTTCCTCCGCGTGGATTTTCGGCGTCATGTTGAAATGTTTTCCCTGGTTGAGGATCAGCCTGCTCTCCGCCGCGGTGAAGTACCCCTTCTCGCAGAAGACGTCGCAGAAGGCCGCGAGCCGCTTCGAGCCGATGTAGGGGATCATCCGGTCGGTGATTTCGCGAATGAATTCGCCCTTGCGCTTCCGGTACTCCGGCGGGAGAGCGTGGGCGCCCAGGAAGGTGGCGACGACCGAGATCACCTCCTCGGCTTTGAGTTCGTTGATGGCTTCGAGCATCCTCACCTCGGACTCCATGTCGAGGCCGTACCCGCTCTTGATCTCCACCGTCGTCGTGCCGTGAGAGAGGAGGAAGTGGAGCCACCTGCGGGCGTTCTTCTTGAGGTCTTTTTTTGTCGCGGACCGGACTTCCCGCATCGTGCTCACGATGCCGCCCCCCCGCTCGGCGATCTCCTGGTAGGTCGCCCCGCGGCTCCGGAGCGAAAATTCCTCCTCGCGGCTCCCGGCGAAAACCAGGTGGGTGTGCGAGTCGACGAATCCGGGCATCACCACGCGGTTCAGGCAGTCCAGGATGGTCGCCTCCCGCACGCTCGCCATCGACAGGTCTTCCATCTTCCCGCACCAGGTGATGGTTTCCCCCTCGATGATCACCGCGCCGTTCGGGACGACGCCGATATCCGACATCTCGGGGCCGCGTTTCAGGAGTTTCCCGCGCGACGGGACGCAGATCAGCTGGGCGATATTGATGAGGGCGAGGTTCAGGAGCTGTACGGCTTCAAAAATCGTGCCGTAAGATAGTGAAGTCGTGGGGGTTTTACAAGGCG
>CAZQSM010000174.1:0-2895 GCA_964596065.1 uncultured Chlorobiaceae bacterium | reverse complement strand
TTGATTACGCAATTACCGTACCGCGCCGGCCCAGCCCGATCGAACAGTGATGGGCGATTCCGATGACCGCCGTGAGCGGGGTGTCAGATTTGAAAACCGGGGTGGGGCAATGTGGAATATTTCAACAGCCGCGGATCTGGTTCCGGACTGCCATCCTCCTTGTTTCCTCTGTGTCCGGGGTTGCAAAATGTATACCCCGAATTGGAAATAGCCATTAATTCCGATATATTTTATCAAATCTGATAAATTGATGCAGGGAATTCCGGGAGCCGTCATTCCTAAGACCGTCCATAAGACCATCCAACCGGACCCGGTACTGACGCCGAAGAGTGTCCTCGAGGCGATTCCCTCTCCATGCCTCGTCCTGGCGGAAGACGGATCGATCAGGATCGCCAACGCCGCGGCGCAGGACGCACTGGCACCGGGAGGGGCTCCGTTGGCCGGACGTCGGATCGAAGAATATTTTTCCCCGACGTCCGGCAAGGACTTCGTTGCCGCGCTGCGGCGATGCGGGAAGAACGGGGCGGCCGCCGATCTCGAAGTGAAAACGACCGTCGACCCGGCCGCCGCTTCCCCGGAGGGCCGGGAGTTCCATTTTACGCTCGCGCGCCACGATCGCCAGGGCGGGTCGCGGGAACCGCTCATCATCGCCGCCGGGCGGGACATCACGGAACAGAAACGGAAGGACCTCGAGTTCATCCGTTTCCGCAACCTCGCCCACAACACGGTCAACCCGCTCGAAATCACCGACACCGAGGGGCGGATTATCTACGTCAACCCGGCGTTCGAGAAGGCGAGCGGATACTCGAGCGCGGAGCTGACCGGCAAAAATCCGAACATCTTTTCGAGCGGGAAACATCCCCCGGCGTTCTGGAAGAAAATGTGGGAGACGATCCGGGCGGGGAAGGTCTGGAACGGCGAAATCGAAAACCGGCGCAGGAACGGAGACCCGTTCTTCACGCAGCTGCTCGTGTCGCCGATCCTGGCCGACGACGGTTCGGTCGCCGGATACCTCGGGATCCACCGGGACCTGACAGAGCAAAAATACCTCGAGAAGCAGCTGATCCACGCGCAGAAAATGGAGAGCATGGGACTGTTGACCGCGGGCATCGCGCACGAGGTGGGCAACCCGTTGACGTCGATCTCGTCCCTCGTGCAGGTGCTTGAACGCTCCACGGACGACTCCGTCGTTCGCGACAAGCTGGAGATGATCAAGAACCAGGTGAACCGCATTTCCAGGATCCTGAGGGACCTCGTGGACTTCTCCCGCCGGTCGAATTACGAGATCGAACTCACCGACGTGAACGCGTGCGTGCGCGAGGCGATCGCCGTCGTCGGGGTCGCGAGGAAGGCGAAACCGATCGCGTTCGAGTTCTCTCCCGATCCCCGCCTTCCACGGCTGGGGCTTGTCGCCGACCAGATCCAGCAGGTCATGGTGAACGTGCTGATCAACGCCGTCGACGCCGTTGACGACAAATTCGGGTTCCTGCCGTCGGACGAACAGACGGGCCGGATCGCGTGCCGCTCCAGGGTCGACGGCAACGACCTCCTCGTCGAAGTCTCCGACAACGGTAAGGGGATTTCGGAAGCCCACCTGCCCAAGATCTTCGAGCCGTTTTTCACCACCAAGGGCGTGGGCGAGGGGACCGGCCTGGGGCTCTGGGTCAGCTACGGCATCATCAGGAGTTTCCAGGGGGAGATCACGGCCCGGAGCGTCGAAGGCGAGGGGACGACCTTCACGATCAGGCTCCCCCTCCACACGAAAACCAGATAAACGAAAGCGCGGACCATGGCCGACACCATCCTCATCGTCGACGACGAACAGATTATCCGGGAATCGGCGTCATTCATCCTCCGGAAGGAGGGGTTCAACGTTGAGGAGGCCCCCGACGGCCGCGCGGCGTATGAAAAGTGCCTGGGGAAATCGTACGACATCGTGATCACCGACATCGAGATGCCCGGGATGAAGGGGATCGAGCTCCTCACGAAAATCCGGGAGATCGCCCCGCAGACGATCGTCATCATCATCACGGCCTACGGTTCGCTCGAGACGGCGATCTCCGCTCTGCGGATGGGCGCCGGCGACTACCTCCTCAAACCGATCGAGTTCGACGAGCTGACGCTGAAGATCCGCCGCCTCCTCGAACACAAAAAACTGCTCTGGGAGAACCAGTACCTCCGCCGGGAGGTCGCAGGGGGCGTCGATTTCAAGAACCTGGTCGGCAAGAGCCCCGCGATGCAGCGGATCTTCGACATGGTGAACCAGATCTCCTCCACCGACGGGACCATCCTCATCACCGGGAAGAGCGGCACCGGAAAGGAAATGGTGGCGAGGGCCGTCCACGCCAGGAGCCAGCGCGCCGAAAAGCCGTTCGTGGCCGTCAACTGCGGGGCGATCCCGGAAACGCTGATCGAGAGCGAACTCTTCGGGCACAAGAAGGGCTCGTTCACCGGCGCGGTGGCCGACAAGGCGGGCTACTTCAAGGCCGCCGACGGCGGCACGCTGCTGCTCGACGAAATCAGCGAGATGCCGGTCCATCTGCAGGTGAAGCTGCTCCGCGCGATCGAACAGAAGGAGATCGTCCCGGTCGGGATGTCGGAGCCCCAATCGGTCGACGTCCGTTTCATCGCCACGACGAACCGCGACCTGGCAAAGGAGATCGACGAGGGCCGGTTTCGCGAGGACCTGTTCTACCGGCTCAACATCGTGGAGGTCCGCCTGCCGTCCCTGGCCGAACGAAAAGAAGACATCCCCCTCCTGTTGAATTATTTCCTCGACAAGTACTCGGTGGAAATGGGGAAGACGCTCCACGGATTCGACCCCGACGTGATGCGGCTGCTCATCGGGCACCAGTGGAGGGGGGAGGTCCGGGAACTGGAGAACATCGTCGAGCG
>CAZQSM010000173.1:0-2924 GCA_964596065.1 uncultured Chlorobiaceae bacterium | reverse complement strand
TCTACCTCGAATACGAAGGCACGCGGTACAGCGGCTGGCAGGTCCAGAAAAACGCCCGCACCGTCCAGGGGGAGCTGCTGGAGGCCGCGCAGAACGTCTTCGGGACTCGCCAGCTGGAATTCTACGGTGCGGGGAGGACCGACTCCGGCGTCCACGCGCTCTGCCAGACGGCCCACCTCGACGTCCAGACCGTGCTCGCCCCCGAAATCATCAGGATGAAACTCAACGACGCCCTGCCGGCCGACATCAACGTCCTCGAGGTCGAGAAGGCGCCGAAATCCTTTCACGCGCGGCACGACGCCGCGGCCAGGAGTTACCTCTACCAGATCTCGCGCCGGCGCACGGCGTTCGCGAAGCGGTACGTCTGGTGGGTGAAGGACCATCTCGCGATCGGGAAGATGGAGACGGCGGCGAAATGCTTCGTCGGGATGAGGAACTTTCAGTCGTTCACCGCCGACGACCCCGCCGAGAAATCGACCGAGGTCTTCATCGAAACGATCCAATTGAAGGAGGTGGGCGACCTGCTGCTGATCCGGATCTCAGGCTCCCATTTCCTCTGGAAGATGGTACGGCAGATGGTGGGCATCCTCGCGGAGGTGGGCAGGGGGAACCTGCCGGTGTCGAAGGTGAACGAACTGCTGAACACGAGGTCGGACATGCCGGCGAAATATACCGCCCCGCCCTCCGGGCTCTTCCTGGAGCGCGTCTATTACAAGGGCGACGCGAGGAACCGGCCGCTGCTCCCGGTGATGGATGTCGGACGGATGCCGTAACCCGCGCTCCCGGCGGGCCGTACACAACGCATGACCTACGACGTCGATAACGCCATCGCCATCCTCTCCCGCACGCCGGCGGTCCTCCGGGATCTCCTCACGGGCTTGCCCCCCGAATGGACGCGCGCCGACGAGGGCCCGGGCACCTGGAGCCCGTTCGACGTGCTCGGCCACCTCATCCACGGCGAAAACACCGACTGGATACCGAGGGCAGAGATCGTACTCGGACCGTCGGCCGACAAGCGGTTCGCACCGTTCGTCCGTGACGCGATGCTGGAATCCAGCGCCGGAAAAACGATCGACGGGCTGCTCGCCGAGTTTGCCTCGCTGCGGGAGGAAAACCTCCGGATACTGAAGTCGTTCGCGCTCGACGAAACCTCCCTCTCGAAAACCGGCATTCACCCGGAGTTCGGGGAGGTCACGCTGCGGCAACACCTCGCCACGTGGGTCGCGCACGACCTCTCGCACCTCTCCCAGGTGGTCCGCGTCCTCGCGAAACAGTACAGGGGAGAAGTGGGTCCCTGGATCAAATATCTCACCATCCTCCGCTGACGATCCGTCCAGGGCGTAAACAGCCACGCCATCGTCATCGCCGGCGGTATCGTCGCACTGTTCGAATCGGCGGGTCGGGGAGCGTGGCCCTGGTGCCGGGGCTTCGGCTCGGCGGTGATGCCCGGGGTGCGCTTCGTCGCGACGGTATGGCCGACGCCGCCGTTCAACGCCTTTACCCCCTCCCGGATGGGCCGCTCAGGACTGGAATCGCGAAGCGATGAGGTAGGTGATCGCGCCGATGAGCGCCGAGGCGGGGATGGTGAGGATCCAGGCCCAGACGATCTTGCCGGCGATCCCCCACCGGACCGCCGAAAGGCGCCTGGTGGCGCCGACCCCCATGATCGCCCCGGCGATCGTGTGCGTGGTGCTGACCGGGATCCCCGCGAGCGCGGTCCCGACGAGCATCGTGGCGCCGGCGGTTTCCGCGCAAAATCCCCCCATCGGCTTCAGGTGCGTCAGGTTCACGCCCATCGTCCTGATGACCTTCCACCCCCCCGCGAGCGTGCCGAGGCCGATGGCGGCGTGCGCGGTGAGGATCACCCAGACGGGGACGTAAAACCCCTGGCTTGAATCGTAGATCCACTCCGGGAACTGCACCGACGAGGAGGCGAGGAGGATCGCGATGATGCCCATCGTCTTCTGGGCGTCGTTCGTGCCGTGGCCGAGGCTGAACATCGCCGAGGAGACCAGCTGCCCGAAGCGGAAACCGTGGTCGATGCTCCTGACGCGCATCCGGCCGAAGAGCCAGCTCACGATGATCATCAGCCCCGACCCGATGACGAAGCCGAGGACGGGGGAGAGGAAGATGAAGAGGACGACCTTGCCGATTCCGCCGAGGACCAGCGCGTCGACGCCGCCGGAGAGCCCGCCGGCGTCGAGCATACCCTTGATCATGCCGGCCCCGGCCAGTCCGCCGATGAGGGCGTGGGAGACGCTGATCGGGAGCCCGAATTTCGTGCAGAAATGGGTCCAGATGATCGCGCCGACCAGGGCGGAGAGGATCATCACCTCGGTGACGATCGTCGGCGTGACGATACCCTTGCCGATGGTGTTCGCGACGTGGACGCCGAACGTGAACGCCGCCGCGAAGTTGAAGAACGCCGCCCACGCGACAGCCAGCCTGGGGGACAGGACCCGCGTCGAGACGATCGTGGCGATCGAATTCGCCGCGTCGTTCATGCCGTTGAGGAAGTCGAAGAGGAGGGCGAGGCCGATGGTGAAGACGACGATGTAGACCATGGGGGGTTCCGGCGGGTCAGGAATGCTTGATGAGGAGTCCCTCGATGACGTTGGCGGCATCCTCGCATTTGTCCGTCGCGGTCTCGAGCCCGACGTAGATTTCCTTCAGCTTGATCACGTTGATCGGGTCCTTCTCCTCGTCGAACAGCGCCGCCACGGCCTCCTCGAACGCCGTGTCAGCCTCGTTTTCGCATTCGTTGACCTTTTTCAGGACCTCCGAGAGCTGTTCGCGTTTTTCGAGGTCGCGCACCATATAGATCCCCCGATGGAGTTCCCTCACGGAACGGTCGAGGATTTCGATCAGCCTGACCATGTCGGGTGGCACGACCTTCACGCGGTAGAGCTGGAACCGGACGACCG
>CAZQSM010000172.1:0-2957 GCA_964596065.1 uncultured Chlorobiaceae bacterium | reverse complement strand
CACGATCATCCTCGTTCCTTTCCCCGTCTCGCTTTCCGCCCGGACGGAGCCGCGGTGGTCCTCCGCGATCTTCTTCACGATCGCCAACCCGAGTCCCGTGCCGTGCTTCTTGCCGTGAGTCTGAAACGGCTCGAAGATCCTGCCCCTGATCTCCTCCGGGATCCCGGGGCCGTCGTCGCTGACCTCGAACAGGACCACGGGACCGTCCTTCGTCACCCCGATGTCGAGCGTCCCGCCCTTCGGCAGCGCGTCGACCGCGTTGCCGACCAGGTTCTGCAGCAGCCTGAGGAGTTTGTTGAAATCGCCCTCAAATGAGCCGTCGTAACCGATTCGACGCCTGAGGCGGATCTCACGCCTGGCGGTCTTTTCCGCGAAGATGCGGACGACTTCGTCGACCAGTTCCGTCACGTCCACCGGGCCGATGTCCAGGTGTGCGGTCCCCCTCGAAAAGTCGATGATCTCCTCCGCCATCGATCCGAACCGGTCGATCTGGTCGTCCATCATTCCGAGGATCTTCAGGATGTCCGGGTCGTCGGTCTTGCCGCCGATCATCTCCGTGGAGAGCCTCAGCATGTTGAGCGGGTTCCGGATGTCGTGGACGATCGACGCCGCCATCCTCCCGACGACGGACAGTCGTCCCTCCCGGACCATCCGTTCGGCCTGCCGCGCGTTTCCGATGGCGTTCGCCGCGTGGCCCGAGAGCGCCTCGATGAAAAATTCGTCCTCGGCGTCGAAGGGCCCGCCCTTCTTGTTCAGCAGCTGGAAGACCCCGATGACGGTGTTCCTCCTGTCCCGGAGCGGGACGCAGAGCATGCTCCGGGTGACGTATCCCGACATCCGGTCGACCGCGGGGTTGAACCGGGGGTCGCGGTAGGCGTCCGCGATGTTCACGACCACCCCGGCGCGCGCGACGTGCCCGGCGATCCCTTCCCCGATCGCGAGCCGGATCTCAGCGGTGCCCCTGCCGGAAACGACGTGGGACCAGAGTTCCCCCTTCGCATCGTCCACCAGGTAGAGCGTGCCCCGGGCCGCGTTCACCATCCCCACGGCGGTCTCGAGGATGATCGTCAGCAGCGTCCTCAGGTTGAGGGAGGAATTCATCAGCCGGGCCGCGTCGATGAGCGCCTCGAGCCGTTTGATCTGCCGCCCGGCGTCGAGGGCGATCTTCTCCTCCCGGTTGACGTATCCGAGGTTGCTTTGCCGGAGCCGGTCGCCGAGGATCGCGAGCAGGTTTCCGCCGAGGGCGGCGCTTCCCGTGAGCAGGCTCCGGAAAGCCCTCTTCTCGATCGCAAGGAGGCGGCACCGGGCGAGCGCCCGGGCGCCCGCGGACCGCCGGCGGTGATCGATCGCGTCGAGCTCTCCCAGGATCCCCCCGGCCTTTATGATCCCCAGCCGGATCTCCCCGCCCGATTTCAGACCCTTGACGATCTCCACCTTTCCTGAACGAAGGAGGTAGACGGCGTCCCCCTCGTCCCCGTCGGCGAAGATCATTTCCCCGGCCCTTACACGAACGTCCCTCAGCGCGCCGGGATGTCCGTCGAGGGCGCCCAGGTCGACGTTTTTAAAGAGCGGTTCGCGTTGCAGTGCCGCGCGCAGCGCGGCGTCGATGGATGCGGGTGTCACGGTGCGGGTCCCTCCGGTCCATGGTCGAGGATTTCAAACGCGAGGTCCACCTCCCGGTGGGTGCCGATGACGATGACGATGTCGCCCTCGGCCAGTGCGGTGTCGGGCGCCGGGTTGAGCATCGCGCGGCCGTCGCGGACGATGGCCAGGACGCTTCCCCCGGACCTCCCGCGGATGTCCAGCTCGACCAGGGTCATCCCGGCCGACGGCGATCCCTGGGGGATGAGGAACGTGTCTGTGGTCCCGGCCGCGAGGATCGCCTGGATCTGGTCCATCGAGGTTTCCGGGATCTTCACGCCCCTGAGCATCCCGTACCCTTCGCGCCTCAGCAGTTCCACCTGCGTGGTGATGATGTTTCGCGGGATGTGGTAGTGCCTGAGCACGCGCGTGAAGATTTCGATGGACGTTTCGAATTCCTCGGGAATGACGGCGTCGGCCCCGGCAGTGAAGAGTTCGCCGATCTCCGTGACGTAACGCGTGCGGACGATGATGAACAGTTCCGGGTTGAGCCTTCGCGCCGTGCGGATGATCATCCTGGTCGCCGCCGGATCGGAGATGGCAACGACCAGCGCGCGTGCCGCGCCAATCCCCGCCTGGGAAAGGATCGTGTCGCGCGTGCCGTCGCCGAAGAGCGCGGGCACGCCCGAGGACGCCGCCTCCCGGTACCGGGCCACGTCGAGTTCGGTGACGATGAAGGGGATGCCGGTTTCCCGCAGTACCGTCGAGACGTTTTTTCCGTTGAGCCCGTAGCCGACGATGATCACGTGACCGCTGAGCGGCCGTTTCAGGCCCTCGACCGCCGGCCCGTCGGGCGACGGAGTGCCCGGCAGCAGCCGCTGGGCCCACAATCCCATCGAGGGCGCGAGCTGCGCGACGAACGGCGTCACGACCATGCTCAGGAGGGTGACCGCGTAGAATCCCTGGTAAAAATCGGCGCCAAGGAGCCCCGCGCCTTCCCCGGCGCGGGCGAGGATGAATGAGAACTCCCCGACCTGGGCGAGGAGGAAGCCGGTGATCACCGCGACGCGCAGCGGCGTCCGGATGACCAGCACCGCGGCGGTCGCGATCAGGACCTTCAGCGGGAGGAGGATCGCGAGCGAACCCGTGATGACCCCGGTGTTCCCGACGATGTGTCCGGAATCCACGATCATCCCGAGTGAGATGAAGAAGAGGCTGCTGAGGATGTCGCGCAGCGACATCGTCTCGGCGACGATCTGTTCGTGGTACTCCGACTGGGAGAGCCCGAGGCCCGCCACGAACGCGCCGAGGGCCAGGGAGAGGCCCGCCGCGGATGAGACCCACGCGCTGCCGAGCGAGAGGACGACGACGAGGAG
>CAZQSM010000171.1:0-2958 GCA_964596065.1 uncultured Chlorobiaceae bacterium | reverse complement strand
GTGACCCTGAACATCTTCGGCATGTAAAATGTTTGCGAGATCGTCGTATCCGTCCGGCCTTCCCGCGTGATGAGACTTTCCCAGTACAGGCCCTGGGAAGCTGCGGTGGCCACGATCGAGACCGTCAGGATCAACGGGATAATCGCGCGGTTGAAGTATTTCATCGGAGTGTTTCCCTTCTGTTGTGCAATGGAGTGCCGTTGCCGACCGGCCGCGGCTCTTCGTGGAATATACGTTTTCAGTCGGTCTCATTCCTCAACTATTTTTGACCAGCCCGAAAATTCCCGGACCGGGGAAACCGAGGCGACGGGCGGTCCGCAGGGCTGATGATCACCAGGTGACGCCTGAACGTGAAACGGGCCCGCTTTCATCCATAGAGCCCGATAAATGGATCCTAATCGCCCACGGGGAGGTGAAGTGGAAATATTAATTTCGTATAATAAGAATATATTATTACCCTGAATAATCAGTTCAGGAGGGTTCTTATGGAAGCCGGCAACCTGCCGCCAGTCAACAATAGTTATCCCCTTCGCTTCGGCTTGCTTTACATTTTCATCGGCGGAGCGTGGATTTACTTCTCCGACCGGGTGCTCTTATACCTCTCCATCGACCCCCGGACTTTCCCGGAGTTCCAGACCTACAAGGGATGGGCATTCATACTCATCACAGGGATCGCCCTCTGTTTACTGCTCCGTCGCCATGTAAAACAATTGACTCAATTTCTCCTCGAACGCGATGCCGCATCCCGCGACCTTCAAAAGAGCGAGGAACGCTTCAAGACCCTCTTCGAGTATGCCCCCGATGCCATCTACCTCACCGACCTTCAGGGAGTCATCGTGGATGGGAATAAAGCCGCCGAGGAAATGGTGGGATATAAACGGGAGGAACTCATCGGCAGGGGGTTTCAGGATTTGAGCATCCTCCCGCCGCAGCACCTCGGCGACGCCCTCGAAAACCTCCGGAGGAATTCGATGGGGTTGCCGACGGGCCCCGATGAATTCACGCTGCGGAACAAAAACGGTTCAACGATTCCCGTGGAGATTCGCACATTTCCGGTCACCATCGGAGGCACGCCCTTGTCGCTGGGCGTGGCCAGGGACATCAGCCAGCGGAAATCGAGCGAAGACCGCATATTGCTCCTGTCCAGGGCGGTGGAGCAAAGCAACGCGTCCATCATCATTACCGACGTGGCGGGAGCGATCGAATACGTCAACCGCAAGTTCCTGGAGGTCACCGGTTACACGGAGGCCGAGGTGATCGGGAAGAACCCCCGTATCCTGAAGTCAGGCGACAAGCATCCCGAAGCATACGCGGCGCTCTGGAAGACGCTCTCGGCCGGCGGGGAATGGAGGGGGGAATTCCAGAATAAAAAGAAGAACGGAGAATTGTTTTGGGAATCTGCCTCCATAACGCCGATCAGGGACACGTCGGGAAGGGTTGTCCATTATCTCGCGATAAAGGAGGATATCACCGAAAAGAAGTTACTCGAGGAAGAACTGATCCGGTCGCAGCGGATGGAAAGCGTGGGGACCCTCGCGAGCGGAGTGGCCCACGACCTCAATAACGTGATGGCCCCGATCATGCTCGCGATCGGGTTCCTGAAGAAGTCCGTACCGGATGACCGCAGCCAGCGCTTGCTGGAGACGATCGATAAAAGTTCGCGACGTGGCACCGCGATCATCAAACAGATCCTTGGATTCGCGCGAGGGATTGAAGGGGAGAAGGGGCTCCTCCAATTGCGACACATACTCAATGAGACGATATCGATCATCAGGGAAACATTTCCAAGGTCGATTACCGTCCATGCGGCGATACCGAAGGATTTGTGGGAAATGAGGGGCGATCCAACCAACCTCCACCAGTTGGTACTGAACCTCTGCATCAACGCCCGCGACGCGCTGCCGTCCGGCGGGAACATCCGGATCACGGCTGAAAACGCGACGCTCGACGGGCAGCAGACTGCCGCCCCGGGACAGGGAGTTCCGCCCGGACGGTACGTCCACCTGAGCATCGCCGACGATGGAACCGGCATGGAACCGAAGGTGCTGGAGAAGATCTATGACCCGTTTTTCACGACGAAGGAGGTCGGGCGGGGGACGGGGCTGGGTCTCTATACCGTGAAAACCATCGTAAAAAATCACAACGGCATCATCGACGTGGAGAGTACTCCAGGTAGCGGTACTGTGTTCCGGATTTACTTCCCGGCCGCCCGGGATTCGGGGGATAAGACGGGTGTCGTGGAGCAGCCCGCGCGGATACACCTCGGGCGTGGAGAACGGATCCTCGTCGTCGATGATGAGTCGTCGATCCTGCAAATCACAAGGCACACCCTCGAGGCGCATGGGTACCGGGTGCATACCGCCTCCGACGGTACCGAGGCGATCGCCCAGTTTGCCCCGATGATGAACGACATCGACCTCGTGGTCACCGATATGGCCATGCCGATCATGGACGGCGCGATGACCATCCGCGCCCTCCGAAAGATGAAACCGGAGATTCGTATCATCGCATCGACGGGTTATGGGGAGGACACCGCGCTCGAGCAGGGTACGGAAACGGGAGCCAACACTGTCCTGAGAAAACCGTACAGTGCAGAGATGCTCCTGGAGACCGTACATTCAGTGCTCCACGGATTGTCCTGAAAATCGGCGTTTGTTTTTCCGCGACCTTCATCCCGGGGTCGCTGGAGCTGATTCCCCGGTATCGGGGAGGCTTGTTCGGGCATTCGGCCTGACCTGGCCGAACGGCTGCCCGATCACCAGGCACCTTTCATCCCTTCGGAGCTTGACCCCCGGGGCTTTCACGCCAATCCTCCGCACATCACCGGGAATTTCGATGCGCTTCTGATTCTCTGCAACGCCCCCTCCCCACCCCAAACTCAGCTTCCCCGCTTTACTCTATTGTTCACGTCACACAAATGCTTGCCTCTTCTTCAAATAATCACTAGATTTGACCCAT
>CAZQSM010000170.1:0-2977 GCA_964596065.1 uncultured Chlorobiaceae bacterium | reverse complement strand
GGGCTCGAGATGTCCGTCGCCGGCGCTGAGCCGGGGGTCGCCGACCTGATGGGGCGGCGATGGGAGCCGGTTTCGGAGGAACCGAAGTTCGGGCTGCTCCCGCTCATCCTCGGGAGTTTCAAGGTGTCGCTGATCGCCGTGCTGCTCGCCGCGCCGCTCGCGATCCTCGCCGCGCTCTACACGTCCACCATCGCACCGCGATGGGCCAGGGAAATCATGAAGCCCGCGATCGAGATCCTCGCCGGGTTCCCGTCGGTGGTCATCGGTTTTTTCGCCCTGATCACGCTGGCCACCTTCTTTCAACAGGCGTTCGGGCTCGAATACCGGCTGAACGCGTTCGTCGGTGGGGCGGCGCTCGCCCTCGCCGTCCTGCCGATCATCTACACCCTCACCGAGGACGCCCTCGCCACCGTGCCCAAGTCCTTCACCGAGGCGAGCCTGGCGCTGGGCGCCTCGCGGTGGCAGACGGCCCTCTCCGTCGTCCTGCCCGCGGCGACGCCGGGCGTGTACGCGGCGGTCATCCTCGGCATCGGGAGGGCGTTCGGCGAGACGATGATCGTCCTGATGGCCACCGGGAACGCCGCGCTCCTCTCGGCCGACCCCCTGGTCCCCGTCAGGACGATGTCCGCAACCATCGGCGCCGAGATGGCGGAGGTGGTGTTCGGCGACACCCATTACAACATCCTGTTCCTCGTCGGTGCGCTGCTCTTCCTCTTCACGTTCGCGCTCAACGCCTTCGCCGAGTTCGTCGTCAGGAAACAGCTGCTGAAGAAATTCGGGGGGGCGCAATGAGGGCGCGCGACACCATCGTCGTCCGCGGCGCGGCCCTGGCCTCGATCGTCTCGGCGGCCGCCATCATCGCCGTGGTGGTCATCATCGTGGGCGACATCGTGGCAGGGGGGGCCTCCCACCTTACGTGGGAATTCCTGACGGGGGAGCCGACGGCGGGGATGACCGCCGGCGGGATCTTCCCCGCGATCTTCGGCACGTTCCTGCTGGTGATCATCATGTCGATCGGCGGCATCCCGGTGGGGGCCATCACGGCCGTCTACCTCGCGGAATATGCCGGCCAGCGCTCGCGGCTCGCCCGCCTCGTCCGCTTCGCCGTGACATCGCTCGCGGGCGTCCCGGCGATCGTCTTCGGCCTCTTCGGGCTGGGGTTTTTCGTCCAGTTCGTCGGCGCCGGGATGGACGGGGTGTTGTCGGGTTCCGGGCAGCTGGTCTGGGCCCAGCCGAACATCCTCTGGGCGAGCCTCACGATGGCGCTCCTCACCCTGCCGGTCGTGATCGTATCGGTGGAGGAGGCGATCCGGGCGGTCCCGCGGGAACTTCGCGAGGCCAGCCTGGCCCTTGGCGCGACGAAGTGGCAGACCATCCGGAAGGTGGTCCTCCCGAACGCGGTCACCGGCATCCTGACCGGCGGAATCCTGGCCGTCAGCCGCGGCGCGGGCGAGGTGGCGCCGATCCTCTTTACGGGGGCCGCCTATTTCCTCCCGAGGCTCCCCACCTCCCTCTCCGACCAGTTCATGGAGCTCGGCTACCACGTCTACATCATGTCGACGCAATCACCCGACGTCGAGGCGACGATGGGGATCCAGTACGCCACCACCCTGGTCCTGCTCCTGCTGACGTTCGGACTGAATTTTTCGGCCATCATCCTCCGGTATAACATGCGCAAACGAAAATTATCCTGAGAAGCCAGGTGGAAGAACCCAGGAATGCAATCGAGGCGCGGGACCTGAGCCTGTTCTACGGCGAGAAACAGGCGCTCAGGAACATCTCGATGAACATCGCGCCGCACCGCGTGACAGCGCTCATCGGGCCCTCGGGCTGCGGCAAGTCCACGTTCCTCCGGGCGCTGAACAGGATGAACGACCTGATCGACGGCGTTCGGGTCGAGGGATCGGTCATGGTCGAGGGACGGGACATCTACGCCCCGGGGACCGACGTGGTGGAACTGCGGAAGCGGGTCGGGATGATTTTCCAGAAATCGAATCCCTTCCCGAAATCGATATTCGAAAACGTCGCGTACGGCCCGCGCATCAACGGCATCCACGATAAAGGCGAGCTCGACGAAATCGTGGGCCGGAGCCTGCGGCAGGCGGCGCTCTGGGACGAGGTGAAAAACGACCTGGACAAGAGCGGGCTCTCCCTCTCCGGCGGACAGCAGCAGCGGCTCTGCATCGCGCGCGCCCTCGCGGTGAGCCCCGAGGTCCTCCTGATGGACGAGCCGGCGAGCGCGCTCGACCCGATCGCGACCGCGAAGATCGAGGAGCTGATCCATTCCCTGAAGGAGCAGTACACGATCGTGATCGTGACGCACAACATGCAGCAGGCGGCGCGCGTGAGCGACAAAACCGCGTTCTTTTACCTCGGCGAACTGATCGAGTTCAACGACACCGACACGCTCTTCACGACCCCGGGGAAGAAACAGACCGAAGACTACATCACCGGTCGTTTCGGGTAACATTCAAAAAAACGGTATATTGGCGACTATGGAACGTCATTTCGACAAGGATTTGCAGGCCCTGAAGGACAACCTCGTCCGGATGGGGAGCCTGGTGGAGAAGGCCCTCATCCGCTCCCTCGGGAGCATCAGGGAGGGGGACCGGGCGGCCGCCGCATCCGTGATCGAGGGAGACCACGAGGTCAACAGCCTCGAGATCGGCATCGACGACCAGATCATCGACCTGCTCGCGTTGAACCAGCCCGTCGCCAGCGACCTCCGGCTTATCCTCGCCGCGCAGAAAATCAACAACGACCTGGAGCGCATCGGTGACCACGCGGTGAACCTGGCGGAATCGTCCCTCGTGCTGAAGCGGGAGGGGCTCGAAAGCCCCTTCAGGATGGTCCTCTCGATGTCGGAGAACGTCCTGCGGATGGTCCGGCAGGCGCTCGACGGCTTCATCCACGCCGACCCGTCGCTGGGGCGCGCGGTGCTGAACCAGGACGACATGATCGACGACCTCAACCGGAA
>CAZQSM010000169.1:0-3014 GCA_964596065.1 uncultured Chlorobiaceae bacterium | reverse complement strand
GAATCGATCCTGTTCGCCTGGATCTTCGGGATCGACAAGGGATGGTACGAGATCAACAGCGGCGCCGAGATGAAGGTGCCGCAGGTCTACCGGTACATCATCAAGTACGTGACGCCGCTTTTCCTCTTCTTCGTCTTCGTCGGCTCGGTCTTCTCCCCGGCCGGCGGGGAGTGGGCGGCGGCCCTCTCGAGCCTCCTCAGCGGGAACGGCTGGCCGCTGGACAACGGGTCGCTCATCAAGCAGGTGCTCAATACCGGGCTCCACGAACAGATCGCCGCCGCCGCCGACGCGTTGCAGCGGAGTGAACTCGAGAAGCGGCTGACCTACACGAACGGTTCCAGGGCGCTGCTGATGGCCGTGTTCATCGGCATCTGCGTGCTGGTGTACAAGGCGCGGACGAACAATTCGAAGAAAGGATGACGCGATGACGACGGGCGCGATTGTGCTGATGGTCCTCACGATGGGGACGGTGCTCTCTTTCACGATATATTTTTTCATCAAGGTCCTGAAGGCGCCCCTCCCCACGGGGGATGACGGCGACGGAAAGCGGGGGTCCTGAACCGGAATCCCCGTCGGGGGTTCAGGCCAGGGCGGCGCGACCGTTTCGGCCGGCGTCGCGGTCTCGCGCGCGGGACGGAATTCCCGCGGGGAGGCACCGTGCCGGCCGCGATGTCCGCGGCCCCCGGTACGCCGGACACATGATCCACCCGCCCCCCACGGTTTTTTTCGACACCAATCAATAGGAGCACACGTTCAATGGAAACGCTGATCCAATCCACGCCATTCCTCGGTTTGTTCGGCCTGCTCGTGGCCTACCTCATCTACGCCGCCCTCGAGCGACAACCGGCCGGCACCGACCTCATGCGCGACATCGCCGGCCAGATCCGCGTCGGGGCGATGGCGTTCCTGAAGCGGGAGTATTCCGTGCTGGTCTTTTTCGTGGGGCTCGTCGCCGCGCTCCTCGGGGTCTTCCTCCGCGTCGAGATGGCGTACGCCTTCGTGGGCGGCGCCTGCTGTTCGGTCTTCGCCGGCTATTTCGGCATGCGGGCCGCCACCAGCGCCAACGTGCGGACCGCCGAGGCGGCCCGCAGTTCCGGCCAGGGCAAGGCGCTGCTCACGGCCTTCAACGGCGGCGCGGTGATGGGCGTGAGCGTTGCGAGCCTCGGGCTGATCGGGCTCGGCGTCACCTTTCACTTTTTCGGCAATCCCGGGGCCTCGAGCATCATCAACGGGTTCGCGATGGGCGCAAGCTCGATCGCCCTGTTCGCGAGGGTCGGCGGGGGCATCTACACCAAGGCGGCGGACGTCGGGGCGGATCTCGTCGGCAAGGTCGAGGCGGGGATCCCCGAGGATGATCCCCGGAACCCCGGCGTCATCGCCGACAACGTGGGGGACAACGTCGGGGACGTCGCCGGCATGGGCGCGGACATCTTCGAATCGTACGTGGGGGCGATTGTCGCGACGATCGCGATCGGCGCCACGCTCCTCCCCGGCGGGCTCGACCTCCTCAAGGCGTCGGCGGAGGTGGGCGCCGAGAGCATCAGGTCGATCCTGATGTCCCTCCCGCTGGTCCTCGCGGGGCTGGGCCTGGTCGCCTCGTTCCTCGGGATCGCGTCGATGAAAGTGCTCAAGAACTATTCGCCCGCCGCGGCGCTCAGGTATTCCACGTTCATCGCGGCCGGCGTCTTCCTGCTCTTCTCGCGCTGGATCGTCCAGACCTACGACGTGAACAACAACGTCTTCTGGGCGATATTCTTCGGGACGCTCGGGGGCATCCTGATCGGACTGATCACCGAGTATTACACCGCCGCCGCGCCCGTGCGGAGGATCTGCGACGCCAGCAAGACCGGGTCGGCGACGAACATCATCAGCGGCCTCGCCGTCGGGTTCGAATCGACGGCGCTGCCCGTGGTGGCCATCTGCCTGGTCATCTTCGTCGCCAATGCCGTGGCCGGGCTCTACGGCATCGGCATCGCCGCGGTCGGGATGCTCGCGACGGTCGGCATCACGATGTCGGTGGACGCGTACGGGCCGATCGCCGACAACGCCGGGGGAATTTCGGAGATGTCGGGCCTCGGCCCCGACGTCCGGAAGGTGACCGACGGCCTCGACGCGCTCGGGAACACCACGGCGGCGATCGGGAAGGGGTTCGCGATCGGATCGGCGGCGCTGACGGCCCTCGCGCTGTTCACGGCCTACGCCCAGGGTGTGTCGGCGGCGATCGCTTCGCGGCTCGCGCAGATGGCGACGGACGGGATCTCCCCGGACGGCGCCTGGGTGCAGTACTCGAAACTGCTCCTCGAGGGCGAGATGCCGGTGCAGATCGTCATCACCGACCCCGCGGTGGCCATCGGGCTGTTCGTCGGCGGCATCCTCCCCTTCCTGATCACCGCGATGACGATGACCTCCGTCGGACGGGCGGCGGGTAAGATGGTCGAAGAGATCCGGCGCCAGTTCAGGGAAATTCCCGGATTGCTCGAGGGCAGGCCGGGCGTCAAGCCGGACGCCGCGCGCTGCGTCGACATCTCGACGTCCGCGGCGCTCAGGGAGATGGTCCTCCCCGGCCTGACCGCGGTGATCGCCCCCGTCGTCGTCGGATTCCTCCTCGGCCCCGCGGCGCTCGGCGGCATGCTCGCGAGCGCCACCGTGACCGGCGTGCTCCTGGCGCTCATGATGGCCAATTCCGGCGGCGCCTGGGACAACGCAAAAAAAGCGATCGAGAAGGGGGAAGTGGCGGGCGAACGGAAGGGAACGGACGCCCACAAGGCGGCCGTGGTCGGCGATACCGTCGGCGACCCCTTCAAGGACACCTCCGCCCCCGCGATGAACATCCTGATCAAACTGATGTCAATCGTGTCGCTCGTCATCGCGCCGCTCCTCGTCTGATGGGACCCGCGGCGGCGGGGGCAGGCTGAGGATGGGGTACACCGACGCCGTCCTCCTCGGCATCATCCAGGGGATCACGGAGTTCCTCCCCATCAGCAGCACGGCGCACCTCACCATCGCCGGGAGGC
>CAZQSM010000168.1:0-3015 GCA_964596065.1 uncultured Chlorobiaceae bacterium | reverse complement strand
CCACCTCCACCGTCGGGACGCTGGCGTACATGGCCCCCGAACAGATCCAGGGGGGTGACGTCGACGCCCGGAGCGACATTTTTTCCTACGGGGTCCTGTTGTACGAGATGATCACAGGCCGGCTGCCGTTCAGGAGCGAGCACGAAGCTGCGCTGATGTACTCGATCCTGAACGACGAACCCGACCCGATCCAGAAACACCGCGAAGACCTTCCGCCGGTGCTGGTGAACCTCATCCACCGGGCGATCGAAAAGGACCCGAACGACCGCTACCAGTCGATCAATGAAATGGTGATCGAGCTGCGTCGGTTGCAAAAACAATCGTCGAGGGTGTCGAGGTCATCGCTCGCCTCGATGCCGGCGCAGGGCATCCCGCAGGCGGGCGTTTCGGGGACCATGCCGTCGGCCGGTGCGGCGGGTGGAACCGTTCCCCCGGCACCGGCCGAAAAAGGACGGGGTCGTGTCCCGATGATAGCCGTCCTGGCGGTTTCGACGGTCCTCGTTCTCGCCGCCGTGTGGTACTTCTTCCTGCGCCCGTCGACGGGGATCACGCTCAACCCGGCGATGACGTTCAGGACGCTCAACATCCCGGTGAAGGAGATCGGCTATCCGGCCCTCTCCCCCGACGGGGGCTGGGTGGCCTTCGCCGGCACGGAGGACGGGAGCACGTGGGACATCTTCCTGATGAACGCCGGATCGGGGGCCCCGCGCAGGATCACGACCGACTCCGCGGCGTTCATGCAGGATGTCGACCTCTCCCCCGACGGCAGCCAGATCGCCTACGACCGCACCGACAAGGACTTCACCAGGCCGGAGATCGCGATCGTGTCGTCACTGGGAGGCTTCAGCAAACGGATCGCGGATGTCGGTTTCTTCCCGAAGTGGCGACCGGACGGCGAGCGGATCGCCTACGTCGTGGACGGATCGTGGGGGAGCGCATCGGGCAAGTTCGAGTTCCGGTCGGTCAAGCCCAACGGTGCGGACGACCGGCTGGAATTCGTCGACTCACTCGGTGCCGCTCCGTTCTACGCCTGGTCGCCTGACGGGGCGTCGATGTGCTACACCAGACGACCCTCCCCGAACAACACCGGCGTCACGGAGGTCTTCGTCCGCCGGCTCGACTCGGGCGTGGAACGCCAGCTGACCACCCTCGGGAAAATCATCTCGTTCGTTTCCTGGAGCAGAAACGGCCAGATCGCGTTCTCGTCCGACGTGAACGGGAACGACAACCTCTGGATGGTCCCTTCGTCCGGCGGAGAGCCGGTGCAGGTCACCCGGGGAAGCGGTCCGGATTTCGCGCCCTACCTGTCCAACGACGGCAAGCGGCTGATGTACATCCAGGAACAGCCCATCGGGAAGGTGTGGCTCGGTTCACTTGGCGGCGGGGGCGCGAGACAGCTGACCTTCGACGACGTCAATCTTTTCTCCCCGGAGATATCGCCGGACGGCAGCCGGGTGCTCTACGTGGTCAACACTCCGTCACCCTCCGGGGGGACCAACGAACTCTTCACAATAGAGGTGGAGTCCGGGAAAAAAACGGTCCTAAAGTCGGACGATCAGTCGTTCCATCAACCGAAATGGTCGCCCGACGGCCGGTGGATCGCCTTCGCCACGCACCCGGACTCGGTGGACCACGACTCATCGGGGACGTTCATCGTCGACTCGCGGAACCCCGGTTCACCGAAAAGAATCGGCTCGGGCTTCCCCTCGTTCTGGATCAATTCGACCACGTTGCTCACGGAGCGCCCGTACGGGACGCGGCTCCTCACGATTGACGGCGGAGGGGACAGGAAGTTCTTCCGGGACTCGACGTGGGCGTTCCCCGTGCTCGACGGAAAATACATCGTTTATCGCTCCGTCGTCTTAAGCGAGCCGGGGGTCTGGATCGAAAAGGTTCCGACGGATGGGGCCGCGGACCCCGGCCGCCGGCTGCTCTTCAGATATCTGGCCTCACCGGTCTACGTCCCCGCAACGTCGTCCCTGTACCTCACCTCCCCTGAGGGCGAGATACACCGGATTTCCCTCCCCGACGGGAAGGCGACCACCGTCAGGGGGACGTTTCCGAACCTCCGCCCTGCGGTCGGCATCTCGGTCAGCGCCGACGCCAGCCGGCTTGTCTATGCCGACTCGAAGAACGTGCGGAAAATGGTCATGATCGATAATCTCCAATAGGGCTCCCGATGATAGGTCAATCGATATCGCACTATACAATCCTCGAAAAACTCGGCGAGGGGGGGATGGGCGTGGTGTACAAGGCGGAGGACACGAAGCTGAAGCGCGTCGTCGCGCTGAAGCTCCTCCCCGAGACCGCGACCTCCACCGAGGACGACAAGGCGAGGTTCCTGCAGGAGGCGCAGGCCGCCTCGGCGCTCAACCACCCTAACGTCTGCGGCATCCACTCGGTGGGGGAGCACAACGGCAAGCACTTCATCGACATGGAGTTCGTGGATGGGCTGACGCTCCGGAAAAAAATCGCGCAGGCCGGGCCGGGCGCAGGCATTCCGCTCGAGGCGGCGATCGAGTACGCCATCCAGATCGGCGACGCGCTCCAGGAGGCGCACGCGAAGGGGATCGTCCACCGGGACATCAAGGCCGAGAACATCATGGTCAACAGCCGGAACCAGATCAAGGTGATGGATTTCGGCCTGGCGAGGCTGAAGGGGGCGATGCGCCTCACGAAATCGTCCAGCACCGTCGGCACGCTGGCCTACATGGCCCCGGAGCAGCTGCAGGGGAGCAGCAACGACGCGCGCTCGGACATCTTTTCCTTCGGCGTGGTGCTCTACGAAATGCTCACCGGCCGCACCCCCTTCCGGGGCGAGCACGAGGCGGCGATGATGTATTCGATCATGAACGAGGAGCCGGAGCCGATCGACAAATTCCTGCCGAACGCCTCGCCGGAACTCCTGCACATCGTCAACCGCGTCCTGGAAAAAAATCCCGACGATCGGTACCAGAACGCCCAGGACATGGTGATCGACGTCCGGCGACTCAAAAAAGATTCGACGAAGGTGCA
>CAZQSM010000167.1:0-3037 GCA_964596065.1 uncultured Chlorobiaceae bacterium | reverse complement strand
CCTCCATCGAGCCCTCGAAGGATTCCAGTATGCAGAAGCTGTTGTAGCTGTACGTCTCGCCGGGGGCGATCACGGGCTGTTTTCCCACCACGCCCTCCCCCTCGACCTCCTCGCTCCGGTATCCGCCGTGGTTGATCAGCCAGTGCCGCCTCAGCACCTGGATCTTCTCCTTGCCCTGGTTCCGGATTTTCACGAAGTACGCGAAGACGAACTTCCTGGCGATGATGTCCGACTGGCCGTCGATGTAGACCGGCCTCACCTCGATCTTGATATCCTCGGTTATGGCCGTGTAATGGTGCATCGTGAGCGTTCAGTCCGTTTGATCATCTACACGCCAAAGTACGAAAAATCCGACGCAATTAAAAACCGCGCCGGCGATTCCAGAACCGGAACGCGGGAATCCCGGCCAGGATCACCGCCGCCCCCAGCAGCGCGTCGACCGGCTCCGAGACTATCGTGTCGGCGACGAGCCAGGCGGCGAAACAGATGAAGAGCGCGGGGGTGACGGGGTAACCCCACGTCCTGTACGGACGGGTGGCCGACGGGTCCCTCTTCCGGAGGATGAACACGCCGGCCGCGGAGAGGGCGTAGAAGAAAAAGGAGGCGAAGACGACGTAGGTCGTCAGCTGCGCGAACGTCCCGGTGAGCACCAGCAGCGTCGCCAGCACGGCCTGCGCCAGGAGCGAATGGACCGGCGTGAGGAACCGGGGATGGATCGTCGCGCACCACCGGAAGAAGTTGCCGTCCTTCGCCATCGCGTAGTAGATCCGGGGACAGGTGATGATGAACCCGTTCGCGGCGCCGAACGTCGAGACCACGACCGCCGCCGATATCGCGGCGGCGCCGGCCGGACCCAGGAGGACCGACGCCGCGTCGGAGGCGACCAGCGGAGATCGCGCCATCCCCGCGGGGGAGAGGAGGAAGGCGAATGCCGCCGTGACCGACGCGTAAAGTGCGATCACCGCGCCCGTCGAGACGATGAGGGAGCGGTGGATGTTTCGCGCCGGGTCCCTCACTTCGCCGGCGACGTAGGTGACCTCGATCCAGCCGTCGTAGGCCCAGAGGACGGCGATCATCGCGACGCCGAGTGACCCGACAATGCCTGCCGCCCCCGCGCTGGCGGTATCCCCGATCCCGGCGGACGGCATCCAGACCGGCGAAAAATTTTCAGCGGAGCCACCGGGCAGGAAGAGGGCCGCGAGGGGGATCGCGGCGAGCGACCCGATTTTCACCAGGGTCACCACGTTCTGGAGCGTGGCGCCGGGCCGGATCCCGACGCAATTCACGAGGGTGAGAATCCAGATCCCCGACACCGCCACGAGCTTCACCGCGGAGGGGGACAATGCCACGAAATATCCCAGGTAGCTCGCTCCCGTCACGGCCACGGCCGCGATCGCCCCGGTGTTGATGACGGTGAAGGCGGTCCAGCCGTAGAGGAAGCCGATGAGGGGAGAAAAAGCCTCGGAGAGGTAGACATACTGTCCGCCCGCCTTCGGTCGCATCGCCCCGAGCTCGGCGACGCAGAGCGCGCCGAAAAGGCTCACCACGCCTCCTGCCACCCAGATGCCGATCATCCCGGCGGTTGATCCGGCCGAGAGCGCGACGGCCGCCGGCACGATGAAGATGCCCGACCCGATCATGCAGCCGATGTTGAGCATCGTCGAGTCGAAGAGGGAGAGGGCGCGGGGCAGGTCGGCGGGCTTCATCGTGGGAGACGCTGATTCGCGTCAGCTCCGGGTTCCCCGCCGGTACGCCTTCTTGAGGAGTGATTGAAAATGGTGTACCCCGCGCTCCATCTCGACCGAGAACCGGCCCCGGTCGTACGCCCTCGAGGCGAGCCCCTTCTGGACCCGTTCGCAGATGTCGATATCCTCCAGCTGCACCCGGTGGCTGTAGTCGAGGTCGTCCGCGATCCGCTTCAAGGCCGTCTCGCCGGCGGTGTCGTCGTAATAATAGTCGAAGAGCACGCGGGTCCTGTCGGCGGCGAGCGGGACGACCAGGTTCGTCTGGAGCCGGCCGGGGAGGATGTTGAGCATGAAGTTCGGGAAGAGGAAATAATAGAACGCCTGGCCGTCGCCGGTACCGTAGACCGTCTCCTTCCCCGTGAAGGGGCTGTGCTGCAGCGAAAGCTGGTCGAACGTTTCGGTCACGTACTGTCCGCAGTCGAGGAGGTCGCAGAGTTCCGGATGGACGAACGGGAGGTGGTATCCTTCGAGGTAGTTGTCGACGTACACCTTCCAGTTGCAGGCGACGTCGTAGCTCACGCGCGTGTGGAATGCCTTCGAACGGAGCGTTCCTTCCGGGACCTTCTGCTGCACCGGCGCGAGAAGATCCGCGGGCAGGGGCGCGCCTCCTTCGATGTTCACAAAGAGCAGGCCCTCCCATTCGGCCAGCTCCAGGGGCACGAGCCCGAAGTCCTTCCTGTCGAAGAGTTCCACCCGGTCGAACCGCGGCATCCCCCGCAACGTCCCGTCGAGGGTGTAGGTCCAGCCGTGGTAGTGGCACTGGAGCATCGCGCATTCGCCCGCCTCCTCCACCACCAGCGGGCCGCCGCGGTGGCGGCAGACGTTATAGAAGGCCCTGAGGACGCCGTCCTTCCCCCGCACGACGACCACCGGGTTTCCCGCCACCTCGGCCGAGATGTACGCCCCGGCGTTTTTGAGGCCCGCCGAACAACCGACGTACTGCCACGTGCGGGAGAACACCAGGTCCCTATCGAGCGTAAAAAATTCAGGGGACGTGTACCAGGAGGAGGGGATCGTTTCCGCGCGGCCGATCGGGCGGATCGTGAGGTCGGCCTTCCGAAGCAGGGCCCGCTTCACCGGCGCCCCCTCGCGCTCGCCACGATCATGATGAACCCGGCGATCATCACGCCCGCGGCGCCGAGCAGCAGGTACACCCCGTCGCGGAGGAAGGTCCCGATTTCATACTCCTGCGGCGGGAGGAGGAAGACGCTCCAGCCGCATTCAGGCGCGTTGTTGGTCCCGGGGCACCAGGCCACGAGGAGGCTCCACGACGATTCGGGCGCGGCGGCGAC
>CAZQSM010000166.1:1789-3042 GCA_964596065.1 uncultured Chlorobiaceae bacterium | reverse complement strand
GTGGACGACCTCGCCTATGGCGGGTTCCTCCTTGGGGCGGCGGGCTGGGTGGCGGGCCTTGTCTGCGCCTTCCCATCCGAGACCGTCACCATCTGGCGGCTGATCAGGGCGGGAAGGTTCGAGGAGGCGCTGAAAATTTTCGACTGGTTCATGCCTCTGCTCCGCCTCGATTCGGACGTGAAATTCGTCCACTACATCAAGCTGGCCGAGGCGATGACCGGGCTGGGGACCGAAACGCTCAGGCCTCCGCGGCTGATGATCCAGGGAGAGGAACGCGAGCGCATCAGTGCCATCATCACCGAGGCGATCCGGACGCGTCCCCAGCTCCCCGCGCTCTGAGCGCGCACATCCGTCAACTGAACATCGACTCCAATGAAACAGCATTTCATATCGGGTGAATGGACCGGGGCCGGGGCGGCATACCGGAACATCAACCCCTCCGACATCGGCGACTGCGTCGGAGAGTACGCGATCGGCTCGCCCGCGGACGCGGCGGCTGCCGTCGCGGCGGCGGGGGACGCGTTCGGGGAGTGGTCGCGCTCAACGCCCCAGCAGCGCTTCACGGCGCTCGATTTTGTGGGGAGTGAGATCCTCGCGCGCAAGGACGAACTCGGCCGGCTCCTGGCCCGGGAGGAGGGAAAGACGCTTCCCGAAGCCACCGGCGAAGTGGCGCGCGCCGGTCAGATCTTCAAGTTCTTCGCCGGCGAGGCGGTCCGACTCTCCGGCGAGCATATTCCGTCGGTACGGCCCGGCGTCGAGATCGATTCGTTCCGGGAGCCGGTCGGTGTCGTCGCCCTCATCACCCCCTGGAATTTTCCGATTGCGATCCCCGCCTGGAAGACTGCCCCTGCGCTTGCCTTCGGCAACTGCGTGGTCCTGAAGCCCGCGGAGCTGACGCCCGGATCGGCGTGGGCCCTCGCGGAAATCATCTCTCGCGCCGGCCTGCCGAAGGGGGTGTTCAACCTGGTGATGGGGAAGGGATCGATCGTCGGCGAGGCGCTTGTAAACAACCCCGGCGTGGCTGCGGTGAGTTTCACCGGTTCGATCGGGGTGGGGCGAGCGATCGCGGCGAAGTGCGCGGCGCGTCTCGCGAAAGTCCAGCTCGAAATGGGGGGGAAGAACCCGCTCGTCGTGCTCGACGACGCCGACCTGGATGCGGCCGTGAACGCCGCCGTCAACGGCGCGTTTTATTCGACCGGCCAGAGATGCACCGCGTCGAGCAGGCTCGTCGTGACGGACGGGATCCACGACCG
>CAZQSM010000166.1:0-1689 GCA_964596065.1 uncultured Chlorobiaceae bacterium | reverse complement strand
TACATCGTCTGCCCCTGGCACTACTGGAAATTCCACCGGAGTACCGGCGAGGGGGAGCCCGGGTACGAGGAGGACCGCGTGCCGGTCCACGACGTCCGGGTCGAGAACGGACGGGTCCTGGTGCGCGCGACGGCGTCGACCAAACGCGGCCTCAAACCGCACGCGCCGCATCCGCTCGCGCGGCCGGTTGTGCGTGCCGACGGTCCGATCAGGATTCTCGGCATCTCCACGACCGCGATGACGCCGGACCACCCGCGCTACAGCACATCCGACGACCTGCTCGAGCACTCGCTCGGGTCCGCCGCCGGAAAGCTCGGGTGCGAGACAAAGCTGCTGCGCATCCGCGACCTGCAGTTCCGCGCGTGCGAGGGGTTCTATTCCAAGTCGTCGCGCGCCTGTACCTGGCCCTGTTCGATCACGCAGATGGACCCGAAGGACCAGATGGACCAGGTGTACGAGGGGATCGTCCACTGGGCCGACGTCATCATCGTGGCGACGCCGATCCGGTGGGGTGCGGCGAGCAGCCTCTATTATAAGATGGTCGAGCGGATGAACTGCGTCCAGAACCAGGAGACGATCGCGAACAAGCACCTGCTCCGGAACAAGGTGGCGGGGTTCATCATCACCGGCGGACAGGACAACGTCCAGGCCGTGGCCGGGCAGCTGCTCGGGTTCTTCGCGGAGATCGGGTGCCAGTTCCCACAGTTTCCATATATCGCCCACTCCCGCGGGTGGAGCGCGGAGGACATGGAACGCAACCAGTCGTACGTCCGGAATTCCACGGCGTTGCACGAGGGCGCCGAGGGGCTCGCCCGCCGCTGCGCAGAGATGGCAAAACTGATGATCGCCGGGACGCTGGGGAAGGAAGCGCTCGTGCGCGGAGGCCGGAAGGCGCACGAACTCGACACCCGGGCACAGCTCCAGGGAAAACCGTAGCATGGCCCGCCACACATTCGACTGCATCGACGCCCACACCTGCGGGAACCCCGTCCGGGTGGTGACCTCGGGGAAGCCGGAGCTCGCCGGGGCGACGATGAGCGAGCGGCGGCTCCATTTCCTGAAGGAATTCGACTGGATGCGCACCGGACTGATGTTCGAGCCGCGCGGACACGACATGATGTCGGGAACATTCCTCTACCCGCCGTCGCGCGAAGACACCGACATCGGTTTCCTGTTCATCGAGACGAGCGGCTGCCTGCCGATGTGCGGCCATGGGACGATCGGCACGGTCACGGTCATCCTCCAGCACGGGCTGGTGAGGCCGAAGACGCCCGGGACGCTCCGGATCGAGGTCCCGGCCGGCGTGATCGAGGCGCATTATACGATGAACGGCCCGGAGGTCGCATCGGTCAGGATCGTCAACGTGCCGTCGTTCCTCGAGCGGGAGGGGATCGAAATCGATTGTCCCGGGCTCGGGAAACTCAAGATCGACGTGGCGTACGGCGGGAATTTCTACGGCATCGTCGACCCGCAGGAGAACTACCGCGACCTGTCGGAGTTCACGGCCGCCGACGTCCTCCGCCTGAGTCCGATCGTCCGGAATCTGGTGAACGAAAAACATTCCTTCATCCATCCCCTCAACGACAGCATCCGGGGGATGAGCCACGTCGAGTGGACCGGGAAACCGAAGCACCCGAAGGCCGACGCGCGCAACGCCGTCTTCTACGGCGAGAAGGCGATCGACCGCTC
>CAZQSM010000165.1:0-3088 GCA_964596065.1 uncultured Chlorobiaceae bacterium | reverse complement strand
TTCCTGACTTCCGTGAACGATCCCGCGCGGAGCCGGTAGAGGTAGACGCCGCCGGGCAGCCCGCTCCCATCGAATTCGACACTCCTGTACCCGGCATCCTGCCGCTCGTTCACAAGGACTGCCACCTCCCGGCCGAGGAGATCGTACACCGCCAGCCGCACGTGCGTGGCCTCCGCCAGGTCGTACGCGATCGAGGTCGCGGGATTGAAGGGGTTCGGGTAATTCTGGTGGAGCGCGAAGCCCGACGGGACGCCTCCCTCCGGTCCCGGCACGCCCGTCGGCTGGTTGCTGACGATCATCGAGTCGTCGACCGTGCCATCGTTCCCGGAATCGATCAGGATCGTGAGCGACGTGCTTGGCGTGATGCTTCCCCAGGCGGGCTGGATAACGTGGCCCGAGTTCCCGTCCAGCGGAATGTCCGCGTGCGTGAACCGACGGAACCCGTAGTAGTCGTAGAGCTCGACGTCGAGGTTGTACGTGGACGGGGCCGGCGCGAACGAGGCGATCGTCAATCCGTCGACGCCGTTGTTCGCGATCCTGACGGAATCGTCCCGGCGCAATTCAAGCGCGGACACCACGTAGGCCTTCTCGCGGCTCTGGGAAAACTCCGAGATGATGTTGACGATGTCGTACGTTTTCGCCGCGCTGTCCGGATTGACGATTGAGACGTTGCCGTCGAAGGCGAAACGGTCGGTCTCGGTGCCCGCCGCCCCCGTCCGCCCGATGCTGAAGGTCCGGGCGCCGGTGAAGAAATAGAGATGGCTCGCGGTGTCGGCGAATTCCGAGAGCGTGACCGAGTAGGGCCGGACGGTCAGCCCATAGCCGTAGGGGGGCTGCATGCTCCCGTTTTCGAGCTCGAGCGCCGACGAGCCGGGGATCTCGACCCTGACCAGGCTGTCGACGTACCCCGTGACGTTGCCGGTCGAATCACCGATCACGATTTCAGCGGACGCGTTGAGACAGACCTGGACGATCGTGTCCGGAAGATCGAAGGCCGAGGCCTCGATCCCGGACTCCGCCTGCGCCAGGTCCGCAGCGTTCTGGTACAGGTATGCGGGATCCCTGAGATAGAATTTCCTCGGCCCTCCCCATGTCGGCCAGTTGGAGTAGGACCAGCCCCCCTCGCCGCCATAGGCCGTCGTGTCCACGATGATCTCCGCATTCACCTGTCCGGGGTAGGAATTGTCGTAGACTGAAACGCGGTACAATTTCGGCTCGAACTGGTCCCGCTTCATTTTGTAGGCGAGAATCGCGTGACCTCCTCCCCCGGGTCCGTTGTTGCGGATGGAGAGCGACCGCACCGGCGCGTCGTCGCTCGCGAGCATCTCCTTCAACTCGGCCAACGTCTGGTTCGGGGTTTTCTGGACCCCGATATTGGCATAGTTGGAGTGGGTGATCCCGAACTGGTGAGCGAAAAGCGAGATGATCACCGGAATGACGTTCGTGTCCGATTGGACATCCTGAGGGAGGAAATACTCCGGGAAATTCTGAAAAGAATTAAGGAAACTCGTGCGTTCCCTGAACGCCCACGCGTTGGAGATCGCGAATCCGAAGCATGATCCGCGCCACTCCCTCTTTCTGCTTTCCCATCGTGTGACCGCAGTGGGGTTATAGATCGGGGGTGAGATCCGCTTATAACACTGGTAGGTCCGGAAGGCTTCGACGAACGCCGGCCAGTCGGGATGGTCCTTGGAGAGTGCGGCCTGAAACACCGCGTTGGTGGCGGCCCCCCCGGACAGGTAGCTGGCATTGGTATACGGGTCGATGCCCTTGTAATTAAACCGGCTCTGCCAGGTTGGAGGCCAGACGTCCTCCGGGTAATTGCCCAATCCCCAGTAGTCGATGAGCGGTGTATACGCGATGTAGTCGCCGGTCGTGGAGAATTTCGTGAGGACGTACGGCTTCATCCGGAAGATCCCGCTGGTATCGGCCATGGTGCTGTCGGTCGTCGAGACGATCAGGACGCGGGCCTTCGTGGAGAGGGAGTCGGGCACCGTCCAGACATACTCCTGCAGCGCGGCGGGGATGGCGAAGGCGATGAGCGACCAGGTCTCGCCGTCGTCCACGGTATACCGGAGGGTCACGTTCGAACCGGGCGCGAGGCCCGACAGCCAGCGAATCGTGTCCGGTTCGCCGCCGATCAGTTTTTCCCCTTCGACGGGTTGCTGTAAAATGATGTCCTCCCGCTCCAGGAGGACGGCCCTCGCGGAGGCGTTGCGGGCGGCGATGGCGACGATATTGCCGTGGTTATTGATGCCGACCCCGCGTATGATTTCATAATTTCCGGCGGTATCCGTGATGTTGTTGAGGTCGGTCATGACGCCGGAGCGCCAGAGGAACCCGTGGAGGTTGTGCGTCAGCGGATCGGCATCCCAGGTCGATTGGCCCACCACCTCCCCCGAGTCGTTCAGGCCGTACGTCTGCGAGGATCCCACCTTCCAGCCCGGGGGAACGGCGATCGCCCCCAGGCTCGTCATCGTCCCGTTCTCCCAGATGAATCCCATGCTGCCGGAGGAACCATCCAAACTCGAGGTCCCGATCGCCTGACCGGCGTTGTTCACGGCATTCGCGTAGGAAGTGGATCCCCCCAGGGTTCCGATGTTCGTGAGATTCCCGTCCTGCCAGATCGCGGCCTGCGGTAACCCCGACGGCGGGACGTCGGCGTTTCCGACGATCAGGCCGGAATCGTTGATATCCTGCGCTGCCGAGCCCATCGTGGCGCCGAAGGTACCAAGATCGGTCATGGTCCCGTCGATCCAGGAGAAGGCGTGCCACGGAAGCGTGTCCGCCACGGTCCCGTATCCCACAACGTGGCCGAGATTGTTGAGGCCGAACGCCGCGGAGTACGATCCGCCGGGCGTGCCCAGGTCGGTGAACACAAAATCGTCCCAGCGGAAAGCGTGCGACAGACCGGGATTTGCGGGGAAGGCGGTATTCCCCACGATCTGGCTGACCCGATTGATTGCGTAGGCGGCCGTGCCCGATCCCGTCGGTGAACCGATGCCCACTGCGGATCCGTTGCGCCAAAGGTAAGAACCCCCGTACCCGTCGATCAGGGCGATCACGCCGGAATCGTTGATGCCGACTG
>CAZQSM010000164.1:0-3120 GCA_964596065.1 uncultured Chlorobiaceae bacterium | reverse complement strand
ATACCGGAGTTCGGTCAGCGGTTTCGGCGTTCCGAGGAGCGTCAGGCCGATCGGCGTCGAGCCGCGGTCGACCGGGTTGTGCGCGTAGGCGGTCCGGAGTGTGTCGAAGTAACAGGCGTAATTGTACGTCGCGGGATTCACCGCCGAGATCGGACCGACATCGGCGTCGAGGAAATAGGCGATGTACACATCACGAATCGTTTTCCTGCTCGTATTTATGAACGTGTATTCGAAGGGTATGATGGCCCCGTAGGCCGGATCGCGCCACGCGTATGTTTTTTGAACAACCCTGATCCCCATCGGATTGTGGCCGGCTGGAACATCATTATCATCGCTTGCCGAGGCGTAGAGATCGTTGTCTGAGAGCGCGCCATAATCCTCGTCCACATTCGGTTCCCCGTGGTCCGCGATGCCGTTGTTTTCGGTATAGACGTCAGGGTCGTCCTTCCGGCGGTAATTGCCGTATTGGTCGGGATGGCAGAAGTCGGTGACCATCCGCTCATAGTTGTCGAATGCGGGGTCAGGATTCACCGCGGCATCATAGCCGCCGCGGCATCCGGTTTCATTGATGTCCGGGATCCCATCCGCTCCGACGTCGTCGGTCAATGCGAGCCAATCGCCGTCGTTGTCGAGGCCGTCCAGGTCGTCTTCGTCGATCAGGCCGTCCCCGTCGTCGTCACAGCCGCGTCGGTTCGGCTCTGTGAGGCTGTCGGCGACCGAGGTCCGCCAGATCAGCTCGCGGAGCGGGTGGCGGGGATCGGGCCTGAAATATTTCTCCGCGCTGTCCCCGTTGTATCCCTCCGAGACATGCCGGACCCCGTCGATGATGCCCCCGATCCACGGGCCTCCCCCGAAGACGTGTTCGACGCCCGAGCCCGCCGGATATTCGAGCCCGATACCCGGGACTCCGGGCGGACCATCGTCAAAGGCCTGGAGGCCTATCGTCATCTGGTTGCTGATCCAGACCTTCATATCAAACCCCTGAAGGGCGCGTTTGGCATAATTGACGCTCGCCTCGGACGGCGCCCGGTGAGGTTTCTCCTGCGGACGTTGTGAAAACGCAGGTGGGGCCGTCGGGAGGAACATTGCCAGGACCAGAAAAAGATGGACGCGGGTCGTGCCCGGGGAGTGTTCCCGCGTGGATCGCTGCAGGAAGAGCCGGTCAGGTTCAGTGCAGGATGAGATCGGCATGCAGGGAGACTCCCCACGAACAGTTTCGGTACATGGCGGACGCTGATTCCGCCGGTGAAATTCAGGGCAAGAACAACGCGAAGGGACGATGCCGGATAGTAACGAATATCAGAAAAAGAGTCAATGGGTCAGACCCCCATCCCGAGGGCCCCCAACGCCTCCCCGACGACATAATGCGAGCCGGTGATGAGGATGGGGTCGAGGCCCCGGTTCTCGTCGATCGCGAGGCTGATTCCCCGGGCCACGCTTCCGGCCACCCGCGCGGGTACTCCGCGCGAGTGCGCATAGCCGACCAGGTCCCGGGTATCCCTGGAGCGATCCGTTCCGGCCCTGACGAAGTACAACATCCTCGCCAGCGGCCCGAGCGATTCGATCATCGCCCGGTACTCCTTGTCCATCATGACGCCGAAGACCATCCGGAATTTCCCCGCGTGAATGCCGCGAAGCGAACTCACGAGCGCCCGGACGCCGTCAGGATTGTGGGCGACATCGGCGATCACGAGCGGATCGCGCCGGAGCGGTTGCAGCCGCCCCTTCAACCCGGCCAGCTCACCCGGAGACGAGAACCCTCGCCTGAGCGCGCGCTCGTCCACGGTGAAGCGCCCGACGATGGAGTCGGCGCGGGGGCGATGCGTTCGGAGAGGAGGAAGAGAGCGGAGCGTCCGGAGCGCCACGAGCGCAATCCTCGCGTTGCCGGCCTGGTGCGCGCCGCCGGCGCCGACGAACAGCTTTCCGAGCGTTCTTCCGCCGACGTTGAATGTCGCCGTCAGCCCGTTGACGTCGAAGACGGGGCGGCTGACCGTCGTGGCGCGGAAAGCGCGGATGACCGGCGAGCGCAGATCGGCCGCCCTCCGGGCGATCACCCCGAGCGCGGCGCCGGCGATGTTCCCGACGATGACCGGCACCCCCGGCTTGATGATTCCCGCCTTCTCGAAGGCGATCTTCGGAATCGTCCTTCCCAGGTATTCCCGATGCTCCAGGCCGATCGTGGTGATCACGCTGACGAGCGGCGTGATCACGTTGGTGGAATCCCACCTCCCCCCCAGCCCCGTCTCGATGACGGCGATGTCGACCCCCTCGTCGGCGAAATGACGGAACGCGATCGCGGTCGTGGCGTCGAAAAAGGTCGCCCTCGTCTCCCGGACCGGGGAACGCAGGAGGCGCGCGTACGCCGCTACCCGACGGGGGGAAATCTTCCTCCCGTCGACGCGGATCCGTTCCGTGAAGTCGACCAGGTGCGGCGAGGTATAAAGGCCGGTCCGGTAACCGGCGGACGTGAGGCACGCGGCGATCATCGCCGACACCGAGCCCTTGCCGTTGGTCCCCGCGACGTGAACGGCCGGATATGAGCGTTCGGGGTTCCCCAGGATGGAAAGCAGGAACCTGACGCTTCCGAGGCCGGCCTTGATGCCGGAGGATTGGAGGGAGTAGAGAAACCGGAGCGCGGAATCGGGGCGGGTCACCCGTGCGCCTTTCCGGTCAGAGCCAGCTGTGGAGGACCGAAATGTCGGTACGCGCCTTGAGGGCGCCGACCAGTTCGGTGACCTTACCGACCCCCTGCTCGTCACAAAATTTTCCGAGCCCGTCGGCGATCTTCATCGAGGCGGAGGGGTCGATGAAATTCGCGGTACCGACCTGGATGGCGGTGGCACCGGCCAGGAGGAATTCTACGGCGTCCCCGGTGTTCATGATGCCGCCAATGCCGACGACCGGGATCTTCACGGCCTGCGAAACCTCATAGACCTTGGCGAGCGCCACCGGCTTGATCGCCGGTCCGGAAAGGCCGCCGGTGACGGTGGAGAGCCGCGGCGTGCGTTTCCTGTGGTCGATCGCCATCCCGACGAGGGTGTTGATGAGGGAGACGGCGTCGGCGCCCTCGCCCGCGCAGACCCTGGCGAATTCGGAGACGTGCGTGACGTTCGGCGTGAG
>CAZQSM010000163.1:0-3193 GCA_964596065.1 uncultured Chlorobiaceae bacterium | reverse complement strand
CGCCGCGACGTGAAATCGACGCCCGACGACCAGAGCCAGTGCTCCGACGCGATCCGCGAGAGCGAGACCTTCCCCGCCGAACCGAAGACCCTCTCCCCTCCACGGTTGACCGTGTTGGAGAGCGCGGCGAACCCGTCGAGGGCGTAGGTGTTCCCCCCGAGGCGGAGCTTCCAGTCGTACCCGTTGGTGTACGCCGGCCTCCCGGACGTCCTCGCTACCGAGGTGAAGATCGCCCCCACGTACGAATTCGCGAGGACGTCCTGCCGCACGCGCACGACGTTGAAATGCGTGAACGGTTCGAGGACGCTTTCGGACCTGGCCCCGTTCGAATCGCTCACGACCGCCCTCTCCTCGCCGGTAAAGGCCTCCAGCACGCCGAACGCGAGCCCCCCGTTGGTCTTGCCGCTCACCTTCGCGGCGCCGAGCAGCGTCGTGGTCTGCGGCATCTCCTCGATCGTTCCCCCCTCCGGCACCGCGACCTCATCCTCCGAGATGCCCCGTCCGATCCTGCGGGAATAGAACATCCCCGGCCCGAAATCGCCGCCGAAGGTCGTGAACCGTATGAACTGCGTCCCCTCGATGAAGAAGGGGCGCTTCTCGGGATAGAACGTCTCGAACGTGCTCAGGTTCAGCACCGCCGGGTCGGCTTCCACCTGGCCGAAATCGGGGTTGATGGTGACGTCGAGCGTGAAGTTCTTCGAGAGCCCGTACTTGATGTCCGCCCCCAGGTCCTGTTCGAACCGGTTGACCCTCGGACGCACGGCCGACGCCGGGGCGAACGTCTGCTTGCTGACGGTGAAGGGGATCACTTCGAGCCGTCCGGGGTCGGGGAGGTCGGCGAGGCCGGTCAGGCGCCCGAACCTGGAGATGAACCCGCTCTCTTTCTTCGGCGTGAACGCCCAGAGCTGGTCCTCCTGGTTTCGGCTGATCGTCCTGGTGAAATTGATCCCCCAGTCGTACGCGGCAGTGTCGCGGCCGGGCGAATTGTAGCGCAGCACGCTGAACGGGATCTTGAGCTCGGCGGTCCAGCCGTCGGGCGTGATCCTGGTTTCGAGGTACCAGACGGGGTCCCACGACTTGTCCTCGTTGTTCCCGTCGTCGAACTGGAGGATGTCGACCTTGACGCCGGAGGGGTTGAAGGTGAACTCAAAACAGGTCTGGTTGTCGTGGTAGGAATCAATCCTGACCGATCCCCAGTCGGATTCAATTTCGTTGTCGCGGCGCGTGAAGGGGCTCACGATCAGGTCGGGGCGGGAGTCGTAAAACGTGCAGGCGAAGTAGAGCGCCTCGGAGTCGTACAGGACCCGCACCTCCGAGCGTTCGGACGCGGGCTGCCCCTCGGCCGGGTCGCGCTGGATGAAATCGCCGGCGGGCACGGCGTCACGCCAGGCCGCCTCATCGGGGATGCCGTCGATGACGGGAGGGGACGCCGCGCGAACGGCGCGGACCGTGCGCGGGTGGTCGCCTGCGGGGGCGGCCGAGAGGGCGCACAAGAGCAACAGTCCCATCCCCGCGGAGCGGACCGGTTTAGAACGAGGCATAGTGAAATGGAAGTTGGGGGCGAAAAACGTGTGAAAAATACGGAATGATGGGGATAATACCAAACAGGCCGCGTCCATGCGCCCCCGGGGGACGCCCTACAGGCTCCACCAGTAACTGATTTTCGCGAGGATGACGTTGTTGACGGGGAGCTTGAAAGTCTTCGCCACGTCGTCGGAATAGCTCCCGCCGTAGGAGGCGACGCTCCCGAACCGTTCGTGCGTCCAGACGAGGTAGATCGTGCTCCCCGGAAGGTATTCCCAGCGCAGGACGATGTTCGCGTTCAGGACCTTGTCGTTGAAATCGGGGCTGCCGTCGAACTCGGGGCGGTAGTCGAGCGTCGTGAACGACGACGGCCCGGTGAGCTCGCGGTAGTTCCGGTAGGTGCCCTTGGCGAGGAAGATCTGGGTGAAGAACTGCGCCGTGACGCTCCGGCTGAACGCGACGGTCCCCCTCAGTGAAAAATCGGCCTGGTCCACGTCCCTGTCGCCGAAGAGGTTCCGCCCGGCGGCGGTATAGAACGGGATCGCCCACGATTCTTCGCGCCTGGTCCTGGAGAGCGTCACCATCGGGACGTATTCCATCCATCCCGTCACCCGCACCGTGAAGCGGAACGAGGCGATCCACCGCCGCATCGCGCGGGTGTCGTGGTCGAACCCGAAATACCCCCCCAGCACGATCGGCCGGCTCGGATCGGTGTCGAGGATGGCGCGGAAGGCGTTCCCCTCCGGCCGGCGGTAGAGCCCGGCGATGCCCCGGCTCGCGTCGTCGTAGGCCGGGAAGAGGCGCATCGCGTTGAGCGTCAGCACCCAGAAGTTCGTGAACTCGAAGGAGGGCTCGAATTCCAGCGTCGACGTCGTGACGTCGCCGTCCCAGTTCCGCCGGTAGGTCGGCTGGAGGGTGAGGGCGTAGCGCCGGAGCGCCGCGCCGCCGGCGGCGTTCTCCCTCCAGGTCACCTGCGTGTAGCCGCCGTGTTCGCGCGGCTGGCTGTAAAAACCGAGGTCATCGATCGAGAAGTTCCTGCCGGAATAGTCGTACGTCGAGAAGAAGAGGAGCTTCTCGCCCTCGATCCTGCCGAGCGCCAGCCGGCCGGCCGACCCGGTGGCGCGCCCGGAAATGCCCGACCATTCGGAGGGCCGCGAGAACGCGAGGTAGCCGTCGGCGAGCCACGTCTGGTCGTCGGACCGGAGCCGCCAGTCGATCCCCCCGCTGAGGGAGGGCTCGTTGAATTCCTTCATCGTACCGGTCGCGAGAAGTCCGATGCGCGAAGCGTCACCGACATCCTGCGCCAGTCGCACGACGGAATATCCCGCCCTCGGTTCGACGAGGAAGGACGCTCCGGTGTTGCCGAACCGGTCCTTTTCGACGGCACGCTCCTCGTCGGTCAGCGCCGAGATCACGCCGTACGTGAGGCCGCCGCCGGTCTGCCCCGTGAGCTTCGCGGCGCCGAGGATGGTCGTGGTCCGGGGGTTTTCGTCGTACACGAAGCCCGGCGGGGGCGGCCGGGAGAGCGTCGGCTCCCTCCCGATCCTGCGCGAGTAGACGAGCTTCAGGTCGCGGTTGTCGAACGCGTTGCCGAACGTGAAGAACGACGATCCCTCCAGGAAGAAGGGCCGCTTTTCCGGGTAGATGGTTTCGAAGACGGTCAGGTTCA
>CAZQSM010000162.1:0-3232 GCA_964596065.1 uncultured Chlorobiaceae bacterium | reverse complement strand
GCGGAAGGAACTTCAGCGCCACGGTGCGTTTGAGCTTCGTGTCTTCGGCGCGATACACGACGCCCATCCCGCCCTCGCCGAGTTTGTCGAGGATCCTGTAATTCGAGATCGTTTCGCCGATCATGGCCTGCGTGATTGCATTATTTCGATGCCACCGCTTCCAGCTTCGCCACCCTTTTTTTCGCGTCGATGAGGGCGGGCAGACCGGCATCGGCCTTGCTCCAGAGCTTGAGAAATTTCCGGTACGTCGCGAGGGCGTCTTTTTTATTCCCCATCTCCTCCTGGATTTTTCCGAGGAGGAGCACGGCCTTCGGATATTGCGGATTGGCGTACATGCTCCTCTCGGCGAGAGCCCTGTTCATCGCCGAAAGGGCGTCGTTGTACCGGGCGGCCCGATAGTAACAGCCGGCGAGGTAATGGTTGCCGACGAAAATCCCCGGGGCGATCCCGAGTTTGTTGACGGAATCGACCGCGACGGCCCCGTCTCCGCAGGAACCCCGGATGCCGGCGCGGATCGCATCGTAAAACGGCGTCCACGGTTTGTCAATCATGAAGGGGAGGTAGTCCGCCTCGGGATGGACGATGACGTGCAGCCAGGAGATGGGAAACCAGTAGTCGGTATTCGAGTAGGGAAAAGAGAACGCCCTGGCCTTCACGAAATGTTCTTCGACATTTTTTGGTGATTCCGCCAGGATCTCCTCGATGAATGCGCGGCCGATGTGCATCGACGCGATCGCCGCGGTGTCTTTTCGCTCAATCGCCTCTTTGAGACCCTTTGAGAGCTCGTCCACGCCCTTCGCGTATTGACCCGTCGAGGAGAACAGATCCCCGAGGGCCCTCCCGCCCGCCGCCGCCGCGGCTTTCCCGCCCGATGCCACCAGCGATTCGAGTTCCTTCTGCGCCTCCTCCACTTTTCCGGCGAGGCGCAGGAACGTCGCGATGTCCACCGTGATCGCAGGCCTCCCGGGCTGGGTGGCCCGCAGGGCGATCAGTTCCTTTATTCCCTCGCCTTCCATGCCGAGCGTGAGGAAAGCCTCGACCATCAGGCCGAGCGACTCGTCCGAATGCGCCACGGCTTCATAACCGCGCGCCGCTTCGAGCATTTTTTCGTACTGCCCGGTGCCCCGGTAGGTCCACGTCAGGTGCTGGAGGGCCCGGTCGTGGACCGGGTCGATGGCGAGTGTCCGGTTCAGGTAATCGACCGCCGTGGCGAGGTCGTGGGCGTGGTACGACCAGTCGCCCATGTTGTACATCATCTCCTTGTCGTTCGGGTAATGCTGTTCCATTTCCCTGAGGGTTTTGATCGAGGCGGAAAAATCCGCGCCGTTTTTCGCGGCGATCGCGCGCAGCAGATATCGTTCCTTGTCGGGGATCCGGTCGATCAGCGCAAGCGCCCTGGGCATCGCATAATTATCCTTCCCCGATTGGACTGCGCTCCAATCAAGGGCATAGGCCAGGCGGTACCACGCCAGGCCGAAAAGCGAATCGAGCGCCACCGCCTTCCGGAACTCCTCCTCGGCCTCCCGCAGGTTGAGCTTGTTCAGGAGTTCTTCACCCCTGAAATAATGCTGGTACGCCTCCATGTTGGTGGTGGTGACCAGCGCCAGATCGGCGGTGGCCGTTTTAATTTCGTCCGCTTTCTCCCTCAATCCGGCCCGGGTTTTTTCGGAAAGGTTGTCGAGCATCCGCGGAATGCTTTCCTGCCCCTCTCCCTCTTCCTTGGCGGTAAAGAGATAATTGTTCTTCGTCGGATCGACGACCTTCAGGTCGATGATGTAGAGCTTTCCCAGTTTCCTGATCGAGGCGGTGACCAGCGCGCCGATCCCCGCCTGCGCGCAGATCTCCTTCCCGACAGATTCATCGATTTTCTCGATACCGGTCTTTCCCATCTGTTTCAGGATGTCGAACATATGGCTGCGGGTGACGACCGAAAGCTTCTTCGATTGCTCCATCGCCGTCGTGAGCATCCCGGAGAGGCCGTCGAGCTCCGCTTCCTGCGTCTGGTTCTGGAAGTCCGCGACGGCGATCGAAAGTTTCTGGCCCCCATCGTCAGCCCCGCCGAACCGCAGGTACCCGACCACCGCCAGGACGACCGCGACGACGACGGCCGCGATCATCATCCAGCTTTTCCTCCCCGTGGGAATCTGGATGGTGACGCTCGACGTGCGCCTCGAAGGTGCCGGCTCCGGGACGGGAGCCGACCCTGAGCGCGGCACGGGTGCGGGTGTTGACTGCGGGGGAGTGGGTGTGTGATCGACGAAGCCGGAATTCCCCGGACCACCCGCGGCCGACGAAACTCCGGATGCACCGGAGACCGCGGATGCCGATGACGCCGTATCGACCGGAGGCGCCTGCATTCTCGGGATCGATGTCTGCGAAACCCGGGTCGAGTCCTTCTTCATCCGCCGGATGTCGATGACCATGTCGTTGACGGTCTGGTACCGGTCTTCCGGGTCCTTCTCGAGCGAGCGGCTGATGATGTGCAGGAGCTCCGCCGGCGCGTCTGGGATGTATTTTTCGAGCGGGACGGGAGGTTCGTTCGTGATCGAATACATCAGCGCCGCCTCGTGCGCACCCTCGAAGGGGACGCGGCCGGTGAGCATCTCGTAGAACAGGACTCCGAAGGAAAAGATGTCCGACCGCGCGTCGGCCTCGACGCCGCGCAACTGCTCCGGGGCCATATAGGCGAGCGTCCCGACGGTGCTCGACGATCGCGTGAGCTTCAGCGCGCCCTTGAGTTTTGCGAGGCCGAAATCCATCACCTTCGCCTGGTTGCGCGAGTTGAGCATCACGTTGTCGGACTTGATGTCGCGGTGGATGATCCCCCTGGCGTGCGCCTCACCGAGGCCCTCGCCGATCTGGGTCGCGTAGTTCAGGGCGTCGGTCAGCGGGATCGGGCCCGCCGCGATTTTCTTCCGGAAGGTGACGCCGTCGACGTGTTCCATCTCGATGAACATCAGCTTCTCGCCGAGCCGGCCGGAGGCAGGGGGAGCGTCGACCTCATCGATCCGATAAATGTGACAGATGTGGGGATGGTTCAGCGACGCCGCCGCCCTCGCCTCCTGCGTGAAGCGGGTTTTGTCCTGCTCTGTGGCTGAAACCTGCGGGGGCAGGAACTTCAGCGCCACGACGCGGTCGAGCTTCGTGTCGTGGGCACGATAGACAATGCCCATTCCACCCTCGCCGAGTTTCTCGAGGATTTTATAATGTGATATGATTTGACCGATCATCG
>CAZQSM010000161.1:0-3262 GCA_964596065.1 uncultured Chlorobiaceae bacterium | reverse complement strand
CCCTCCCACCGGCAGGCCGTTGTGGTTGTTCAGGTCCCAGGTGGCGAACTGCGTCGGGTCGTCCTTCTCGATGGTCCGGATCAGGTCGCCCCCGAGGTTGAAGATCCGGATGACGGCGACCGTCGGGAGGTGGCTGAACGTGACGAAGTGCGAAAAGCGGTCGATCTCCGAGGCGTTGAATCCATAGTAGGGGTTCGGAAAGACATTGACGTCCTCCACCGCCCGGCGGGCGGCCGAGGGATCCGAGGTCCGGACCGCGGCGGGGGTGAAGAGTTTCTCGTCGCCGTTGCGGACGAACTTGTAGCGCTCGAAGCGCACCACCGTCCCGGGCGGCGCCGCCTGCCCGTCGCGATCCAGGTCGGCGAAATACACTTTATAGACGGCGTTCTTCACCGAGTAGGTCGCCCCGTTCACCCAGAGAAACCCCTTCACCCTGGGGCCCTCGACCGGGTCCCACGGAATGTTGTCGTCGTACCTGCCGGCGATCGATCCGCTCCCCACCTTCTGGCTGTCGGAAACGATCGTCAGCGGGTAAAAGACCTCGACGGTACGACCCTCATACTCCCGGTCGAGCAGGACGTCGGGCCTCCAGAGGCTGTCGGAGCCGAACCCGGTGATGACGGTGTAGATCTGCCGCTCGATGACCTTGCCGCTCACCACGCCGGTCTGCCAGGCCGTGAACGGCACGCGGACCCACCGCGACGAGGGCGCCGTCGCGAGGGGCATCAGCGACCAGCTCGAATCGCCGAACCGGAGCTCGACGTCGACGTCGAGGACGTTCCCCCCCATGATCGTGTCGAGGTACGACGAACCGGCCCCCACCACCATGTATTCGGCCTGAGGGTTCGGCTGGTTGAAGACCTGGTGACGGACCGAGTCCCCCCCGTGGACCGTCTCGAAGACCCCCTTGAGTCCATACGGCGGGGAGGAATTTTCGACCGTGAAACCCCGGCCGGGGACCCGGACGGCGGCCGTGTCCATCGAGACCCCTTTCACCAGCGTGTCGCCGGTGGTGGAGTCGACAAGGTCCCACCACGGTTTGATGAACAGGTCGACCAGCTGGATCGAGCTCCGGTGATAGAGCAGTTTGTAGACGTGCCCGTCTGGCCGGCTCGGGTCGTAATAGCGCACCTTCACCGTGGCCTCATTGGTTCCCACGATGTTGAATGCGTCGGAGATCACCTCGCCGGCCGCGGGATACGGATAGACGACCCCGGGATTCGGGGCGTGGGGCGTCACTTCGCGGACGACAGGGGCGGAATAGATGCGGGGGTTATGGAAACCGCCGTCGGGGTTGAACGCCCGCGAACGGAGGGCGAAATAATATTTCTGTCCGTTGATCAGGGGCCTCCCCCGGATTTCATCGGTCGTGATGGCGAGGAACCGGGGTTTGAGGATGTCGAAGGAGCGGAGCCTGACTCCCTCCTCCGGCCGTGCGTCGGGGCGGGGAAGCTGGAACAGTTCGTAATTCTCGAAGCGGAACCCGCGGGACTCGTACGATTCGACCGCCTCCAGCGCCGCGCGGTCCGACTCCCAGTCGAGGATGATCTTCCCGTCGAGTTCCACCGTCCTGAGGGTCGGGAGCGGGATGGCCGCGGGGGCGATGAAATTGGTGAGAAACAGGTCGCGTGCCGCCCCGACGTTTTCCCGGAGGAGGGATATTCCCGCGCGGTTGTCGGCGCCCACTCCCCCTCCGAGCGCGAAGACCACCTCCTGCGTGTCCCCGCGGGCGAGCGAGAAGGGGCCGGAGGAGAGGATCAGGCGGCGGTCCCCCTTCGCCGTGACGCTTCCATCGACCCACCCGGAGTAATTCTCCGCGTCACCGGTGAGCTCGAACCTCGTGCACGAGCCGGTGACCGGATCGACGAGGCAGGCCGGGGGACTGGTGAAGAGGCCCTGGTACCCGTTCATCACGTACCACATCGTCACCGTTCCGGCGTTCGACCGGAGGCGTGAGTCGCCGACCCTCGTGTCGCCGTCGGTGTAGGTGAAGGCCGACGCGGGCAGATTCGTGTACCCGTCGATCGTGCCGCCGTTCCAGAACGCGGTCGAACCGGCCCGCGGGACCCTGGGACCCTGGAGGAGGGCGTACCCGACCACGGAGGGCACGGCCGGCACCTTGTCGAATTCCAGGTCCCTCGCCTCGGCGTTGTACGCGTACATCATCTGGCCCGCGGCGTCGTAACCGGCGTAATCGTCGGAGAAGTTGCCGATGTCGGCGTCAACCCATTTCGAGACCACCATCGAGTCGATCTGCGCGTCCGAAGGAGTCAGGGCGCCCCCCTTGTAGATGATGGTGTATTTCTGGAAGACGACGTCGCCGAGCCCGCCGGCCCGGTTGTAGGCCCAGCAGGTCACCTGCGTCTCGAGGCCGATCGGGGGCGAGTTATAGAGGCCCGCGCCCGCGGCGCTGTCGAGGTCGTTCACGACGAACCAGACCACCTGGTCCGCGCCGGCGAGGCCCGGTTCGTCTTCGAGGGAGTCGGGGATGCCGTCGGCGGAGGGCTGGTATCCGGGGACGCCGTTCCGCTCGTAATACGGCGCGCCCTTCTCCCACGGCCACTCCAGCCAGTCGCGGCGGTACTGTTCGCGCAACCGCCCGAGGTCGCCGGCCGTGACGAGTACATCGGGGATGCCGTACGATTCCGCCGCGTCGCGGCGGAGGTCGCCCGTGGCCCAGTCCCGCCTGATCCTGAACATCCTCACCTCTTCGCTGGCCGGATTCTCGGCCACCCCGGGCCGGACGATCCTCCCCGGCGCCGTCCCGCTCTGGGAGGTCTGTCCGCCGATGCGCAGGATCGGAAACCCCCCGTCACGGACGAACCCGCCCCAGACAAGCCCCTCGCGCGCCACCACCGTCGAACTTCCGCGGGGATAGACGACGCCGGGCCCCTGCCGCGCGGGATTGTATCCGATGACGCCGTCCGTGTTCGCCCACATCGTGAGACGGTTCACGGTGAGCGCGGCGGCCGTGGGTGTCCCGGCGGCAGAGGAAACGCGGGGCGCGTCCCCCCTCTCCTGCGCCCCGGGGCCTCGCCACAGACACGGCCCCCCTGCCAGCAGCGCTGCAACCAACATGAACCGTATGGCGGGGGTGGGGATCATTGACGGAGGAACCTGGAAACGGACGATCAGTTATGCGACGGCGGAAGTGTCGGACAATGTACGGAAATTGGGGGCAACGGTCAAACGTTCTTCAATCGCGGTGGGTGAACCGGGGGAACGAACCGGGATACATCGGGGCGGCGGGAAGCGGACGCTA
>CAZQSM010000160.1:0-3289 GCA_964596065.1 uncultured Chlorobiaceae bacterium | reverse complement strand
CCGCAGCCGTGGGAGTTCCGGGCGAGGCCGATGTGGGCCCGCATCACGGTGATCTGCGCGGGCGTGGTGATGAACGTCCTCCTCGCGGTGGCGATTTTCTCGATGATCCATTCGCTCCGCGGCAAGGATTCGATGGACACGACCCGGATCGGGTACGTCACCGCCGGGAGCGCGTCGTCGGAAGCGGGCCTGCGCGGCGGCGACAGGGTGGTCAGCGTCAACGGGGCCCCCGTCTCCAGCTGGGAGGAACTCCAGCAGCAGGTCTACATCGAGAACATGGGGCGGGACCTTTCCCTCGTCGTGGAGCGGGGCGGGTCGGAAACGTCGGTGACCATACGCCGGCCCGCGTCGCCGGAATTTTCAATGGAAAACCTCGGGTTCCACATCGGGAACTCGGTGTCGTTCATCCAGACGGTGCAGGGCGGGATGCCGGCGGAGGCCGCGGGGCTGCTCGCCGGCGACACGCTCGTCGCGCTCGCGTCGGTCCCGATCGAAAGCCGCCAGCAGATCTTCGACATCCTCCGCTCGAACCCGGGGAAGCCGGTGGAGATGCAATGGAAGCGGGGCCCCCGACTCATGTCGGGGAGCGTCACGGTCAACGACAGCGGCAAGATCGGCGTCGGACTGTTGAGCGTGTACCAGGGCCCGTTGCGCCACACCGACTATTCCATCGGCGAGGCGATCAGCGAGGGGGTGTCCGAGGCCGGCGAGACGGTGCGGCTCTTCGCCCTCACGATGAAGAAAATCGTCGTCGGCGAGGCCTCGGTCCAGCAGTCGTTCGGCGGCCCGATCGCCATCGCCCAGCTGGCGACGCAGAGCGCCGAATACGGCCTCCTGGCATTCCTCTGGTTCATGGCCCAGTTGAGCATGAGCCTGGCCATTTTGAACATCCTCCCGATCCCCGCCCTTGACGGGGGTCACCTCGTCCTCCTGGTCATCGAAAAACTGATCCGCCGGGAGATCCCCCACAAGATCAAAATCGCCGTCCAGCAGGTCGGTTTCATACTGTTATTGGCCTTTATGGCGTTTATCATCTATAATGACATCTCCCGCTTCTGATCACACCGCGTGACTCCCCTCACGCGATTTATCCGACCCGTTCTATTATATTACCCGGACTGGCAAAATCTTGCGTTCGCGCTCGATTTTAAGTATACTTTTTCGAATTTTCATCCGGAGCGGGTATGACGAATCCCTCGCACAAGATATCCCGGCTCGCCCTCCTGGCAGCGGCGGCGGCGCTGATGCTGATGACGCCGCCCCCCTCGTCCGCGCAGCCCCCCTGCCCGCTCGGGTTGACGGCGACGCAGGTGCCCGTCCAGCAGCTCACCCTCGCCGATTTCGACGTGAACCATTTCGAATCGCGCGGACTCCTCTTCACGGTGAATATCTCCAACGCGGGCGCGGCCCCGGCCGAGGGCGTGCAGATGAACATCGTGCTGATGATCCAGCTGGCCACGGGCGAGGAATTCCAGCCCGCGGCCATCATGAAATCGGAACCGTTTTCGGTGCCGGTGGGCGGGCGAACGATCACCAATCTCGACCTGGGCCAGTCGAAGGAGATCCGCCTCGAATCGTTCGACGTCATCGAGGCCGCCCGCGACGCCGTCGAGGAGCGGACGCTCTCGTCGGGGCTCCTGCCGGCCGGCGTCTACACCTTCACGTTCAGCCTCGAGAACTGCCCCGAAGCCGCGCCGGTCGACGTCGTGATCCGGCTCGGCAACCCGAGCCGCGTGGAACTGATCTCCCCGCGCGACGGCGAAGGGGTAAGCGAGTTTCCGCTGTTCGAATTTTACCACGAGGGGACCGCGGCGCGGCTCACCGTCGCCGAACTGCGGCCCGGGCAGACCCCCGACGACGCGATCGACCGCGACCCCCCGATGCTCGAGGCGGAGCTGAGCGTCGAACGCTCGTACCTCTACAGCGGGGGCCGGCCCCTCGAACAGGGCAAGTCGTACGTGTGGCGCGTCCAGACGCTCACCCGCGTCGCCGGCGGCGGCACCGTCGATCTTTCGAGCCCGCTCTCCACCTTCACCGTCTCGGAAGGCGGCACATTTTACGACGCACTCCTGGCCCGGCTGGAGATGATGTACGGCGCCCAGTACCCGGACATTTTCAGGACCATCCGGGAGGGCGGATTCCGACCGACCGGGGAGTACGAGCTCGACGGGAGCGCGCTCGGCGAGGCGGAGCTGGCGAAGCTCCTCGACGCCCTTCAGGAAGCGGTCGATTCCTCCGAACTCACATTTGAATAAGCAGGGGCACCGATGAATACCTTCCGACGACACACGTTTCCGTCACTCCGCGCCGCCGCGGCGATCGCGCTCATCGCGTCGCTGGCGGCATTCGGCTTCCGGCCGCCCGGCGCCTCGCTCGCGCTGATCACGAAAGTCGTCCGGGACGTCTCGCTGAGGGGCGAGACCGCCGAATGGAACTCCGCCGAAAAGGGCGCCGTCCTGAAGGCCGGCGACCGGGTGAAGACGGGACAGCAATCACTGGCCATCCTGAAATTCAACGACCGCAGTATCGTGCGCGTCAGGGAGCAGTCTGAGATCGCGATGACCACCGCCGTGGACGGGCGGAGCACGGTCCGGAGCATCGACGCCGCCGAGGGATCGTACGGCTTCGAGATCCAGAAACAGCGGACCGACGAGAAGTTCAGGTTCACCTCCCCGACCTCCGTCGCCTCCATCCGCGGGACGATGGGCTCCTGGAGCAGCGGGAAGGGGAACGACACGCTCGTCCTCCCGGAGGGGCTCGTCAACCTGCTGAACAAGATCTCCGACCGGAACATCGACGTCCCGGCCGGCTACATCGCGTTTTCGAACGCCGACGGCTCGCTCAGCGCGAGGCCCGCGACCGTGGAGGAACTCGCCGCGGCCCGCAGGTCGGCGACCGGCGGCACGCCGCGTGAGCTCGACCTGAAATTGCGCGACGGCGGCGGCAACGAGAAGGAGCTGAGGATCAGGTACAGGAATTAACACCGGAGACCGTACGGTCTCCCGGGCGGCACGAACCGAACGCTGACAACTTCAACCCCCTGACACCATGAAGAAGCCCGGCGGTTTGTCGCGAGGGACGCGCCACGGAGCGGCGCTCCCCGCCATGATTTTCCTCGCGCTCACGACGATCTGGGCCGCCCCCGCGACGGCACAGTTCGGCGAACAGGTCCTCCGGACCTCGGCGGGCGAGTTCACCCCCGGCCTTCCGCTCCCGCTCGGCATCGAGTTCTCGAACCTGAACGGCATCGGCGCGGTCAACGTCTCCTACCGGCTCTTCGGCCAGGGGA
>CAZQSM010000159.1:0-3320 GCA_964596065.1 uncultured Chlorobiaceae bacterium | reverse complement strand
GCTTTTATACTTGAAAGTCAAGTTATTTTGGCCGTTTTTAAAGATTTTGGTGGGGTTCACCCGACCCCTAGCCTTGACCAGAAAATCGGTGGTTTTAAGCTGTTTTTAGGGCGTTTTTCTGCCAGCGCGACATCTAAAAACACTCGAATTTAGCGGAATATCGGGGTATCCCATAAATATGCCAAATAGGGGGTATTTCGTGGGGTAAGGAGGGGATGAAAGTGGGTAGGGAGGGGACGGACGTGGCTGGAAACGGGATGAACGTAGATCGGGACGGGAGAGGAGCAGACCCAGGGTATCACCCCACGGGGTGGCCTGAGGGTGATATCCGGAAAGAGATGTCGGGATGGGAATTGACCCGATGATCTCTCATTGGTATATTCCCTCAAGGACCCCGGTTACGGACCGTCCGGGGCCACCCGCCGTCACTCAATAGTTGAAGCCGTCATGGTGAGATTGCCGCTCCTATCCTCCCTCGCCAGCCTTCTGTCAATATGCGCGGCCCAGCCACAAGAACGCTATCTTGTTTCTCCGGCGGGCGAAGTTCTGCCGATCGCACCGGGCGAGGATTCTCGGGCGCTGATCGAAAAGCTGATGCGCCGAACAGGACCCGCCGCCACCCCGATCTGTGGCGATAAGTTCCACTTCGGACCCGACCCTGTCAGCTATTCCACCAATTCGAATTTTGGAGCCGACCACCGGGACGTCATCGGGCAGTGGTTGACGGCGAAGGCATCCGGGACGATCGATTCCATTTTCTGGATGCAATGGAATTGGATCGGGGCGTATGACTCGCTCGTCTACGTACGTGTTCATGAGTCCCTCGTGGGCCGGGAGTACGGGCCCGGTGTCCGTCCCGGACCGTTCCAGCCGGGATGCCAGTCGTGGGGTTACTGGATCAACTCGAACGATCCCGAGGTGGGCATCGCGGCGTTTCCCGACGATGCCACCGACACGGCGTGGGTCTCGACGACCGAGCATTCGCTCATCCCTTCGACTCCTCCGATCGGCCGGGAGCGATGGGGCTACGGAGGGTTCCCGAAAGAAGTTACCCCACAGACGATCAACCACGTCGCGATGTCGGCGACCGGAGACACCTTGAGCGTGACAGCCGGAGATAACCTCTTCTTCTCGATCGAAGTTGCCGGTTGCGATGGCGATTCAGCCGCCTGTTCTGGGGTGGATCCGGCCGTCAGGACGGAATTCGGGGCTGTTGGATTCCGGGTGTCCGGCGGGGATGAGGATTACCCGTCGAGGATGTGGAAATTCTATCACGACATTCAATCGCGTCCTTCGAGTTATTGCACCGCCGACTTATCGCCGGCAGGCTGGTACGCGCGCTGGGGGTTAAGTGGCGACACGCTGGACGTAGCACTTTTCAACCTCTGGTACAGCATGACGGTGATAACAAATATCCCGCCGCGCATCGAGGATCCCGCTCCCATCGCCAGAACCATGTTCGATGGCGCTCCCGCATACATCGATGCCCTCGTTACCGACTGCGATCCGTCGAATCCGGCGATGGCCGGCGTAGCGAACGTCACGCTGATTCAGGAGATCGACGGCGTCCTGCAACCCGAGATTGCGATGACATATCTCGGCGCCGACTTATGGGAAACGGAATATTCCCCCCCGCCCGGGCCCGCGTCCGTGGTTTACAGGATCAGGGCCCTTGACCTGGCGGGCGCCGAATCATACTCGAAGCCCAGAACCATCTCGATCGCCCCGTTCGGCAGGCGATGGTACGGCATCGACACGGCGCTCACCTGCGTCGAACGCGATCTCTCGGCGAACGGTGTGGCGATCGACACGGCTGAATTTTTCGATCCCCTCGCTCCGGGAACGGTCGACGGGGATGACGGCATCGCCGGACCGTTCGACCTCGGCGGGCCGATGACGCTCTTCGGCGAACAATACCGCTACGCCTGGGTGTCGGTCGACGGTGCGATCGGGTTGGGAAAAACCGTTACCGATACGATTAAAATTGATCGCAATTCGATGTGGGAGAGTTTTCTGAACATTTCCGCGACGCCGACATCTCCCGGCATCGCGTATCCGGTAATCGCGCCGATGTGGGACAACTTGATGGTCGGAGACACCGCCGGGCAGTACGGTATCATACGGTATGGCGACGACGGAGACCCCTGCGCGTTCATCGTGCAGTGGGATTCGATGGGCATCGCCCCATTCGGGTGGCTGGGAGTTCCAGGTGAGTTTACTTTCAGGGTGGTCCTGAACCGGTGCCTAGGTACAGTCGAGTTTCAATACCCGAGCACCGGGGGTTTCGGTTCCGATTCGCTTTCCGTCGTTGGGATGCAGGCCGATCCCTTCTCCACACCGGAATACAGCCGCAATGTGTTGGTCAACCGGATGGGATTTCCAATCGAAACCCGTCCGCGCAATGGTTGGTGCGTCAGATTCTCTCCGAGAAATCCGGAGCCCGAACGGGATGGTTGGAACATCGTCTCCCTTCCGGTGATGCCCGACAACGGCGATGACTCGGCAGTGAACCTCTTTCCCGGAGGGCCCGTCTACGAATACGTCTTCGACTACAACCACGTCAACGATTCGCTCCGGCCGGGGCGCGGCTACTGGATGAAGAAACTCCAGGCCGGCGTCGACGGCGCGCCGGGAACCTTCTTCGACAGCGTAACCGTCCCGGTCCGGGACAAGTGGAATCTGATCGGCGGTACGTCCGGCTTCGTGCCGACCGGCTCGATCATTCCGGCCGGGGCGGGCATCGCGTCCCGGTTTTTCGCCTTCGGCGCCGCGGGCTACGAACCCGCATCAACGCTCGAACCCGGGAGGGGGTACTGGGTGAAGATGGACGGGGCCGGGACGCTTCAGTTGCAGTCGTCGATCGCGATCCCGAAAGTGTTCCCTTGGAACGGGTTGGATGGGATGGCAGGCGCATCGGGGCTGGAGGGAGTGGATCGGGCGGCTGCCCTCTCAATCACGGATGGCCTCGGGCGGCGCCAGTCGTTGTACGTTTCCGGTGGGTCCGTCCCGCCGGAAACGTGCGCGATGTTCGAGCTGCCTCCGGTCCCTCCCGGCGGGCTCTTCGACGCCCGATTCGAAAGCGGTTCGATGCTTGAAATAATGACCGCCGACGACCCGTCCGATTCTTCGGGCAGGGCGATCGTTATCCGGGGCGCCGCTCCACCCGTGACGATTCATTGGGAGCTCACCGACCCCGATCAGCCGCCGGCATGGATCGCACTCGAAATCATCCAGAACGGGCGGCTCACACTGCACCCGTTGGACAGGTCGGGAGCCGCGACGATCAGGCAGCCTGAGCGGGCCGCGATACGGATCATGCC
>CAZQSM010000158.1:0-3337 GCA_964596065.1 uncultured Chlorobiaceae bacterium | reverse complement strand
TTGTTGACCTGCGCGGGAGCTCCCCAGCTCCCGCCCCCGTCGGTCGTCGCCGCGATGAAGACGGGATAGGGGGGAGCGAACCTGACCCAGGACGCGTACGATGTCCCGAAATGCCCGCTGGCCGGGTCGCCGTCCGTGGCCACGTCGGCCCGGTCCTGGTCGTTCGACGCGACCTGTTTCTGGGCGGACCATGTCGCGCCCCGGTCGGTGGAGGAATGCGCGTAGAGCCCCGGGGAAAAACCGAGCCGCGTCAGGATGAACGTGCCGTTCCTGTCGATGGCGATGCCGGGGTCCCCGCGGTGGAACTGCACCGGCGCGCCGGAACAGGTGTCTGATCCGTACCAGGCGCTCCCGCCGTCCGAACTTCCGTAAACCCCCTCGCTGATGAAACCGGTGGAAAAATTGATGGTGTTGGCGGCGACGAAGAGGATGTTGTCGTCGAGCGGGTGCCGGGCGATGAACGGCTCAGTCTGCGTTACGGGCCCCGGGTGGATCCTCAGGTTCGGACCCGCGAGGAACGAAGGACGGTGAACCAGGTCCCCCATCCGGGGGCCGGCCGGCCCCGCCGCCCCCCCGGATGCGGGCGCGACCATCGTCCCGGCGATGACGGCGGCAACCAGGCCTCCGGCGAGCGCGATCTGGAGCGCGAACTTCGTCATTGGAATCGGTATCCGACGTTGAGGCCGGCGAACCAGTTCCTCGGCGCGCCCGCCTCGTAGAATTCCCCGGTCGCGGCGTTGATGTTCACGAACGCGACATACCTCCTGTCGGTGAGGTTGAGGCATCCGCCCGAGAGGACGATGTTCAGCCGGCCGGCCCCGATGTCGAGTCCCCCGACGGCGTCGAGGAGACGGTAGCCGCCGGCCTTCTCCGAATTTCGGTCGTCTGCGTAGAGCCCGCTGATTGCGCGGAAGGTGGGCCGCAGGAACCCTGTGACGTTCCCGCCGATCGGCCTCTCCCACGTCACGCTGAGCGTGAGGTTGTGCTCCGGCACGCTCGGGAGCCTGTTGCCGCCGAAGTCCCTTTCGATTTCGACGACCGCCCCGGTCGAATCGAGCTCGGTCGAGCCGGCCGCGTATTCGGAGTATGTGAAGTCCGACCAGGCGTACGCCGCGCGAAGCGTCAGCTCCCGCGCGATGACGGCGGTGACACCCGCCTCGATCCCCGTTCTGTCCGATGTCGCGGCGTTCCTGAAGAAGACGTCGCCGAACACGTCGAACGGGACGATTTCGTCGTCGGTGAGGATCCGGTACACCGACAGCTCATATTTGATCCGGCCGAAGAGGCCGTTCCCGGAACCGGAACGGTTGCCGCCGTCCGGATCCTTCCCGGGGCCTTCGACGGATCCCTTGATCCCCGCCTCCAGGTTCTTCGATTTCTGCGCGCGCAGGTCGGGATTGAGGAGCGGAGTCGGGTTCGAGCTGGTGGGGTAGTTGTCCATTTCGTTGTCGGCGGGCGTGTCGTAACTCAGTCCGTACGACGCGTAGGCCGCGACGAGCGGGGTGAACTTGTAGTTGAGCGCCGCCTTGGGCGTGGCGCGGTTGAACTGACGGCGCGCGTTCCGCAGTTCGAAGAGCCGGTTGTCCGCCGAGAAGGTCATGTTATCGTACCGGAGCGTGGCCATCAGGTCGAGGCGGTCCGGAACGAGCGCCAGGATGTTCTGGAGGAAGAGCCCGTTGTTGCGAATCGCCTCGCTCGTGATCCCCTCGAGGATGTCCCCCTTCGTCCCCCCGATGTTCCGGTATTCCTCGATCGGGCCGCTCTGGTAGAAGGCGTCGACCCCCGCGGTGAATTCGTCCCCGAGGCCGAACAATCCGAACCTCCCGGTGTAATGCGCGCTCATCCCCACGCCGTTCCGGTTGAAGATCCTGAACGTCCTCGCGAGGCGCTCGAAATACTTGACCGTCCCGTATCCGGTGACTTCGATTTCGTGCTGCCGCTCCGCGCCGAAGAATGCGCTGTACCGGACGCCGAGGCGCCCCTTTTTCGTCAGCCTCCTCGCGTCGCGGGAGACGTCGCGGGGATTGGCCTGCCACGGGTCGGCGTCGAACTTCGCGCGGGTGAGGGAACCGGGGAGGCGGATGATGCCGTCGACGTAATAGAGGTGGACGGCGAGCGTGGTGAAATCGCCGGGGGTGACCTGCACGCCCGCGTTCACGATGTGCCACGAGTCGGAGCTGTGCGGCCGGAATCCGCGCGCGCCGTGGTTCTGGTACGTGGCGAGCGACCGGTATTCCGGGGAATTGAATTTCGCCTTCACGCCGTTGCCCCGGAGGCCGAAGGAACCGGTTTCGTTGAAGGAGAGGACCGACGAGGGCCCCGGTCCGATGTCGTTGATGAAATTGATGACGCCGCCCGGCGCGTTGGTGTACGCCGAGGAGAGGTTCCCCCTGATCAGCTCGATCGCGCCGAGGGAGTTGAAGTCGATCGCCTCGATCCGGGTCTGGCCGTCCGGCTCCGACTCCGGTATCCCGTCGAGCAGGATCCTGATCCCGCGGATGCCCGTGTTGGAGCGGCTGCCGAACCCCCTCATCGAAATGCGGACGTCGTGGTTCCCGTACCGGGACTGGAGAAAGAGCCCCGGTATGGCCCGGAGCGCGTCGTCCACGGCGACCTTGCGGTCGAAGGTGAGGTCTGAGCCGGACACCCGCTCGACCGGGTAGGGGACGTCGAGGATTTTTTTCGCGGAGCGGGTGCCGGTGACGACGACCTCGTCGATCGTGTACGTCTTCGCCGTGTCCTCCTGGCCGGCCAGGCCGGAAACGAGGAGCAGGGTCGCCATCGCAACCGCGGCCGGGGCATTCCGAAGATCTGACATATCGTGGGCAGTCGTCGTTGAACCGTGAAAGTCTGTTAATGTAGAGAGATTTTGACACTTCGACAAGGGTTTCGCGGACGCAGGGACCTCCTCCCGGAAAGGCGTCGCGCCCCGGTTCTTAACGATTCCGTAACATCCCGGTAATGGAGGAATGACACTATCGTAATATATTGACGGTGTCAATGAACGCCGCCGCACATCGAAAACGCGCCCGGATCGCCGACGGGCTTGCACGCAGGATCATCACCGTCGTGGCCGCCGGGTCGTTCGCGGTCATCGTCCTGGTCTTCGGGTTCGTCTTCCGTGAGGCGATGCCGTTCTTTTTCACCCCCGATCGACCGGACGCGGGGGGAATTCACGGCGGCGAGATCCAGGAAACCTACGGCGGCGCGCAGGAGTCGTATGGCGGCGTTCAGGAGACGTACGGCTCCGACCCGTCGGACGCGCCGGAGTCCTCGAGGCCGGGGCTCGAGATGTCCGTCGCCGGCGCTGAGCCGGGGGTCGCCGACCTGATGGGGC
>CAZQSM010000157.1:0-3367 GCA_964596065.1 uncultured Chlorobiaceae bacterium | reverse complement strand
CAACGGGAGGCGGTTATACGTCGGTACGATGACCGAGAACGAGATCGATGGCTCGGGCAATGAATGAAAAGATGGTTTCGATTAGCCCATCAATCTAGTAAATCCGTATAAATCATTCAATAGAGACTTGGTGCGATGGTGGTATGTGTACCATTTTTCCTGTATATTTTCCCACCGATGGCCAATTTTAACAGAATTTTAACCTTTTTCGTCGGCGCGCTCATCGCCCTGCACCTCTGGGCCGCCCTCTCCCCCTCCCATTACAACTGGGGGCTCCATTATTTCGCCTTCTACCCCCTCGAGTGGTCGATTTCCGCGCTTCTGGCGGGCCTCCTGGTCCTCATTCCGGCCGTCCGGAGGGCGTTGCTCGGCAGGCTCTCGGCGACGGTCCGTTGGTTCGGCCAACTCCCGCCCGCCCTGCCCCTCCTCGGTCTTCTGGCGATCTGGGTGGGGATGATGTTTCTTCTCCCCGCCGAGTTGCACCTCCTCGGCGACAGCGAACTGATCCTGCAACTCACGCCAAAACTCCCCTCGATCGAGGACGTAAGCGCCAACTTCCGGAACCAGCCCCTCACCTATCAGAGCCTCCGGTTGATCCAGTGGATCTTCGGAGGGGGCGGAGCGCTCGAGCCGATCGTTTTGTACCGTCTCGCGGATGGAATCGCGGGGATCGCGTACCTGTTGCTCGTCATCTACTTCCTGAAATCCCTTTCAATCTCCGCCGTCGATGCCGTGCTCCTCGGGATTCTCCTCCTGTTTCGGGCGGGCGTTCAATTCTTTTTCGGTTACGTGGAAAATTATATGTTCTTCTACGTGGCGGTGTCGGCGTATCTGATCACGGGCTGGCTCGCCCTGGAACGGAAGGCGCCCCTCTGGTTGCCTCTCGCGATCCTGGTGACGGTGCCCGGTTTCCACATCGCCGGCCTGGTCTTTGTTCCGACCGGACTCCTCCTCTTCCTCCCCTGGTGGAACAGTCGCCGGAGGGCGTTCCTGATGGCGATGGCAGGGTGCGCCGCCGTCGGGGTGGCCGTCATCATCATCCTGGATCCTGCGTCGGTGGCGCGGTATCTCGAACAGAAGATCCGATCCGATTTCCTCCCGCTCACCACCCCCCCCGGCGGCTCGCCCTATGGAATGTTCTCGATCGCCCATCTCGTGGACTGGGCGAACGCCCACGCCCATATCGCCCCGTTCAGCCTGGCGTGTGTCGTGATCGGGTCGATCCTGGTGCCGGGAAGGGAGTACCTGGGCAATCCCGTCTTCCGCTTCCTGGCCTGCGCCGCTGGCGTCGGTCTGGCGGTCTCTTTCGTCATTTCCCCGGGCCTCGGGATGGCGAGGGACTGGGATTCGTTGGCAAACTTTTTCACCCCGCTCCGGTTGTTGGCGGTCTATTTTCTGACGTTACTTCTCCGTTCGCGGGAGGTCCGTCACGCGGTCGCGATGCTATGCGTGGTCGCCATCGTCCGGTGGCTCGCCTGGGTCGGCATCAACGCCGACGAAACCCGTCATCTCGCCCGCGCCGAGGTCCTGACGGCTCCGGAATTGAGCGGAGTGTTTCCGAAACTCTACTACGAGCACCTGGCGGCGACGTTGTACAAACGGAAAAACTACGAGGGCGCAGTCAGGTGGTACGAACGATATATGGCCATCGACAGCTCGCACCCGCGCATACTGGCGAACCTTTCCGATTGTTACCGCGCCCTCGGCGACGGCGACAACGTGTTCAGGATGCTTCGTCTTTCGGCCGGGGGAAAATCGACCGACCCGGGAGTGTACTCCAACCTCGCGCTGGAGTACGCGACGCGGGGCGATTCGGCGAAAGCGATATCCCTGCTGAATGAGGCGCTCCGGCTCGACCCCGGGTACACGATCGCCCACGCGAACCTCGGCATGCTCACGCTGGGGCGGCATCAGTATCGAGAATCACTGCAGCACTCGGTCGAGGCGATCCGGCTTGGGATGACCGACCCCCAGATCTTCAGGTATGCCGGGTATGCAAGTTATTTCCTGTCCGAGTACCCCGCCGCCCTGAAATACCTGGAGAGGTATCTCAGCTCTGCCCCCAATGACGTGAACGTGAGGGAGCTGGTCGACGAGATCGCGCGCGAAACGGCCCGGGTGTCGTTGACGCGGGATCACAATGGCAAAGCCGCCGGGAAACGTCGAACCTTGAAGCCATGAATCTGCCCTCCCGACTGTTACTCGCGACTTGCGGCATCGTCATCGCGCTCCACATCGCGGGGACGCTTCTCCCATCGCATCTGACCTGGGGAGTCCATCTCTTCGCATTTCTACCCCCGGCCGTCGGGTTCGGAGCGCTTGCCCTTTCGCTCGCCCTGCTGCATCCCGGCATGGGCGAGTCCATCGGGAAAAGGCTCGATCGCTTCGTCAAACGGCTGGCCGTGGTCCCGTCGCCGTTGATCAACACCGCCCTGGTGGGCGCCCTCGTGGCACTCGGGTACGGTTTTGCCGCCGAACTCCACCTGCTCGGCGACGGCGCCATCCTGATCCGCTCGATACCCAAATCCAACTGGGGAGATGAAGTGATTTCGAGCTTCAAGAACCAGCCGCTCCTGAACGTGATCTACCGGTGGGCGATGAACATCGATCCGTCGGGGCCGAACACGCACCCGCGGGAGGTCTACGCCACCATCGACCTGATCGCCGGCGGGCTGATGGTGCTGCTGGTCTCCTGGTTCGTGAAGACCCTCCCCCGACCGCCCGTGGAGCGTGTCCTGCTCGGATTGTTCCTCTTCACGGGCGCCGGGACCCAGTTCTTTTTCGGTTACGTCGAGAATTACGTTTTACAGTACGTCGCCACGATCGCCTACGCCCTCACCGGGTGGCTGGCGCTCGAGCGGAGGATCCACATCGCGGTCCCGCTGGCGGTCCTGGCACTCCTGCCCGGGTTGAACCTCGGCACGCTCATCCTCTTCCCGAGCGGTCTGTTCCTGCTCCTGTCGCGCTACCGCGTCGGCTGGGTGAAATCGGTGGCGATCCTGGGGGGACTGGCGGCTGCGGGCGTGGCCATCCTGGTTGCCGTGGGGGTGAATGTCGGACAGCTCGTGGACAAGTTCACGGGGAAGAGCGTCGACTTTCTTCCGCTGTTCGGCTCCGTCGACGGTAATTTCCCCTATGCGATGTTTTCGCTTGACCACCTGCTCGACTGGTTCAACGCCCACTCGCTCGTGGTGCCCTTCGGCATCTTCATACCGCTCGTACTGCTGCCCGCGCTGCTAAAGGAGGAACGCCGGACGAGCCCGGTCCTGCGCTTCCTGCTGATCCTCACCGCCTGCGGCCTGGCCTTCACCTGGATCATCAATTCGGCGCTCGGAATGGCGCGCGACTGGGATATGCTCTCGAGTTA
>CAZQSM010000156.1:0-3377 GCA_964596065.1 uncultured Chlorobiaceae bacterium | reverse complement strand
GCCTGACGGCGGAGCGGAAGAAACGCATGCCGACGTACACGAGGGAGGCGACGACGACGAGGGATCCGAGGATGATGAGGTATTTCATGATGACCGGTCGTTTCCACCAAAGACGGGAATTTTCCCGCGAAACTCAAGGGCTATGCCGTCCCGGATGCGGGGGGAGTCGCCGAAGCGGGGGGTGTCGCGGATGCGGGGGGAGTCGCCGGAGCGGGGACCCTCTCCTCCGTGCGGAGGGCGATGCCGGCCTTTTTCAGGAACTCCGAAGGGAGTTCGCCGCCGGCGAAGATGAACACCCCGTCGTTGGGGATCGTCCGGCCCCGGCCGCCGGCGGCCTTCAACGAGACCGCGTCGGCCCCGATGGTTTCCACCTCGCTGCCGAATTCGACGCGCACTTTCCCGTCGGCCATCATCGCGCGGATGTTGCGCTCGTTCTTCTCCTTCAGCCTGACGAAATCGTCCCTCCGGTAGCTGAGTGTCACGACGTTGCCTTTCTGCCGCGCGAGCGCCACCGCCGCCTCCACCGCGCTGTCGCCGCCGCCGACGACGAGCAGGTGCCTGCCGGTGTACGATTCGGCCTCGATCAGCTGGTACGAGACCTTCGGGAGGTCCTCGCCCGTCACGCCGAGTTTTCGGGGGCTGCCACGCCTGCCGATCGCCAGGATCACGGAACGCGCTTCGGTCACACCGCGGTTCGACGTGATCCGGAACCGTCCGTCCACCGGTTCGATCGCCTCGACCTTTTCGTCCTCCCGGACCTGGATGCCGAAACGCCGGACCGACGAGACGAACCGGCCGAGAAGTTCCTCCTTGCTGATCTCCGGCCCCTCGAACCTGCCGTAGAGCGGGAGCTCCACGGGAGAGGTGAGGACCAGTTTCTTCCGGGGGTAATGGAGGATCGAACCGCCGAGCGATCCCTGTTCGAGGACGCTGAACGACAGGCCCCGGTGCTTCGCGCTCAGGGCCGCCGCGAACCCCGCCGGGCCGGCCCCGACGATGAGGAGGTCAAGCGGTCCATCGGCGCCGCCCGGCCCGACGGCGCCGCCCGGCGCGACCCGGCCGGCCGAGGCGATATGCCCGACCGAGGCGATGGCCTGGTTGAACGCGTTTCTGATGAGCCCGACGCCGCCGACCTCCCCGGCGAGGTAGAGCCCCGGCACGTTCGTCTGGAAATGTTCGTCGTACTGCGGGATCTCCATCCCCGCGCGCGGCCGGCCGAAGCCCATCGTGATCGCGCCCACCGGGCAGGCGGCCACGCAGAGCTCGTGGCTCACGCAACGCGTTCCGTGGATGACCGCGGCGACGCCCCCGACGATGCCCAGCACCTGCTCCGGGCACGCCCTCACGCAGCTGGCGCAGCCGATGCAGGTGCCGATATCGATCCGCGGATGGAGGGTGGCCGGCTCGTTGAGGCCCGCGCTCGCGGCCCGGCCGTGGCTCTCCAGTGCCGTCCGCCGCTTACGGGCGGCGCGGACCCAGTAGGGCACGGCGATCACCGAGACCAGGACGAGAAAGATGACGAGGGTGATGGCCGACTCCATCAGAACCTCCAGCTGAGGCTGCCCCAAAACAGCCGCTGGTCGGAAAACGACCCGGAGGAGAACTCACCGCCGAGCATCAGGTACAACGATCCCGGCAACGCCGCACCGATGTCGAGGCCGAGCGTCCCCGTCCGCCCGATGCCGGCATTCCCCCCGAATTCGTTCCGGTAGGTTTGATACCGGACCCCGGCGTCCACCCCGTCGCCGAATGATCGCCTCGCCGCGAACGCGTATCCGGTCGAGACCGCGACGGAGGAGTGGTTCAACGATTGTGACACCCTCACGCCGACGCCGCTCCCCAGGAGGTCCTCCAGCCCGGCGGACACCACGTTGGAATACTCCCTGCCGAAACCCCCGGGCGTCGACCGCGGGGAATACTGTTCCCGGAGGCTGAACCCGCCGCCGGCAATGACGCGCAGCGAGAGCGAGGGGCTGACCCAGAGCCTGTCGTCCCGGAACGAATCGGGAAGCGCCAGGTCGTAGGAGAGCGGATAGACGGGCCTCCACGCGGTCACGCCGGCGCCGACGTCCACCGCGTCCGAGACCCGGTAATGCAGATGCGCGAGGAGCGAACTCAGCCGGGGCTTATGGAGCACCGCGGAATTTCGTGCCGCGAGGAAATCGATCTCCGACTGCGCCGAGAGGTGCAAGACCCGCGACGGGGAGAGTGTGGCAGAGCCGCTCACGACGCTTCGTTCGGCGGCGGAACGCAGGAACGTCTTCGCGTAGGCCGCCGCCGCCGACCAGGCGACCGGCGCGGCCGATGAAGCGCCGACGAACACCATCGCCTTTCTCCGGTCGGACGTGATCTTCTCCTGCCGGAAGCCCGGCTCGAACCCTGCCGCGGCCCCGACCTCCACGATGCCGAATCTCCGGGCCCCGACGAGGCCGTCGATGTAGCCGGACTGGAGGCCCGCGGATGGAAAGAGCCTCCCCACGCCGATCCTCGTGAGCGAATCGTCATACTCGACCGAGAGCCTGTACACCCGGCTCCTGTTGACCCCCCCTGCGCCGAACAGGCCCGTCGGGCCGGTGAAGGCGCTGCGGGCCACGCCCGCGATCTCGAACCGTATGGGACTGTCACGGAGCGCGCCCCGGAGGCTCACCGAGAGCGAAGGTTGCGTGACGGCGGGCGTCGAATTCCCGGCATCGAATGTCTGGTATTGCGCCGTGATCCTTCCGCGCAGGCTGACCGGGGAGGGACGGCGAACTGCGCCGGCGCCATCGTACCGCGAGGTGTCGCGCCGGATCAAAACACTGCGTGTGTCGGTCCCGTCCGCAGGCCCGCCGTCAACGCCGTCCAGCCCGCCCGGCGCTGCGGTGAGTGACCCCGGGGTTGGTTCGACGCCGCGTGAGACGACCGCGTCTCCCCGCTTCAGGACGCGGGTGGACGAGAGCAGGCGGCACGCCGAGGACTTCGAACTGACCGCAAACACCTTCAACGTGGCGACCGTGTCGGCGCCGTCGACGACCGCCACGATCGAGGAGTCGGCGATGCCCGAGGGAGAGCCGAGGGAAACATAATACACGTCGCCGGAGATGTAGGTGATCGTCCCCCGCCGGGCGCCTGCGGCCTGGCCCGGCGCCGGCCCGGGAGCGAAGAGCAGCAGGGCCGGCAGGAGCAGCCCGATGAACCCCGGTCGCCGCGTCATACGTTGCGATGACAGGTGTAACACGACGTGCGGTTGTAGATGTAATCCCGGACGTTGTCGTGATGTCCGTCGGTCTCGGCCGGGGTGTGCTTGTGGCAGGAGATGCAGGTGAACACTCCATAGTCCGCCGGCGCGTCGTGACAATCCGCGCAGGCGTTCCATTGATCCCTGTGTTTGCCGCTGT
>CAZQSM010000155.1:0-3461 GCA_964596065.1 uncultured Chlorobiaceae bacterium | reverse complement strand
GAGGAGCATCGCCATTGTGCGATAAGGGCGGAATGAACGGCCTGTGGACATACAGCGACCTCTTGATGAAGAAAAAGTGTAAAGCGGAAAGGAGCCTCCGAACGGTAATGTCGAAGGTAGGGGGAAATTATATGGAAATCAACTTTGGCGGGATTGTGCGCAATTCGCGCCCGGCGAAACCTCGTTTATTGCAGGAATCAGAATGTTTCCCCATCGTTCCACCCGTGGACTCCCGGTCAATGCTTCTTCATCAACTCGACGTATTCCGGCTCCTGCCGTATCGCGTCCAGATCCGGATCCCGCTTGATCCACTCGAAATCCTCCTGGCCGTTGTCGACGGCGTTCTTCAGCGTTTCCACGGCGAGCTTCTTGTCCCCCAGCCTCGCATAGAGGCACGCCGCGTTGTACATCATCAGCGAATCGCCGGGGTTGAGCTCGAGCGCCTTCTGCCCCTCCGCCTTCGCCTCCTCCACCCGCTTCGCCTGGGCGAGATGGATGGCGTGGTACATGTACGCCCGGCCGTCGTCGGGGTGCTTGGAGAGGTACTCGGGGAAGAATTCCAGAATCTGCTTCAGCGTCTGCGCGTGCTTCTCCTTGTCCCCCAGCTTGTCGTACATCATCCCGAGGTCATTGTAGGCGTTGTAGAAATTCGGGTTGAGCGTGAGGGTTTTCCTGAACAAGTCCGCCGCCTCCGCGTCGCGGTCGGACGTGTGATAGATGCGCCCGAGGATCCAGTAGGCGACGAAATTGTTCGGGTCAAGCTCGATCGCCTTCTGCGTAGCTGTGATCCCCTCCTCGAGCTGTTTCTTGTCGAAGTAGGCGAGCCCGAGCGCCGCGTACGCCTCGGAGAGCGTCGGGTCGTACATCAGCGCCTTCAGGCTCGACTCGATCGCCTTGTCGAGCCACTCGTCGCGCGCCTCGAAATACTGGTGCAGGGTGGCGTACGCCTCCCCGAGCCCCGCGTGCGCCGAGGCGTACCGTTGGTCGAGCTCGATCGCCTTCTTGAACAGCTGGATGGCGAGGTGGACGTTGTTTTTCGTCAGCCGGTAGAGGAAATCGCGCGCGCGGAGGTTGATGTCGAACGCCTCCGCGTTGAGCGTCGCGCGCTTCGTCAGGACGACTTTTTCGGTCGGGGAGAGCTTCAGCATCAGCGCGTCGACGATCTGTTTCGACACCTGCTCCTGGATGTCGAACACGTCCTCCAGCTTCCCCTTGTACGATTCCGCCCAGAGCTGGCGGTCGACCTCGACGTCGATGAGCTGGACGGCGATCCGCAGGTTGTCCTGGAACTTCCGCACGCTCCCCTCGAGGATGTACCGCGCGCCCAGCTCCCTGCCGATCGTCTTGATGTCCTTTTTCGTCCCCTTGTACTGCATCGACGTGGTCCGCGACACGACTTCGATGTCCTTGAGGCGCGAGAGGTTGACGATCAGCTCCTCGGTAAGGCCGTCGCCGAAATATTCGTTCTCCTTGTCCGCGCTGATGTTCTCGAACGGCAGCACGCCGATCGCCCTCCGCTTCGGGGCGGCGCTGGCGCCTTCGATTTCCATTTTTACGGCCTGGAGCGTGTCGATCACCTCACCCGCGCCCTGGAACCGGAGCGAACGGTCCTTGGCCATCATCCGTTTCACCAGTTCATCCACGACGTGGGGGATCTTCCGGTCGAACGCGCTCGGCTGGGGCGGTTCTTCGTTGCCGATCAGATAGAGCAGCGCCGCTTCGTGTTCCGCCTTGAACGGCACCTCGCCGGTGAGCATCTCGTAGAACACCACGCCCAGCGACCAGAGGTCCGCCCGGTGGTCGGCCGCCACGCCCTGGACCTGCTCGGGGGCCATGTAGGAGAGCGTGCCCATCGAGGACCCGGTCTTCGTCAGGCCCTGGCTGTTCTTCAGCTTGGCGACGCCGAAATCCATGATCTTGATCCGGCCGTCGCCGGTGATCATCACGTTCTCCGGCTTGATGTCCCGGTGGACGATCTGCTTGTCGTGCGCGGCCTTCAGCCCCTTCGCGATTTCCACCGCCCAGTCGATCGCCTTCGGCACCGGCAGCCCGCTTCCGGTTTTGAGCCCGGCGATGTGCTTCTTGAGCGTCTCGCCCTCGAGGTATTCCATCACCAGGAAGAGCGATCCGCCCTGGTCGTTGATCTCGTGCACGCCCATGATGTTCGGGTGGTTCAGGGCGGCCGCCGCCCTCGCCTCGCGGAGGAAACGCTCCTTGGTGTCGGCGGAATCCGACAATTGCTGCGGCAGGAATTTTATCGCCACGGTCCGGTCGAGCTTCGTGTCCTGCGCCCTGTACACGACGCCCATTCCGCCCTGGCCGAGCTTGTCGCCGATCCTGTAATGCAGTATCTCTGTTCCGGTCATAATGCCTGTTGCCTTATTTTCCCTTCATGAGCTGGACGTACTCCGGTTCCGTCCGGATGTTGTCGAAGTCCGGGTCGGTCTTGATCCAGTCGTAATCTTCGAGCCCCGCCGCCACCGATTCCTTCAGGGCTGTGAGCGCGGCCGCCTTCTCCCCGATCCGGGAATAGCAGCACGCCGCGTTGTAGAGCATCAGCGGGTCGCCCGGGCTCAGTTCGAGCGCCTTCCTGACTTCGGCCTTCGCCTCGTCGATCCGGCCGATCTGCGCCAGTTCAATGCCGTAGTAAATGTGAGACCGTGCGTCGTCCGGGTGTTGCGACAGGTACCGCGGGAAGACGTCGAGGAGTTTGGCGAGGACCTCCTTGTACTTCTCCTGTTCCCCGAGACGCTCGTACACCATACGCAGGTCGCCGTAGGCGGTGTGGAAATCGGGATTGAGTTCGATGGTTTTTTTCAGCAGGTCCACCGATTCCGCGTCCCGGCCGAGCACGTGATAGATGCGGGCGAGCACCCAGTACCCGGTGAAGATGTTCGGCCCCAGCTCGATCGCCTTCCGGGCTGCGGTCTCCGCCTCCTGGAGCGATTTCTTCGAGAAATACGCCCACGCCAGCGCGGCGTATGCCTCCGACACCGTCGAGTCGTACATCAGCGCCTTCAGGCTCGACTCGATCGCCTTGTCGACCCAGATCTCCTTCGTGTCGTAATCGTAATGCAGCGTCGCGTACGCCTCCCCGAGGCCCGCGTAGGCGGCGGCGTACCGGGTGTCGAGCTCGATCGCCTTCTGGAAGAGCTGGATGGCGAACTGGAGGCTGTTCTTGGTCCTGCGGTAGAGGAAGTCCCGCGCCCGGAGGTAGCAGTCGAACGCCTCTGCGACGATCGTCGGCCGCTTCGTCAACACGATCTGTTCGTTGGGCGAAAGCTTCACCATCAGCGCGTCCACGATCTGCTTCGACACCTGTTCCTGGATGTCGAACACGTCGGCCATCGTCCCCTTGAAGGTCTCCGCCCAGAGCTGTTCGTCGAGTTCCACGTCGATGAGGTCCGCCGTGATCCGCAGGTTGTCCTGGAACTTCCGGACGCTCCCCTCGACGATGTAGC
>CAZQSM010000154.1:0-3462 GCA_964596065.1 uncultured Chlorobiaceae bacterium | reverse complement strand
GAATTCTGACGATGATCGATCCCCTCATTGAATTCTTCAGGGCCTCGTACGACGAGCTCTACTACGCGACGCTCCTCGTCGCGATGTTCCTGTTCCTCAGCGGCCTCGACGACCTCTTCATCGACGTCTACTACTGGTTCCACCATTTCTTCGCCCGGAAGAAATTCAACCGGTACGAGAACGAGAGCCCCGAACGCCTCGACGGGGTGCCCGAGAAACCGACCGCGATTTTCATTCCCGCCTGGCACGAATGGGACGTGATCGGGCAGATGCTCACGCACGCCGTCAGCACGATCCAGTATAAGAACTACGACATCTTCGTCGGGGTGTATCCGAACGATCCGGAGACGATCCACAAGGTCGAGGAGATCAGCAAGCGGTTCCCGAACATCCACGCGGTGATCTCCGACCGGCCCGGACCCACGACCAAGGCCGACAACCTGAACCAGATCCACCAGGGGATGCTCCGCTGGGAGAACAAGACCGGGCTCCGGTACGACATCATCCTGATGCACGACGCCGAGGACATCATCCACCCGTTGTCGCTCAAGATCAACAACGTCTTCATCCCGGAATACGACATGGTGCAGATGCCCGTGTATCCGCTCCACACGAGCCACGCCCACCTGGTCCACTGGACCTACTGCGACGAATTCGCCGAGCACCACACCAAGGACGTCCTCGTCAGGCAGTACTTCAGCGGGTTCGTGCCCTCGGCCGGCGTCGGGACGGCGTTCAACCGCTGGATCGTGGAGTTCATCGGCACGTCGTTCGCCCGGAACATCTTCAGGGCGAAATCGCTCACCGAGGATTACGACCTGGCGCTCCGCCTCGCCCTCGGCAAGGCGAACCTCCTCTTCGTCTACAAGCCGTTCGGCATCGACTGCGGGACCCGGGGCTACTTCCCGCATTCGATGAAAGCCTCCATCCGGCAGAAGAGCCGGTGGATCATGGGCATCTGCCTCCAGGCCTGGAAGACGATCGGGTGGAAGGGGAGCGGTCGGTTCAGGTTCATCCTCTACCGGGACCGGAAGGCGATCATGGCGAACACCATCAACTTCTTCGCCTACATCGTCGTCTCCTACCTCATGGTCTACGAGGCGATCCGGTTCGGGTTCGCGGCCTACAGCCAGCTCCCCCCGATCGTCGTGAAGGGGACGATGCTCTGGAACCTCGTCGTGATCGACAGCCTGATCATGCTCTGGAGGATATTCCACCGATTCATCTCGGTGCGGCGGGTGTACGGGCTCTGGCCCGGCATCCTGAGCGTCTTCCGGCTGCCGATATCGAACGTCATCAATTTCACCGCCACGGGACGGGCGCTGCTCCATTTCTTCAGGGCCCTGATCCGGAAGAGGGACCTGAAGTGGGAGAAGACGGCCCACACCTTTCCCGCGGACGCCCACAAGCACTGAACCACGCCACCAGCGACAGAGAGGGAGCCACGATGAGCGAAAAAACACGGATACTCTGCGTCGACGACGAACACTCGATCCGCACGCTTCTCCAGAGCCAGCTCGAACAGGAGGGCTACGACGTCGAAGTCGCCCCGGACGGGGACGTCGCGATCGAAAAACTCGACGCCGCCCGCTTCGACGTCCTCCTGCTCGACATCAGGATGCCGAAGGTCGGCGGAATCGACGTCCTCAAGCACGTCCGCGACAGGGGGATGAAAGTTCGGGTCATCATGCTCACGGCCGTCGACGACCTGACGATCGCGATGGAGTCGGTGCGGCTCGGGGCCAACGATTACCTCACCAAACCGTTCGACACCGAGGACCTGTTCGGGGCGATCCGCCGCCTGATCGCGACCTGACGCCGGGCGCGGGGTTGATTTTCTGGCCCGAACTGCGTATACTCCGGTTAAGGCCAAGTCCCGTGCAATAAACTGCCTCCGAACCCCGCCAGGTCCGGAAGGAAGCAACGGTAGGATGTCACGTTTGTGTGACACGGGGTAGCTTGGCCTTATTTTTTCCCTTCCCACGCTCATTCACCCCCCCAAATCCGTCATTTCCGCGCAGTTTCACACGCAGCTGGCCCGGCACGCATCCGGGCGGGGCATTGCAAGGAACTGAAAAAATACTTACATTTCGGTGACTTGATTCAAGTATTCCTCTAATAAACCCAAATCCCATCACACTAATGTTCACTGCGCCGGCAACAGGATCCAGGTCAACGATGCTGGGTTGTCTCTTATTGAAGATTTTTTCTCCCCTGACGGGGGAAAGCCCCTCTTCGTTCCGGTTCCTCGCCCCCACCTCCGTACGCGGGCGACGTTGCATAACGACGGCGGTTCCATCGGCATCTCCGTTGCCTCACGATCAGGCAGGACTCCCGGGGGACCACAGCGAACGAAGAGCATGCCATGAGAAAAGAAATCATCATCAATTCCACCGCAAACGAAATAAGGATTGCGATCACCGAAGACAGAAGGCTCGCTGAGCTCTATGTCGAAACCCCCGAAAAAGAACGGATGGTGGGGGACATCTACCTTGGCAAAGTCGCGAAGGTCATGCCCGGGATCCGGGCCGCCTTCGTCGACATCGGACTGAAACAGGACGCCTTCCTCCACTTCTCCGACATCGGCTCCACCATCTCGGAATACTCCTCCCTCCTCGGGGAGGATTCAGACGTCGACACCGACGAGGACGGCGACGAGGAGGAGGAGGTCTCCCGCCACGCCTCCTCCGGACAGCATTCTTCCGGTCAACACCCCTCCGCGACCGCGAGCCGGCAGGCCGCGTCGGCCCCCCCGCGCGAGAACAACAGGCGGGGAGGCCGGGACAACGGCCGCGGTCACTTCCCGATCCCCGACATCCAGAAAGGCCAGGACATCGTCGTCCAGGTGACCAAGGAACCGGTCGCCCATAAGGGGGTGAGGGTCACCTCCGAAATTTCCCTCCCGGGCAGGTTCCTCGTCCTCCTTCCGTTCGACGGGAAAATCGGCATCTCCAAGAAGATGAACAACTTCAAGGAGAAGCGGCGCCTGCGGCACATCCTGCGCGGCATCCTGCCGGCGGGATTCGGCGTCATCGTCCGCACCGTGGCGCACGACCAGGAGGAAGCGACCCTGCGCCAGGACCTCGAGTCGCTCCTCGAGACGTGGAAGGAAATCCAGCACACGCTGAAGAACACGACGGCGCCGGCGGTCCTCTACAAGGACATGGCGACGACGTCGAGCGTGATCCGCGACCATTTCACCGATTCCGTCGAACGCGTTGTCGTCGATTCGAAGAAGCTCCACAAGGAGATCCGCGGCTACCTCGAGATGACCTCGCCCGCCCTGATGGACAAGATCGAGCTCTACAAGGACCGGGAGCCGATTTTCGACGCCTACGGGATCGAGAAGGAGATCGCGGTCTGCCTCAGCCCGAAGGTCTGGATGAAGAGCGGCGGGTACCTGATCATCGAGCAGACCGAGGCGATGGTGGTGGTCGACGTGAACAGCGGCCGCTACGCGGC
>CAZQSM010000153.1:0-3492 GCA_964596065.1 uncultured Chlorobiaceae bacterium | reverse complement strand
GAGTCTCAGCGCCGAGAGCAGGAGCGTCATGGCGCCGGCGGACCTCCGGACGCGACGGATAATTCCGGGTTCAGCGGACGGGTGGAGGCATCGTGACGTTTGTCGCGGTCGGGTGTGGACAGGCCGTGGAAGGACGTATCGACGAAATTGGGCGGGAATGACACGACGCCGGCCTCGGAACGGGTGAAGAACTTCGTGGTTTGCCAATATTACGAAACGGAGCGTAAAAATGCAACCACCGTACGTCACCGGGGTTTCCCGCGGTCAGGGATCGCCCGGGTCCATGCTCCGAAGCTGCCAGAGAACCATTTCGTAATCATCCGTCCCTGGTGTGAGGATGGAGAGGAGCTCTTTCAGTGTCCCGACCACCTTTCCCCTCTCGTTTGTTGATGCGTAAACCATCGTGAGTCCCAGGTAAGCGTCCGTCGCATACGGGTCCTTGCGGAGGGCCTCGCGGTAGATCCGTTCCGCTTCGCGGAATCGTTCGGCCGCGAGGAGGCTGTCCCCCCGTTCAATCAGGGCCATTGACTCCTCGCCCGCCGGCGTGGATGGCGGTGTTGAACCGTCGTTGGCCGCGTCGACGGTGCGCCGCCGGTGCATGCGAAACCCGGTTATCTCCCGGACGGCCTTCCCGGCCCTTTCGTTCCCGGGGTCGAGTGTCAGGAGCGTCCGGAAGAGCTGTTCGCTCCTCGTGAGTTTCCCCTGTACCGAAAGGATCAAACCGAGTTTTCCGAGAAAGGATATCTTTCTTTCGGTTTCGAGTTCGGACGTGAGCAATTGCGAAATCAAATCCCGGGAAAATGCGGCGTCGGCCGTGTTCCCCGGATACCGGTACAACCAGATCGATGGGCCGCTCAGACTGTCTCCGGGTTCGAACGCGCGCACAAGTTCCCAGCTCGACCTGATCGTATCGAGGTAACCGATGATCTCCCGGAATCGTCCCGGTTCCCGCAGGTATCTCCCGTAATCAAAATCGCTGACAACGACAAGGTCGATGTCCTCGTACCATCCGGGATTGTAGAATGGCGTCATCCGTTCTGAATTCACCGCTGTAAATTGAATCGGGAGCAGGATGTACTGCGTCGGATTCAGCTCAATCCCGAATGGACCCGTGGCGATCGCCGATCCCGGCTTGACGTGACGATTGATCCACTCACCCGCGGCCGTCCGGGTGTCAGGCAATCCGGCGGAGACCTGGTATTCAATAATCGTCCGGAATGAGGGAATCATCAGGAGGAGGACGAGCAGCGTGGTGAGATACGGATGGAGGGCGGCCGAAACCCTGGCCCCGGCGGCACGATCCGGCCTGAACCTGCGGGCCGCCGTCTCCAGGAATTCCGATATGCCCACGGCCGCGATCATCAGCAGGAACGAAACAGCGGGAAAAATATACCGGTCCGCCCTCATTTTCCACAGGGCGAGCGTCGCGAGAAAGAGGGCCGGCGTCAGCATGAGAAGGAGGTGTTTTTTCCCCCGGGTCGCGGCGAGTCCGATCGACGCGAGGAATGCCGCGATGGAAATCGGGATACCCAGATTCGCCGGGAGCGAATCGAACACGTAGTAGGCGAACGTGCTCCTCCCGGCATCGAGACCAAGGTGTCCGGCCTCCATGTGCGTCTCGGTATTCCTGAACTTTTCGATGAACTCTGAATAATGCGGAATGATGAGGGGGTTGAAAAGTAAAAAGACCGCGCCGGCGATGGCTCCGCCCGCGAGGAGCAGAACAAGCCGATCGGCCCGGAAAGCCGCCCGGAGAGATCCGGCCGTCAGGAGGTGCACGACGACGAGCGCGAGCACCAGAATGCTCCCATTGTACTTTGATGCGGCGGCAAGTCCGATCATGATCCCGCACAGAGTATATGATCGGAAGGTTGGCGTCTCGCTCAGACGGTAAAACCGGTACAGCGTGGCCACGGAAAAGAACGTCAGCAGTGTGTCGACGTTCACGAGGTGGGCTTCCCTGACGTGAAGCACGTTAAAACTTATCATCGCAGCGGCGATGAGGGCCGACGTCCGGCCGTAAAATCGATCGAGTGTTGCGTAACTCATCACGATGATGCCGGCGTCGAATACGATCGTCACGCTGCGGGCAACCAGGGTGAAGCCCGATGGATCAGTCTCGAACGAAGCGATGAAGCTTCCGAGGCTGGAAAAGGATCCGACGACGTATCCCGCGCAAAAATGGAGGAACTGTGCGCACAGATGGAGGTAATAACTAAACGCGGGATAGACAAAAAAGTGAAAATCGATGGATGGCGGCAGGGAGGGCCATAATTTCATGCCGAACCGGAGCGGGATGGCCTCCTCGTAGAGATGGGGCAGGCCCCAACCGATGTTCCAGAGGCGAAGCATGATCCCGGAGAGCAGAATGGCCGTGAAAACGCGGTGTGATGCGACAGTCGATTTCCACGACTTCGCACTAGCCATCGATTCTGACGACCGATTATGTATTCCGGCTTGTGATTTCGCCATTCGTGTCATTTCCTCCGGACATCCCGAGCAGGCGGTGGAGGTATGGAGCACTCACCAGCGTGAAGGCCGCGAACACCGCCCCCCCCGCGAGGTCGACGACGTAGTGGTACCGGAGATAGACGGTGCTGATGATGAGGAGGACGCCGAAGATCGTAATGACGTGCCGCGAACGGACCGCGTGCTTCCAGGCGAAGAACATCGTGAGCAGCGTCATCTGCGTGTGGCCGCTCGGGAAGATGTCGCGCTGTGCGAGCGCCAGCGGGTTTGCCGCGCCGGCGGGAATCGACTCCCCGGCGTTGATCGCGTCCCGCAGGAAATTTGTCAGAAACAGTCCCGGAAGTTCGGCGTCCATCGAGCCGAAATCGTGCAGCGTGAACCTCGGGCCCACGCCGGGAAGGAGTATGTAGCCGACGTACGAGAGGAAGAAACCGTACGTGATCGTGAAGACGACGAACGAAAAACTCCCGCCGGGGTCGCGCCGGTAGAGCTCCACGCCGAGGGCGACCATGATGAAATAGTAGCTCGTGTACGAAATCTGCAGCAGCTCCGTGATCGCCGGATGCGAGAACTGCGACATCCAGACGGTCGGATCGGCCCCGAAGCACCACCGGTCGATCGCGATGAAGACCGGGTCGTAATCGGCCCGTGCCATCGACTGGATGACGATGTGGACCTCCTTGAACACGACGAATATCATCGGGACAGGGTAGAAGTTGCGGGTGAGGATGAGGAGCCGGCCCCCAGCCCCGGCCGCCGCGCGGCTGACGGTCAGGATCGCGAGGGCAATCACCAGGTTGACGCCGGTAAGGAGCATCGTGACTTCCGACGGGCCGTTGACCGCGAAGAAGCAGAGCGTCAGCCCCGCCAGGTACACGATGATGAGCGCGTCGACGGCGCGGAGGTGTTTCATCGTGAGGATTCTCATCGGGAGGGGGCAACCTCAGGATATCCAGTGGAGCAGGGCGGTGGCCATCGAGAGGAAGATGGTGATTCCCACGACGTCCTGGAACGCGGTCTCGA
>CAZQSM010000152.1:0-3509 GCA_964596065.1 uncultured Chlorobiaceae bacterium | reverse complement strand
GTTTCGGCGCCGAATAATAGACCATCGCCTCGTAGTCGATCTTCGGGTAGTGGACGTTCGGCCAGACGGGTTCCTCCATCTGCCGCCACTGGCGGTACGCCTTGAGTCTCCACTCGAGGAGCCATTCGGGCTCACCTTTCTTGGAGGAGATGAGGCGGACCACATGTTCGTCGAGGCCCGCGGGGATCGAATCGGCTTCGATTGACGTGACGAACCCCCACTGGTATTCCCGCGAGGCGAGATGTTCGATCGTATTGGTTTCAGTCGGCATGAATGGGTTCTCCGTTTATTTGGCTGCCGGCGTCGGCGCGCTGGTGGCCGCGGCGGGTGAGGAGGCGGCCGGTGCCGGTGCCGCTACGGGTTTTGGCGCCGCAGCCGCCGGCGCGGGGGCCGCGGCCTTTTCGATGCGGGGCAGCGCGAACCGGGGAAAATTGATGCGCCACGACCGGTCGTCGATTTTCGTGAAGATCCCGCCGGCGACGAGGCGCCCGGCGGTCTCCCGCGCGATCCCCTCTGCCTGGTCGAATCCGACCTTCTTCCCCCGGGCCTTGAGGAATGACATCACGCCGTAGTGGAGGTCCCGGAAGAAGAAATTCGAGTTGTGGATCACCGTGAATTCCTCCCGCAGATGGAGGAGGAATTCTTCGTTGGAGACGCCGTTCATCGGATCGTTCATCGCCTATGCCTGTGTGGTTATGGTGGTTGCTGTCGCGGACGGCCGTCGCCCGGTCCGGAGCCCGCGAATGCGCGTGACTTCCTCCGCGACCCTGCGCGTGACATGGCGGACGTCCGCCTCGGTCGTGAACCGGCCGATCCCGAACCGGACGGCCGAACCGGCGATCGCCCGGGGGAGCCCGAGCGCCCTGAGCACGTGGGAAGGCTCGGGCGTCGAGGAACTGCACGCCGAGCCGGAGGAGACGGCCACGTCCTTCATGCTCATCATCAGCAGGGTGTCCTCCACGCCGGGAAAACTCACGTTCAGGTTGTTGGGGAGCCGGCGGGTCGGATGGCCGTTCAGCCTGATGTCGCCCGGCGAGGATTCCCACGCGCGGAGCATTTCGTCGCGCCAGCGGGAATGCCGGGCGGCCTCGGCGGCCATCTCGGCGCCGGCGATCTCCAGCGCGCGCGCGCACCCGACGATGCCCGGCACGTTGAGCGTTCCCGACCTCACACCGCCCTCGTGCCCGCCGCCGTCGGCCTGCGGGACCGGGAGCGGCCTCGTCCCCGCGCGGCGGACGTAAAGGAAGCCGACCCCCTTGGGGCCGTAGATCTTGTGCGCCGACATCGAGAGGAGGTCGGCGTTCAGCCGGATCACGTCCACCGGGACCTTCCCGACGGCCTGCGTGGCGTCGGTGTGGAACACGACCCCCCGCTCCCTGCAGATCGACCCGATCTCCTCCACGGGCTGCACCGTCCCGATCTCGTTGTTGGCGATCATCACGCTCACGAGGATCGTCGAGCCGGTGATCGCGGCGGAGAGCTCCCGGGGGTCCACCAGGCCGTCCCCGTCCACATCGAGGAACGTGACGCGGAACCCGCTGCCCGAAAGTTTCCGGCAGACGTCGAGCACGGAACGGTGTTCCGTCCGCACCGTGACGATGTGGTCGCCGCGGTTCCGGAGGGCCGCCGCCATGCCGCGCAGCGCAAGGTTGTTCGATTCCGTCGCGCCGGAGGTAAAGACGATCTCCCGGGGCGCGGCGCCGATCGACGCCGCGACGGTCGCCCGCGCCCGCTCCACGGCCTCCGAGGCGATCCATCCCTGGCGGTGCTGACGGCTCGCCGGGTTGCCGAAGCGTTCCGTGAAGTAGGGCAGCATCGCCTCGACGACCCGCGGATCGACCGGCGTGGTCGCCTGATAGTCCATATAGATGACGTCGTCGTTCACACCATCTCCATCAGCGACATGCCGTCGAGGACGGAATTCAGGTTCGACTGGAGCTTCACGAGCGGCGTCTTGATGGTGCACGTCGAATGGATGACGCAATTCTCGGGGGTCTCCGATTCACACTGGATAATCGAGAGGTTCTGCCTGCCTTCGATAGCGTTGATGATCTCCGAGACTTTCACGGTGCGGGGGTCGTGCCGGAAGACATACCCCCCCCGCACCCCCTGGTACGACGAGATGAACCCGGTCCGGGCGAGGGTCTGCATCACCTTGGCCAGGAGGTCATGGGAGATGCTGTAGCGGTCGGATATCTCCTTCGTCGTGATGATCGTTCCGACGCCGGTGATCGCCATGTGCCGCATCGCGATGAGCGCGTATTCGACCTTTTTAGAGAGCTGAAACATTGGCTTGAAATGCGACTAATTAAGTCCGCTTTTACCCCAAAAAAAGATTCCGATCGACGGAATCTTTTCCCACCCGGATCGGGGGTGGACTAATTCATGCTTACCCTGACTTTTTTGCCTTCCTGGACGGGCCCGCGAAGACTGACTTCAACCTTGTCGAGGTCGATGTGGACGACCTCCTCGCAGTACGCGCAGACCTTCGTCATCTGTCTGTCGAAATTGATCGGATTGCTGCAACAGGGACAACTTGTAATGACGATTCCGATGACTTTTGCTTTTTGCTTCACGTTGGAGAGCCCTTTCACAACCCAAAGAATTGACGAAAACCGTGATTTTGGGGGGGGTAAACAGTACCGCAATATACGAAATTTTACTGAAAAAACAACCCTTTAGGATAATTTTCTCATCTTTTTTCCCTCACTCTACCATAACCAACGGATTTTACAGCGAGTTCCGCCAATCTAATTGGATGTTGGTGAAAAACTGCTTAATTTTGGCACGATGAATATTGGCATATCTTGTTACCCCACGTACGGGGGCTCGGGGGTGGTCGCCTCCGAGCTCGGGAAAATCCTCGCCGAAGAGGGGCACAGGATCCATTTCATCAGCTACGCGATGCCGATCCGGCTCGGGGGATACAGCGAAAACATCTTCTATCATGAAGTCGAAATTTCCACCTATCCGCTCTTCGATTTTCCCCTCTACACCCCGGCGCTCGCGAGCAAGATCGTGGAGGTGGCCCGGTTCGAGAAGCTCGACATCATCCACGCGCATTACGCCATCCCGCACGCCACGAGCGCCTATCTCGCGCGCGAGATCCTGGGCACGTCGAACCTGAAGATCGTCACAACGCTCCACGGCACCGACATCACGCTCGTCGGCCTGGAGCCGAGCTTCCTCCCGGTGATGAAGTTCAGCATCGAGAAGAGCGACGGGGTGACCGCGGTTTCGAATTTTCTCAGGGAGAAAACGAAGACCAATTACTCGATCACCAAGGATATCCGCGTCATTCCGAATTTCATTGACACGCAGAAATACCAGCGGAACGTTCAACCGGAGGTGCGCCGGTCCCTCGCGGCGGACGACGAAAAAATCATCATCCACGTCTCCAATTTCAGACCGGTCAAACGGGTCCCGGACGTGGTCCGCGTCTTCGCCGAGATCCGCAGGAAAATCCCGTCCAAGCTGGTCCTCGTCGGCGACGGTCCGGAGCGCTCGGC
>CAZQSM010000151.1:0-3544 GCA_964596065.1 uncultured Chlorobiaceae bacterium | reverse complement strand
GCTGCGAGATGGATCCGGTGATGAACTCCACTCCCAGCGGCTCGTATTGCTTCGGCGGCAGCGCCTTGGACGCCAACCCGGCAAAAAACGCGTGCCGGTCGCCGGCGACGACCGCAAATCCGGTGATCTTCTGGTCGCGGATGAAATCAAAAATCTCGTCCTTGTCGCGAAGGAACCGGTTGTCCATCACCGCGTATCCCGCGTCCCTGGGCCACTGGGCGCCCAGCTCGCCGGGCAGGTTCTGGTAATCGCAGCGCAGTTCCATCGTGCCGAAGGAATGTCCCCAGATCTTCCAGCGCGCGGTGGAGGCCCCGAGCTGTTCCAGGAACCAGCGACGTTGCTCGCGGCCCAGGAACGTCATCGCGTGGAGGTCTTTCGTCGGATTCGGAAGGTCCTTGCCGTTGAAACGGATCGTATCGGGCGGTTTGCCTCCATTATAATGGCGGCCGTAATTCGTGATCTCAAAAGGGATCTGCGGGAAGACCCTGGGATATTCGGGAACGCCAAAATCATCGCCCGACAGATCGGGAGAACGGAACGACCAGTTGTCGGTCAGGAGCAGATCCACATTCTTCCCCCAGCGCAGGACGCGCTGGATCTTCAGGCTGTTGATCGCCTTCAGGTTGTTCGGTTCTTCTGATAGTCCCTCTTCGTTGAACGCTTCCAGTGGCGTATCGGCCACAGCCGGGGCCTCGAAATGTTCGAGCCCGGGGTTGCCCGGCTGCTGCACCCGCGCGGGGATGAATTCCCACCACGCCTGGTTGGCGAAGACTTTCTGGTTCTGCGCCGGCGCGTTGTAGCCGCCTCCGGCCACATACTGGCTCTGGTACCCCGCCCAGGCGAATTCGTGATTGTCCCAGACACAGACGAACGGCCAGCGCGCGCGGGCATCCTGCAGGTCGGGGTCCTCGAGGTAAGCGCGGTAGAGCGTGCGATAATCCTCCAGCGTGACCGGCAGGTGGAAGTTGCTCACCTTTCGACCCTGCGGGAACTTGTACAGGTTTTTGATGCGGCGGCCGCGGTTCCCGTTCGGATTGTCCTCGGGATACCAGGTGACTTCGTAGATGAAATCGCCAAGGTGCAGGACGAAATTCAAACGTTGGTCCCTGGGCCGCGCCTCGTCCTCGAAGATCATCCGGCGGTAGGCGTTGAGGGCGCTTTCGGTCGGGCTCTGGCAGCTGACGAATGTAAAACGGACGGGGCTGTCTGCGTCGTCGTGGGGCGCGGTGAGGGTGCGCCCGACCCTGCTCGAAAAACCATGTTCATCAACGAAGCGGTACCAGTACTCCCGGTTCGGATCGAGGCCGGTGGCCAGGAAACGGCAGGTCCAGTCGGCATCGGAACCGATATTCGCCGTACCGCCGGCGGTAAGGTGGGTGAACTCCGGGTCAGTCGCGATCTCGACGGTCAACCGGGTGGCGGTCGCATCCCTCGTCGGCGGGCGCCGGGTCCAGAGGATCACGCTGTCGGATGTAGGGTCGCCGGAGGCCACACCCTGCGGAAAGAGATCACGCCGCTCAACGATCGGCGAGGGAAGCCTGCCCGCCCAGCCTTTGGTCGTCGCCAGCGCGATGCCGGCTGCGGTGGTCGTTAAAAATGCGCGGCGAGTTATTTTCATGAGTGTCAATTGATTCAACTGTGACGAGTTACCCCTTTGGGTTGGAGACCAGCGCCTCCTCCTCCAGATTGTTGTTCCACAGATAATGCCTCGTCTCCGCCACGATCACCCCCTGGAGCGCCAGCAGTGAAATTAAATTCGGTATCGCCATCAACCCGTTGGTGATGTCAGCGAACGACCAGACAAGGGGGAGCGACAGCACCGACCCGAGCATCACCGCGCAGACCCAGACCCATCGGTATGGCTTGATCACGCCCGTCCCCCAGATGTACTCGGCCGCCTTCTCGCCGTAGTACGACCACCCGAGGATCGTCGAGAAGACGAAGGTCAGGAGGCCGACCGTCAGCACGATCGGCCCGGCGACCGGGATGTCGGAGAAGGCGGCTTTGGTCAGCGCGGCGCCCTTCGCGCCGGTCATCCACTCGCCGGAGTTCACGATCACCAGGCCGGTCATCGCGCAGACCACCACCGTGTCCCAGAAGGTCCCGGTCGACGACACCAGCGCCTGCCGCGCCGGGTTCTTCGTCTGGGCGGCGGCCGCGACGATCGGAGCGCTCCCGAGGCCCGACTCGTTCGAAAAGAGCCCCCGGGCCACGCCGTAGCGCATCGCCTCCTTCATCCCCGCGCCGAGAAACCCGCCCATCGCCGCCTGGCCGGTGAACGCCGAGCCGAAGATCAGGGAGATGGTGGCGGGGACACTCTCCCAATGCATCACCAGGAGGATGATGCACCCGATCATGTAAAAGACCGCCATGAACGGGACGAGCCCCTCGCAGACCCGGGCGATCGATTTGATGCCGCCCAGGATGACGATCGAGGTGAGGATGGTGAGGACGATTCCCGTCATCCAGGCCTCGACGCCGAAGGTCTCCTGCATCATCGACGAGATCGAGTTGGCCTGGACCATGTTGCCGATGCCGAAGGCGGAGACGGCCGTGAGCGCCGCGAAGAGGAGGCCCAGCCACCGCTTCCCCATTCCGCGCTCGAGGACGTACATCGGGCCGCCGGCCATCTGCCCGTTCACCCGGACGCGGTACTTCACCGCGAGGAGCGCTTCGGAATATTTCGTGGCGATGCCGAACACCCCGGTGAGCCACATCCAGAGCACCGCGCCGGGGCCCCCGGCGGCGACCGCCGTGGCCACCCCCACGATGTTGCCGGTCCCGATCGTGGCGGCGAGCGCCGTGGTGAGGGCGCCGAACTGGCTGATGTCGCCGGTCCCTTCCGAGGACCGCTTGAACGATATCCTGATCGCGGTCCCGAGGTACCGCTGGATGACCCCCGACCGGATGGTGAGCCAGAGGTGCGTCCCCAGAAGCAGGATCAGGAGCGGCGGCCCCCACACGAAGTCGGCGATCGAAGCGACGAATTGTTCGAGCTGTTCCATTCTATTCCCGGTCTATGATGGAGGATTTCGGCGAGCATAACGTACGCCGAAATCGGGAAAAGGGCAACAGCCCGCGAAAGGGGTTTAACCTCCCCCCAACAGCGAAAAAGGGGCCGGTCATCGGCCCCTTTTTGTGTGCAACAAACGAATGTTTTTCCGCCGTCCTTTCTAAATCTTTATCCCCCCCACCGCCCTCCTGATCATCCCCACCCCCTCATCCACCTCTTCCTTTGAGATGATAAGCGGCGGCCTGAACCTCATCGACTGCGATCCGCTCCCCAGGATCACCAACCCCAGGTTGTAGGCCTCCGCACGGACCTTGTTCCTGGTATCGGCATTGGGCAGGTCGAAGGCGCAGTAGAGACCCCGCCCCCGCACGTTGCTCACCACGTTCGGGAACTCCTCCTGCAACTCCCTGAGGCGCGCCTGCAGGTGCTCGCCCACGCGGGCCGCGTTCTCGACGAGCTTCTCCTCGTGGATGATTTCGAGGTACTTCTGGCAGCGGACCATGTCCACCAGCCCCCCGCCCCAGGTCGAAT
>CAZQSM010000150.1:0-3589 GCA_964596065.1 uncultured Chlorobiaceae bacterium | reverse complement strand
GAGGAGACCAACCTCAAGGCGTACATCGTCCTCGACGGGAGCGGCTCGATGGCCTACGGTTCGGAGGGCAGGCTCTCGAAACTCGAGTACGCGTCGTACGTGGCCGCAGCCCTGGCGCAGCTCCTGATCCAGCAGCGCGACGCGGTCGGGTTCGTCCACTACGACGAGGCGCTCAGGACGTACATGCCCCCCCACGCCACGAAGTCGTACCTGCGGGAGATCCTCAGGGCCCTCCACGCCGTGCGGCCGGCCAACAAGACATCGACCGCGTCGACACTCCACGCGGTGGCCGAACGGATCAAGCGGCGGGGCCTGGTGATCCTGCTCAGCGACCTCTTCGACGACCCCCGGGAAGTGATGACGGCGCTCAGGCACTTCCGGCACAGGAAGCACGAGGTGATCGTGATGCAGGTGCTCGACCCGCTCGAGCGGAGTTTCGCCTTCGACCGGGACGCCGTCTTCCGGGACCTCGAGACGGGGGACAAGATCACCACCCAGCCGTGGCACATCCAGCAGGCGTACCGGGAGCAGATGGGGCGGTTCCTCGAATCGTACAAGCGGGAGTGCCGGCAGAATTACATCGACTACGTCCTGCTCGACACCACGACGCCCTTCGACGTCGCGTTGTTCGAGTTCCTCCACAAGCGCCGGAAGATGGGGTAGCGGGCGCTCCGGCCGGCCGGGCCGGAGGGTGCCGTCGGTGCCGGGCGGCGTTGCAAGACCATCATTCCATTTCGACGTTCCTGTTCCAGTCTGTGCCTTCGCCCCGCGCCCCCGCGCGCGTTGCGTTTTCGGGAGATCTGCGACAGTCGGGAGATTATCGAATGTCCGCGTTGCGCCGTTTCGGGACCGTCCTCCTTCTCGCCCTCCCGGCCCTGTCCGGACCGGGATGCGGGGAGGATGTCTACCAGGTGATCGACAGAACGGAATCGCCCGACGATCCCGCGGTGATTCCCCGGGTGATCTACACCTATCCTCCGGCCAATTCCGTCGGACCCTATCCGGACATCTATGTGACCCCCTGCGGGTATTCCTGTTCCGCCGAAAAGCGGCTCCAGCTCCGCTTCAATAAATTCATGGACGTCGCCGCCGTCCGCCGCTCCATCAGCCTTTCATCGGCCCGGGGCGATGTGCGGATCGACCCCGACCTCGTCGTGCCGGTGGGGGGCGACGTCTTCATCGTCACCCCGGTCGATTCCGGCGGTAGCCGGCACGGGCCGCCGATCCTCGCGATCGGCGAGACGTACACGCTGGGCGTCGATACGACGGCGCTCGACATCCACGGAAACCGCCTCGCGGCGCCTTACTCGATGACCTTCGTGCCGGAACCGTACTTCAGGGTGCGCGGAGCCTATCCCGATCCCGGTGAGACGGAGGTTTCCGGCTATACCCGGCCCCGGGTCCATTTCAACTCCCGCGTCGACGCCGGGATCCTGGGTCACCTGCATCTTTCGCCCGCGGACCCGGGTGCCTGGTCCGTTTCGGACGACGGCCTGACAGTCGACTTTTCGGGGGGGAACAGGTCGTACGGGACGACCTACTCGGTGAGCGTCGATGCCGCGGCGGCCGACGGGGAGGGGAGGACGATCGGCGCTCCGTATGAATTCAGTTTTTCCACGATTTCCTTCGATGTGAGTTACAGCGTCCCGGAGAACACCGCCACGGGTGTTTCGTTGACGGACCCCCTGAGGATCTACACCACGGTCCCGCTGGACCTTGCCTCCGTGGGTCCGGCGTGGAAGATCTCGCCCGCCGTGCCGGGGACGCTCTCCGCCTGGGCGCCCCCGATCCAGTTCAGCCCCTCCGCCGGGTTCCGGGGGTCGACCTCCTACATCGTCACGGTCGACACGACGCTCCGGGCCAACAACGGCCAACCGCTCGCACAGCCGTTTTCGTTCAGTTTCGTCACCAGGCCGTTCAGCGTCGACTCCACGAGGCCCGCCGCGGGCGATTCCGGACATCCGACATCGGCGTGGGTGAGGGTCTTCTGCAACGCACCGCTGGATGTGACGACGGTTCCAGGCGCGGTCACGATCTCGCCCGCCACGCTTCTGACATTTTCCGCGACCGAACCCACGGCGATGTTCATGCTCCACCCCCTCGGTCTCTTCCAGACCAAAACGGCATACACCGTCACCATCGATACGACCCTCCGGTCGAAAGCCGGGAGCCCGATGGAGGAACCGTATGTATTTTCGTTCACGACCCAATAACGGATACGGCCGGCGGCCCGCCCCCGTTTTCGTTCCCGGCGGGATCCCGGGGTTCCGATCACGCGACAGCACTCATCTCGAGGAGGACATATGAAATACATCCTGATCTTCGCCTGCGCGCTCACGGCGCTCTCGTGCGAAGGCCCGGCGGGGCCCCCCGGCCCCGCGTCCGGGCCGGGATCGCTCAGCGATCCCGCCGTGATGCCGAAGGTGATTTACTCCTACCCGGGGGATCTGACCGTCGGGCCGTTCGACGAGCTCTACCGGTTCGAATGCGGCTGGGAATGGTGCTACAGTTACTCCCAGTTCCAGGTGCGGTTCAACAAGTTCATGGACGTGGGGTCGGTCCGCCGCGCCGTCCGGCTCACGTCGCCGCTCGGGGAGATCCGGGCCGACACGAACTTCATCATGTCCGTGGGGGGCGACGTCTTCATCCTGAACCCTGTCGATTCCAACGGCTACCGGACCGCCTTCAGGTTCCGCATCGGCGCCTCCTACGGGATGGGCGTCGATTCGGGCGCGCGCGACATCAATGGCAATCCGCTGGTTCCCCCGTTCAGCGCCTCGTTCATTCCCGAGCCCCATTTCAGGGTGATGGATTCCGACCCGAAGAACGGCGCGGTCGATGTCCCGACGTATTTCTACCCCACCCTGCATTTCAACAGCAACGTCACGCGGGAGATCATCCCGCACATCGCCATCGATCCGCCGGTTGCCGGGACCTGGGGGCTGGGGTATGATTCCTCCCGCCTCTCGTTTTCGCCGGCGTCGAACCTGAAAGCGGGCACGGAGTATTCGATCACGGTCGACGGGACCGCGGAGGACGTCGACGGTAACCGCCTTCCCGGGCCCGCCGCGGTGAGGTTCACGACCGTGCCGTTCCGGTTGAACTACTCCTATCCCCCCGACGGTCTGACGGGGGTTTCGCTCACGGTCTCGCCCTCGATCAATTTCACCGTGCCGCTCGACACATCCACGATCAGGAGCGCGATCCACATGGCCCCCCCGACCGCGTTGACGCTCGACGGCATCTACTTCGGAACGATGAGTCTGTACCTTCGACCGTCCGACGGGCTCCTGGCATCGACGACCTACACGATCAGCATCGATACGACGCTGACGGCGATGGGAGGCGACAGGCTTCCCGGCCAGCTCTCACTGTCGTTCACGACCGGGGCGTTCACCGTCGTTCAGACGTATCCGCAGGACGGCGCGACCAACGTTCCGCGAACATATATGATCGGAATCTATGCCAACGCGCCGCTCGATTATTCCACCGTGCCGGGATCCATCCAACTGAATCCCCCGGCCGTGATCGCGGTCAACGGGTGCGACGGCTGCTCGTCGTTCCAGTTCTGGGCGCAGTCGGGACTCGC
>CAZQSM010000149.1:0-3598 GCA_964596065.1 uncultured Chlorobiaceae bacterium | reverse complement strand
CGGATCGCCCCGACCTACGATCTCCTCAACCGCGTCATCAGTTTCGGCCTCGACACCGGCTGGAGGCGGGAGGCGATCGCGCTCCTGCGGGATTGTACCGGCGGCAGTTTCCTCGACATCGCCGCCGGCAGCGGCGACGTGTCGGTGGAATTGGCGTCCCTCTCGCCCCGGTTCACCGCCGGCGCCGATTTCTCGGTCAACATGCTCCGCGAGTACGGCCGGAAGATGGGCGCGAGGGCGCCGGGGACCCGGTACGGGGTGGCCGCCTGCGACGCGCTCTCGCTCCCCTTTCGGGACTCATCGTTCGACGGCGCGATCACGGCGTTCGGCATCCGGAACTTCGCGGACCGCGCCCGGTCGCTCTCGGAAATGCGCCGCGTCCTGAGGCCCGGTGGCGTCGTGGTCGTCCTGGAACTGACCGTCCCCCGAAACCCCGTGCTCAGGCGGCTCCACGCGCTCCACTCCAACTGCCTGCTGCCGCTCGCCGGCCGGGTCATCTCCGGCGACGCGTCGGCCTACCGCTACCTCCCAGCGTCGATCGCGTCGTTCCCCCCGTCCTCGGAATTTCTCGCGATGATGGGGGAGGCGGGGTTCGAAGGCGTCTCAGCCCGGCCCCTCACCTTCGGGTCCGCGACCATCTTCTCCGGCCGGAAACCCTGACTTCTCCAGCACCGTCACCGTCTCCACGTGGTCGGTGTGCGGGAACATGTCCACCGGCTGCACCGGTCCGGGACGGTACCCGGCGTCCGCGAACAGTTTCACGTCCCTGGCCTGCGTCGCCGCGTTGCAGCTGACGTAGACGACCTTGCGCGGGGCGAGCCGCGTGATCGTCCCGATCAGCTTTTCGTGCAGGCCGTTGCGCGGCGGGTCCACGACGACCACGGCCGGCTCCGGCACGCCCGCGAGTTCCCCCGAGCCGGGCTCAAGCCCGCCGGGGAGCGTCGCCCGGATGAAGCGGCAGTTCGTCACCCCGTTGTCCGCGGCGTTGCGGCGGGCGTCCGCCACCGCCGACTCGGCCACCTCGATGCCGACCACCTCCCCCACGTGCGCGGAGATGTAGATGGCGATGGCTCCCGTGCCGCAGAAGAGGTCGTACACCACGTCGGCCGGCGTGAAGCCCGCGAGACGGACCACCGCGTCGAAGAGCGCCTCGGCCTGCGCCGTGTTGGTCTGGAAAAATGAATTCGCGGAGATCCGGTACGTGTAGCCGCCGAGCGTCTCGCGGATCGTCCCCGGACCGTGGTAGACGTTTTCGCGCTCACCCTGCGCCACCATCGACATCCTGTCGGTGATGTTGTTCACGACCGTGGTGATCCCCGGGAAGCGCCCCAGCAGGAACAGGGTGTATTCCCGCATCACGTCGGGCCGGTCGTCGGTCGTGACGAGGTTGACCATCGTTTCCCCCGTCCGCTTCCCTTCGCGGACCAGCAGGTGGCGCAGGTAGCCCCGGTGGGTGCGCGTGGAGTAGGCGTCGAGTCCGCGGCCGCGGAACCATTCGCCGGTGGCGAGCAGGATCGCCTCGCCGGAGGCCGACTGGAGGTGGCATTCCGTCAGCGAGAGGACCTTGTCGAAGCGCTCGGGGAGGTGGAGTCCGAGCGTGAGCTCGGGTCGGGGGGGCTCGGGCCGGGCGAATTCCTCGGGCGTGAGCCATTGCCCGTTGGAAAAGGTGTAATCCATCTTGTTCCGGTAGTGGTACGGGTCGGCGCATCCCAGCACGGGCAGGACCTCGGCGTCCGGGATCCCGCTGATCCGCTGGAAGACGTCGGCGACCCGCCGGCGCTTGAACGCGAGCTGGGCGTCGTACGAGAGGTTCTGCCAGCGGCACCCGCCGCAGACGCCGAAGTGGACACAGCGCGGCGGCACGCGATGGGGGGAAGGGCGGAGGATCTCGACGGCTTTCCCCTCGACATAGGATTTCTTTACCCGTGAAATCCTGGCCCGGATGCTGTCGCCCGGGACCGCGCCCTCGATGAAGCAGACGACGCCGCCGGCGCGTCCGACCGCCGTGCCATCCCCGGAGAGATTTTCGAGCTCCAGCGTGATTTCATCTCCCCGACGCATCGGCGGGTTATTCACCGGCGGGAACCTCCGCCCTCAATCGTCAAGGTTCTCGAGCGGGGCGATCCCGAGGCGTTCGGCTTCTGTTCGGAGTACCGCGGTAAGCGACGCCAGCTTCGGCAGGAGCCGACCGTTGATGAAGATCTTCGGTGTGCCGGTCACGCCGAGCCTGTGCGCCTCCTCGATTTGCGTCTGGACCTGCTTTCGCATGGCCGTGGAGGTCATGCAATTTTTCATCACGTTCGTATCGATCCCAACCTGGTACCCGACCTTCATGATGTCCGCCCCGGTGGGGTCCTTCGGGGGCTCCCTGAAGATCCGATCGTGGAATTCCCAGAACTTTCCCTGTTCCCGGGCGCAGAGACCTCCCAGCGCGGACCAGCACGACCCGGCATGGAGGCTGGGTCTCTGGTACGGGTTGCAGAGCTGGTCGAGGGGATAATTCATGAACGTCACGCGCACCCTGTCCTTCCACCGGGGCATGTGCTGCTCAAAAAATTTCGCGGCCGTACCGCACCAGGGACAGAGGAAATCGGAAAAAATCACGATTTGCAGGGGGGCTTCAGCGCTCCCGAGGAATGGCGCTCCGTCGGTGGCGGGTGAAACCAGGGTCGACGCCTCGAACTCGGCGAGCACCTGATCGGTCAGCCGGCGTTCCATGGTCCTGGGATCCGAATTTCCAAGGGCGGCGTTCGTCATGAAGACCGCCACTCCCAGCATCACGGCCGTGCTGGTGATCGAGAATAAAAACGATTTCCCCTCCCTGGTCTGGTAGATCGACAGAAAGCCGCCTCCCGCCGCTCCCTTCCGTTTCGGAAAAATCAGGAGAAAAAGGATCCCGGTCAGCAGATACGTGACCAGGCACAACGCGCAGAACCGGTCGATCACCAGGTACTGGATGCCCAGATAGAGGAGATCGACCGCGAGGGCGACCGATACGATGACGAGGCCAAGCCGGACGCCAAACTGTCGGATCTCCGGCCCCTGGAACATGAGATATCCGAACAACAGCGCCAGCCCGAAATATCCATAGGCTCCGGCCGCCGCGAGTGGAATCCCGACGAAGGATGAATAGCCACCCGCGTTGACGACGTCACACCCGGAATTCTCTCCCCCCCCGCAGACCATATCGATCAAACCGCCCCCCGAATCTCCAAGATGGTGATGATACAGCAGGGCGAGGGAAATCACCCCGGCAAGGAGGGAGATCGCGATCGTGAAGATCATTCGGAGTCGACTCATGGGCACCACGGAGATGTGAGTTCAAGAAGGATGAGCTGACGCGTTCCGCATCCGAGTCAAAATACACCCGTCGGGATACAAAGTCAAGGGACGAAGGCAGGGCGTCACGCCGGGTCCACACCGGCCACCATCCCGATCCGGGGGTCACCCCCCGGAGGTGCGGCGTGATTCCTCTTCCCCCCGGGACGCCCACCGGAGGCACACCGAGGCGTCGATCAGGGAGTCGACGCCGGCGCCGGAGACGGGGTGAACGCCTGGTTCCTCACCATCTTCTCCATGTCGTACGGGGCCGGGTCGC
>CAZQSM010000148.1:0-3617 GCA_964596065.1 uncultured Chlorobiaceae bacterium | reverse complement strand
TGGCGTTCAAGAAATCGCTTAAAATTAATGTCGAAAAGGCGGCCAAAGCACTCGAACGGAAAAAACGCCCTCCCCCGTTGCGGAAACGACGATGACCTGATTGCATCTCTCACCGGATTTTGCCACATTCCGGCATTCCTGCAGGGCGGATATTCCGGAGGTCACCGACATGGCCCGATACGCTCGACTCCCCAAGCGCCTCATCTTCATCATCCTCTCATTCGTTCTCACGACTCCAGCCGGCGCGCAGCAACAGTACCTCGTCGCACCCGACGCGGAGATCGTGCCCCTCGGTCCCGGCGCGGATGCCTCATCCGTGATCCGCGACCGGCGCCGGAACGCTCAGGCCGCCGTCGGGGGGTATTGCGGACCGTACGGGTACCCCGGTGATCCCTGGCCGGCTGCCGGGTGGTTCAACGCCTACCACAGGGATGTGATGGGACAATGGTATGTCTCCCCCGTCCAGGGGACCATCGACACAATCTTCTGGTGGACGGGCGCGATCGGCGACTGGCTGATGGATTCCACCGTGTACCTGCGCGTCCACAGGTCGAACGTCGGATTCGATTACGGTCCCGGGGCCCGGCCCGGCCCGTTCGACCCGCCCTGCCGGCCGTGGGGGTACTGGATGAACACCAACGATCCCGACATGGGCGTTGCCGCGTTCCCGGAACTGGCGACTGACACGCAGTGGATCCCGACGTATCCGTCGGGTTACGGCATTCCGTCAACGCCGCCGATCGGCGAGAACCTCTGGGGGACATCGGCCGGTTTCGCCGTGAAACTCCGTCCCGACGGGTTGAACTTCGCGGTGATGGACATCCTCGGCACACTCAACGTTGTCCCCGGGGAGAAGATTTTCATTTCGATCGAGCTCTCGGCTGTCTCGCCGATCCATCCTCACTTCGATGAAATCCCCACGCAGTTCTACACCGAGTTCCAGACGGTTTCGACCGCGGATGAATATTACCCGTCGCGGAACTGGAAATTCTACGAGCACGACAAGGGGCCATCCGACTGCTCCGGGATGGCGATCGACACCCTGAAGCGGGGATGGTACGCGAGGGGCACCCCCGCGGGCGATTCGCTCGAGGTGGCGCGGTGGGATATCTGGTTCACGATGACAGTCGACGCCGGTGCGCCGCCCATCGTGGAGGGATACACCAGCCTGGGGAACACATTCGACACCGGGGCCAGATTGCTGCAGGCGGCGATCACCGATTGCTACGCCCATTCCCCGCCCGGGGCGGGGGTGGCCTCCGCCTTCATCGTCTACGAAGTCGACGGGACCTCCCAGGCGCCGGTCCCGATGAGCTACATCGGCGCCGACGTGTGGGAGGGAATGATCCCCGGACAATTGCCCGGCGCGAAGGTCACCGCGAGGGTCGAAGCAACCGACCTCGAGGCGAACACCGGCACCGGGAGCTCGATCTCGTACACCGTGGTCCCCTTCGGGACCGCCTGGTACGCGTTCGACACCGGGTATGCCTGCGTCCCGGCCGACATCTCGGCGAGCGGCACGGCGGTGGACCCCGCCTCCTTCTTCCTCCCTCCCGACGCACCGCCGGGAGCGTCCCCGGGAAACGACGGCACATCGGGCCCCTATGACATGGGGGGCCGGTTCACGATCTTCGGCGACTGGTACCGGTACGCCTGGATCGGCGTCGACGGCGTCATCGCCTTGTCGAAAACCGACACCGACACGCAGGACGTCAACGCGAACATTGAATCCGGCATGTTCATCGCCCCCTTCCGGGCCGACCACGTCGTCGAACGGAACTCGGCGACGTACGGCAGCATCCGCCACGGCGACGGCGGCGACACCTGCCGCTTCATCGTGGAATGGGATTCGATCGGGAACAACACGTCGGGCCTGCCCGCGCCCGACGCCACCACGTTCCGCGTCGTCCTCAACCGGTGCGATGGGACGGTGGAATTCCAGTACGGGGACCCGGGGGAGCGGGACTATGTTCCAGGGTGGAAGTCGCCGATCACGCCTGTGCTGGCCGGACTCCGGGCCGATTCGGGCACGCTCTCCGGCCCGGACCCCGGATACGTCCTCCTCAACCGGGACGGCTTTCCCGTCGAGACCAGGCCCGAAGCGGGCCGCTGTATCCGGCTCTACCCGACGGCGGGCTTCGTCTCAGATGGCGGGTGGACGCTCGCCTCGATCCCGTCGGCGCCGCTCGACGGAGACCATTCGGTCGGCGCGCTCTTCCCGGGGCTGACATCGAAGCTCTGGGGTTTCAACGGCGGGTTCACGCCGCTCGACACCGTCCGCCCCGGGATGGGATTCTGGGTCAAGACGGAGGATGCGGGCCGCATCGGACATGCGGCCTCCCTGTTCACATCGTGCGTTGAGGTTCCGGTCAGGAATGGCTGGAACCTCATCGGCGGGCCGTCGTGCATCGGACCGACCGGCAGCGTCATCGCCACGGGGGGTACGGTGAGCTCGTCGTTCTCCGGTTATGGCTCGTCCGGGTACTATATCGCCTCCACGCTCGTGCCGGGCCGGGCATACTGGGTGAAAATGAACGGCGCCGGCACGCTGCGGCTCTGCTGCCCGTAAACGCGGATTGATTCTCTCGCCGGTTTGTGATACATTTCCACCGCGACAGCGCTCCTCATCAATCACAACAATCCCGTTCATACCAATGGAAGACCTACGATACCCGATCGGAAAATTCACCCCCCCCGGCCCGATGCCCGAGGCCACGCAGCGCGAGTGCATCCGTTCCATCGCCGACACGCCGCGGCGGTTCCGAAACGCGGTCACCGGGCTCGACGACTCCCGCCTCGGGACGCCCTACCGGGAGGGGGGGTGGACGGTGAGGCAGGTGGTGCACCACGTCGCCGACAGCCACATGAACGCGTATATCCGGTTCAAGCTCGCGATGACCGAGGCCGAGCCGACCATCAAGACGTACGAGGAAAAACTCTGGGCCGAGACCGTCGACGCCCGGACGCTCCCGATCGAAATCTCGCTCGTCCTGCTGGAAAACCTGCACCGGCGCTGGGTGACATTCCTCGAGTCGTTCGGCCCCGCCGATTTCAAGCGGAAATTCATGCACCCGGAGAACGGGCCGATGGACCTGAACGCCCTCCTCGCGCTCTATTCGTGGCACGGGCGGCACCACGAGGGGCACATCGTGAACCTCCGGAAGCGGATGGGGTGGCAATAAAAAAACCCGCCACGACAAGTGACGGGTTTCCACTAATCCACAATACAGGCCACGGAGGCGGGGCCTGCGCGTGTAAGATACCTCCCCCCGCCGTCCCGCGATGTTAACCGCGGCACACCCGGTGCGCCGGATCACGCGAAAAGCTCCGGGCGGGGCGGTTTCTCAGTCGTACCGGTCGAGCTTGAATTTTTCCCCGAGATAGAGGCGCCGCGCTTCCGGATCGGCGGCGAGCGATTCGGCAGACCCGGACTTCAGGATCTTCCCCTCGAACAGCAGGTACGACCGGTCGGTGATCGACAGCGTTTCGTGGACGTTATGGTCGGTCACCAGCACGCCGATCCCCCGGGTCTTCAGGTCGCGGACGATCCGCATGATGTCCTCGACGGCGATCGGGTCGACGCCCGCGAACGGTTCATCCAGGAGGATGAACTTCGG
>CAZQSM010000147.1:0-3623 GCA_964596065.1 uncultured Chlorobiaceae bacterium | reverse complement strand
CCCGGCATTTTCCGTATACGATGGCAAGGCCGCAGTGAATCTCACACACCAGTCACAAGCCATGACAGATCCCAAGCCCGACCGGAAACCGAACCAGAAAATCTTTGAAACGCTCAGGTCGGATGTGCGACGCGGCGACTTTCTCGATTCGATGCGCCGGGAAATCACCGACACGCGGGAATTCCTCCTCGATGAGGACCGCAGGAAACGGCTCGCGGGGATGAACCCGTTCAGGGGCTGGCTGCTTTCCTCGTGGTGGATGCTGAAGGCGTTGTTCTTCCGTCTCACGCCGGCCCGCCGGATCCTCTTCGTGGCCGGCCTCCTGCTCCTGTTCACGTCGGTGTCGGTGGAATCCGAGGACGGGGGCTTCAGGTTCAACAACAACGCCAACGTGGTCGGGACGCTCTGCGTGGTGCTCGTCCTGATGCTCGAACTCAAGGACAAGCTCGCGGCAAAGGAGGAACTCGAGGCGGGGCGGGTCGTGCAGGCCGCCCTCCAGCCGGAGCGGAGTCCGGCGCTTCCCGGCTGGGAACTCTGGCTCTATACGCGGTCCGCGAACGACGTGGGGGGCGACCTCGTCGATTTCATCAGGCTCGGGGAGGGAAAGGCGGGGGTGATCCTCGGTGACGTCGCCGGCAAGGGCCTGAGCGCCGCGCTGCTGATGGCCAAGCTGCAGGCGACCGTGCGCGCGCTCGCCGAGGACTTCACGTCGTTGAGCGATCTTGCGCTGAAGCTCAACAGGATCTTCTGCCGGGACAGCCTGAAACACATCTTCGCGTCGATGGTCTACATCGAGTTGAGTTCCGGTACGGGAATGATACGGCTGGTGAACGCCGGCCACTTCCCGCCGCTCATCGTCCGCCGTGACGGCATCGAATCGCTCGGAAAGGGGGGGGCGGCCCTCGGGTTGACGCCGTCGGCGGAATACGGCGAAGTGGAGGCGACGCTCGCCGAAGGCGATTTCCTGTGCGCCTATTCCGACGGCGTGAGCGAGGCGCAGAACGCCGGCGGGGATTTCTTCGGGGAACAGCGCATCCGGGAGATCCTCCGGCGTAACGCGGGGAAACCGGTCGCGATGGCCGGGACCGAACTGGTCAACGTCGTCGACCGGTTCGTCGGCGAAGCCAGGCGGCGCGACGACCTGACGCTCCTGATCGCCGGGCGCACTGCCCCCGGCGCGTGATCCGGCCGCGCCGCGCCGCGGCGCGGCCCCCGCCGAGTGAGGCTACCGCCTACTCCCCGCCCCCGACGAACAACGCGTTCAGGAAGAGCTTGAACGTGCCGTGCGTCTGTGACCGGTGCTGGACGCGGAACCCGTACATCACGACCCTCCCTTTCTCCACCGGCACCTCCGCCATCGCGACCTTTCCCCTGATCCGCTCCTCGCCGACGGCCCAGCCGCTCCGGACCACGTCATCACCGCGGTACGACGCCACGATCCTGCTCTGGCGCGTGTAGGGGAGGAGTCGGAACGCCTCACCGCCGGTGAAGTACGCGTCCGCCCGTTCGGGCATCCCGTACGCCAGCGGATGCTCCGCGTCGACGTCGATGCCGAAGATCGTGCCGGGGGCGAAAAAATCCGAACTGGACACCCCCTTGAGTTCGTCGCGCGCGGGGAGCCTGAGCTTGTCGATCGCGAACTGCGACGAGCCGCCGAGCGTCAGGAGCGTTCCCCCCTCCCGCACGAACGCGCCGAGCGCCGCGACCCCGTCCTCGCCGATCCCGCCCCGGTATTGTTCCGGCCTCTCCGGCGTCCCGAGCATCGGTTCAGACGGGCCGTCCCCCTCGCCCCAGGTACCCTTGACGATCTGGTTCGTCCCCATGTCGGGGAGTATGATGACGTCGAACCGCTCGCGCAAATTCGCTTTCTTCTTCCCGATGTCGGCGTTATGGAGGACAGCGTACTCCACGCCCGCCTCGTCCATCACGAGCCGCGTCCACCCCTCGTCCATGCTGGTAAGCCACGGCTGGTAGATCCCCACCCGGGCCTTCGCCACCGCCGCGAGGAGCGACGGGTCGGGGAGATCTCCGCCGCGGATCGGGACACCGGCGGACGACGCCAACCCGGACACCTCGGCGGGGCCCAGCGCGCCGGAGGGGATGAAAAACGTCCCGGCCGGAAGGGATGCTCCCCCGACGGTGGCCGTCGAACGGAGTTGCCGCAGCGGGACGCCGCGCTTCAACAGCGCGTTGGCCAGGGAATACGAACGGCCATACCGCCGCTCGAAATACCAGTATGCGCCCGAACCCTGCGGGACGGAGGCGTCGACAACCGCGGTGTCGATCGCGCGCGTCCCGACCGTCGCCGGCGCCGTTTGTTCGATCACTTCCACGCCCATCTGCAGCGGGAGCGACCACGCAGTCATGTCGTACGGTTGTTTCGGCGGGCCGCCGGGGTACTGCTTGAGGTCGGGATAGCTCTGGCGTTCGAGGAGGTCCTTCACGTACGACCGGGCGGGCTGGCCGAGCGGAATGTAATATGAACCGGCGGGGATCACGCGGTCCCCCTGCCGGAGCTCCGACGTCGTCTGTCCTATCCTCACCCCGGCGATCAGCAGCCGGTTGATCATTTCCGCGGCGGCGTTCGGATCGTGCTGGCCCGCGGGCACGAAATATCCGTACGGTGCGGCGGCTTTCCCGGCCGCGATAGCCTGCCGGTTCAGGTCGTAGAAGTTCTTCTTGATTTTCAGCCTGAAGGCGGAGGCGAAGGCGAGGATCGACCGGGTCGCCGCCTTTTCATAGTCGATGATGTCGCGCAGGCGCCACCAGCCCCCCTCCCACGGGTCGAGGTGGTTGGTCTGCGCCTTGTTCTCCGGCAGTTCCGATCCCAGGCCCTGCACGCTCCCCTTCGGGAACCAGAGCGGCGTGGCGATCTGGACGCTCGCCGCCTCGGAGAGGATGCCGATGCGGTTGTGCCAGAGCGGCGTCTTCGACATCGTCCCCTCGAAAAACGCGTTGAACACCGTCCCGGTCGCGACCCCCTTGAATCCCGCGTCGTGCAGGTCGGAGACGACGTATTTCCCGAGGAGGTTCACCTGCGCCGTGAGCGCGGCGGGGACGTTCGGGTTGACCGGGTCTTCGTACGGCGGCAGGAAGAGCCTCGGCCCGGAGGAGCCCATCTGGTGCTGGTCGTAGACGATCTCGGGATACCACTCCCGGTAGAGGACGCGGGCCGTGTGCCTCGACTCGACCAGGCTGTACATGAACCAGTCGCGGTTGTTGTCGTGCCCGGCGTAGTGGTGGTAGAGCTCGGGCGGAGAGCTCCCCTCCGCGGGCGTCCCCACCGTCTTCCGGTACCAGTCGGTGACGATCTGCTGACCGTCGGGATTGAGCGAGGGGATGAGGAGGATCACGGTGTTGCCGAGGATGGCCTTCATCTCCGGCGCGGAGGTCGTGGCCAGGTCGTGGAGCAATTCCACCGATTCCTGGCTCGATGCGATCTCGGTCGAGTGGATGTTGAGCGTGATCAGGACGACGGTCTTCCCCTCGGCGGCGAGCGAAGCCGCCGCTTCCGGATCGAGCGCGTCGGGATGCGCCAGCGCCTCCTGGATCTCCCTGAGCCGCTTCAGGTTCCGGATGTTCTCCTCCGACGAGATGGTCGCCATCAGGAACGGTTTGCCGAG
>CAZQSM010000146.1:0-3698 GCA_964596065.1 uncultured Chlorobiaceae bacterium | reverse complement strand
AGGTCCCGCGAATCGAACAGGACCGATTTTTCCCCGGGCTCCTGGACTTCATTCACGAGGGTGGCCACCTCCCTGCCCAGGACGTCATACACCGTGAGCCGGACCAGGGAACGGACCGGCACGGAATAGGGGATCGTCGTGACAGGGTTGAACGGGTTCGGATAGTTCTGCTCGAGTGAAAACTTCTCCGGAATTCCGGACGATCCCGCGATGCGGAGACCGAGTGAGTGTTCGGCCGCGTCCGACAGGACCACCCCCGACCCGGGCGCCAATGTCGACGTCCTGAATTCCGCTCCGTCCCGGTATTCCACGAGCACGAATGATCGATGATCGGTGCGCCCGGAGAGCTCTCCGTCGCCCGGTGCGAGCCCGACACTCACCGGCGGGACCGAGCCCTGGACCCGGATCCGGAGTTCTCCTCCCCTGCCGCCCTCCCCGGAAAATCGCCCGGTCATCAGGTTCCCTTCGAACCGCGCGTCGAACGCGTCCGACGGAGGCACTGGCGGCATCTCCCACAAGCCCAGGTCCGCGTCGTCCGGAGCGATCTGGAGCGATTGCCGGGACCCCGCCGCGTCCGCAATGACAAGGGTCGGAGGAGTTTCAGGACGGCCCGGGGCGGTTTTCGGCGGGGCCGTCGGGCCCACGTTGATGCTCCCCGTGGCGTTCGCCTTCACCCAGTATCCCTTGCCGGGGTAGAGCGTGCCCGCGGCGGTGTAGCCCGCATCATACCCCCAGAACGAACCGGTGATGATTCCTCCCGAGGGGGCCGTGACGGGATGGTCCACCGAGCCGACGATGTTCCATCCGATGACGAGGGGGATTGAGGTCTGGCCGAGCGGTTGTCCCGCAACAAGATGGTCCCCGGCGTCCGGAAATTTTGCCCAGTATCCTCTGCCGGTTTCCAGCGTGTCGCGCCGGACATACCCGCTGTCGCTCCTGAACGCCCACGCGTACGCGGGATTGGCCACCGGGTAAACGGCGGTAAATGCCCGGTTGGACGTGTTGATCGGGTTCGAGATCAGGTTCCATCCCTGGGCCACGTTCACGTGTACGGCAGCGCCGCCCGTGGTAAGATTATAGATCACGCCCGCGTCCCCGGGATGCGCCGTGACGAAGGGCCAGCTGTAGGGGCCGAACACGTTGTTCGGCCACAGGTTGTAGTTGTAGATCTTGTCGCTCACCGGGATAGAGAAACTTCCGGTGGCGGAGTCGGCGTAGGCGAACGACTCGCCCGAGTCGGAGTTGACGGCGGACATCCGCACCCAAAATCCCGGCGGGGATCCGTCGATCTGCAGGAACCCGTCGATCGACGAGTTTACCGCGTAAACGATCAGGTCCTGGTTGACGCTGTCCCCGTTACCCAGGACGCCCACCTCGCTCGTCGCCAGCAAATGCGTCGTGATCGGAGAATCGTTGTTGGATTGGGCGAGCTTCCAGGGTGTGCCGTTGAGGACGCTGAGCGGGACGCCGAACCAGAACCGGCCCGAGGCGTCGGTCTGCGTGTAGTACCCGACGCCCATCCAGGAGGTGTCCATCCGCTGCAACGAGACCTCGGAGAACGCCAGCGTATCCCCCGCTTCATCGATCACGTGGCCGGTCACCTGCGCCGCGGCTTCCACCAGGACGAAATCGATCCCGGTGACGTTTCCCGCGACCGCGATGACGGTCTCTGTCGGGGCGACGGTGTACGGGGGTGGGGGATTCTGCACCCTGATCCTCCAGGGCGCGGCCGACGTGTCGGGCCCCATCGCGACGGTATACCCGCCGAGCGAATCGGTCAGCCCGTTCCAGAACATGCCGTCGTCGCCCTCCCGGCTCGCGTCGACGATCAGGTAGGCGCGATCGGCCCCGATTGGGCCCGTCACCGTTCCGGAGATCGTGAATGCCGGCGACGCGAGCGGCTGCACCGTCCCCCAGATGGTCTCCCCGACGCCTCCGTGCGTAAATTTCATGATGTAGACCGCCGGAGCGAGACCGACCGGCGTGGCGAATTGAATGGCGCCGTTGGCAACCCCGTCCATGTCACCGGGACCGCCGTTCCCGCTCGCGTCGCCGTCGGTCTGAGTGAACGTGAAGAGGGACCGGTCCACCCCGGGATCGATCGCGTGGTTCTGGTTCACGTCGATCCAGATCTCACCTTCGGCCGTCCCGCCGACCGGCAGGTTGTAGCTCCAGTCCACAACGTCGCCGGAAACCATCGTAAAACTTATCGTCGAACCGTTGACGGTGAGGTTCGTGACCTGGGCCGCCGCGGGCATGGCGACCGTGAGCGTGAGTAGTGCGATCAGGAACAGCGTAGATGTCTTCATCGTGGATCCTTTCAGGAGTTCCAGACTCAGTGAATTAACAGGACGAAGAACAGTGGACTGACCCTGATTCGCTCTGCGCGTCCAACCGCGGCCGGCCCGGTTTTGCCGTCCGCCTGCGTGGCGGACGAATATACGCCGTTACGGGTCAATATTCAAGGCGACAACTCCTCATCCGGTTTCACCTTCCGGAAGCTGTCATAGAGCAGGAGATCGTAGACGATCTTGACGCCGCCCGCGATGAAAAAGGGCGCGTTCAGGAGCGCGGGTGACGCCAGGAGGAACCCCGCGAGCGCCGGCGAGATGCTCGCGCCCACGGACCGGGCGATGGTCGTCACCCCGGCGGCGGCGGAGCGTTCATCCTCGCCGACGACGGCCATCGTGTACGACTGCCGCGTCGGGACGTCCATCTGCGATATCGTGAAGCGGAGCAGCAGCACGCCCGCGGCCAGCGGCAGCGTCGGCATCAGCGGCACCAGGATGAGGAGCACGTTCGACGGAAGGTGCGTCACCACCATCGTGTTGACCAGGCCGATGCGGGCGGCGATCTTCGCGGCGTAGAGGGCGGAAACGGCGGCGATGAGGTTCGCCCCGAAAAAGATCCCGCCAAGGGTCTCCACTCCCGCCCCGAAGCGCAGGTAAAACCAGTACGCGATCAGGCTCTGCACGATGAAACCCCCGGCGAACGCGTCGAGGCCGAACAGGGCGCTCAATTTCATCACCACCCCCCGCGAGCGGTGCAGTCCGAGGACGGGCCGGCCGGCCGGTTCCCGGTTGACCGCCGCCGCTTCCACCGCAGGAGTGAGGCCCGCGAAGAAAACGCCGATGAGCAGGCCGCATCCGCCGTAGGCGATCACCAGGATGCGATAGACCGACGCCGCGGGGTAACCGAATTCCGAAAGGAGGGCCGACGCCCCGCCGGCCGCCAGGGCGCCGATCGCCGTCCCGGCGGAACCCGCGAGGTTGTACCACCCGAAGAGGCCCGTGCGTTGGCGTCCGGGGACCAGCTGCGAAAGCGCGGCCTGTTCGATCGAGAGGAACGGCCCGATCTCCTTGCCGCTCGGGCTGATCACGCCGACGATCGCCGCCGCGACGAGGAGGACGACGTTGGTCGTCAGCGCGAAAACCAGGCCCGATGCGCCCATCAGCAGGGCGCCCAGCAGGAGCATCTTCTTCCTGCTGATTCTGTCCGCCCTCGTCGTCATCCAGAGGGAAACGACCGCGTCGCCGAGGAGCGTGAAGGTGAAAAGCAGGCCGATCTCCCTTTCGTCGAGTCCGATGCTCGCAAGGTAGAGCGCAAGCACGACCGATAGGAAGCCGTACGCGAAGAGGCGGACCGTGCGGGCTGCGAAGAGCAGCCTGACGTCACGGTTCGCGGCGATCGATCCCGGC
>CAZQSM010000145.1:0-3751 GCA_964596065.1 uncultured Chlorobiaceae bacterium | reverse complement strand
GCCTTGAACGGCAGCTCGCCGGTCAGGAGTTCGTAGAGGACCACGCCGAGCGACCAGATGTCGGACCGCTGGTCGGCGACGCTTCCTTCGGCCTGTTCGGGCGACATGTATGAGAGCGTGCCGAGCGAGGTCCCGGTTTTCGTGATCCCCGCCCCGCTGCGAAGCTTCGCGAGGCCGAAGTCCATGATTTTCGGGTTGCCGGCTCCGTCGAGCATGATGTTCTCGGACTTGATGTCGCGGTGGATGATCTCCTTGTCGTGCGCCGCCTTCAGTCCCTGCGCGATCTGCGTGGTCCAGGCGAGCGCCTGGTTGACCGGAACGCCGCCGGCCGACTTCAGGTTCCTGATGTAATGCTTGAGCGTGCTCCCCTGGACGTACTCCATCACGAAGAAAAGGTCGCCGTCGACGTCGTCGATCTCATACACGCCGAGGATGTTCGGATGGTTGAGCGACGCGGCCGATTTCGCCTCCTGCACGAACCGGCTCTTCCCCTCCTCGGAGGAGGACATGTGCCGGGGGAGGAACTTGATCGCCACCGTCCGGTCGAGCTTGAGGTCGCGGGCCTTGTACACGACGCCCATCCCGCCTTCGCCGAGCTTCTCCGTGATTTCGTAGTGCGATATTGTCTTGCCGATCATCGGTTCACTTCCCCGCCATGAGTTCGATGTACCCGGGCTCGTTCCGGATGCCGTTGAAGTCCGGGTCCCGCTTGATCCAGTCGAAGTTTTCGTATCCGTGTTTCACCGCGCTCGCCAGGAGCTGGACCGCCTTCGTCTTTTCCTCCAGCCGTGAATACAGGCAGGCCCCGTAGTACATCATGATCGGGTCGCCCGAACTGAGCTTCAGCGCCTTCTCCCCCTCGACGACGGCGTCCTGGTTCCTGCCGCCGTAGGTCAGGTTGACGGCGTACGCCATCCGGCGGTAGGCGTCGTCGGGATGTTCCGACAGGTAGGACGAGTAGAGCATCAACGATTTATTCAGGACATCCTTCCATTTGTCTTTTTCGTTCAACCGCTCGTAGACGTTGAGCAGGTCGTCGTACACCTGGAGAACGTCCGACCCGATGGCCATGACCTTCTCGAGGGCCGCCGCCGCGTCGCGGTCTTTTTCGAGCGTGCTGTAGATGCGGGATTGGATCCAGTAGGCGTTCCCGTTGTTCGGATCGAGCGTAATCGCCTTCTGGCACGATTCCAGCGCCTCGTCCAGGGATTTTTTCCCGAGGTAGGCGAGGGCCAGCGACGCGTACGCCTCGGAGAGCGTCGAGTCGTACATGATGGCTTTGAGGCTCGATTCCATCGCCTTGTCGAGCCATTCGTCCCGGCGTTCGAAATCGCGGTAGATGGTCCCGTAGCATTCGCCCAGGCCCGCGTACGCCATGGCGTAGCGGGTGTCGAGGGTGATCGCCTTGGTAAAATACTGGATGGCCAAGTTGACGCTTGATTTCGTCCGCCTCCTCAGGAAATCGCGCGCCCGGAGGTTGCAGTCGAACGCCTCGGGGTTCCCGGTGGTCCGTTTCGTGAGGACCGTTTTCTCCGTCGGGCTCAGTTTCACCATGAGGGCTTCCACGATCTGCCTGGAGACCTGCTCCTGGATCTCGAAGACGTCGGCCAGCGTTCCCTTGTAGCTGTCGGCCCACACCTGGTTGGAGTCGTTGACGTCCACCATCTCGACGGTGATCCTGATGTTGTCCTGGAATTTCCTCACGCTCCCGGCCAGGATGTACCTGGCGCCGAGCTCCCGCCCGATCGTCTTGATGTCTTTTTTCGTCCCCTTGTACTGGACCGACGCCGTCCGCGGCACCACGCTGATCTCCTTCAGCCGCGAAAGATTGGCGATGAGTTCCTCCGTCAGGCCATCCCCGAAATATTCGTTTTCCTTGTCGGCGCTGATGTTTTCGAACGGCAGGACGGCGACGGCCTTTTTCTTCGGTCCCGATTCCATCGTATCGAGGTCCGTGACCAATTCCCGGAGCGCCGCCAGTAATTCGTCGATGTCACCGAAGCGCTTGTCGCGGTCCTTCTCGAGCATCTTCCCGACGACGGCGTCGACCTTGTGGGGGATCCGCCTGTCGAGCGCGCTGACCGCCGGCGGGTCCTCGTTGAGGATGAGGTACGACAACCCGGCCTCGTGCTCGGCCTTGAACGGGAGGTCGGCGGTGAGCATCTCAAAGAAGACGACCCCGAGGGACCAGATGTCGGAACGCGGATCGGCCGGCGTCCCCTGCGCCTGTTCGGGGGACATGTAGGAGAGGGTCCCGAGGGACGTCCCGGCCCGGGTGATCGTCGCGTTGCTGCGGAGCTTGGCGAGCCCGAAGTCCATCACCTTCATCCGGTTTCCCTCGGTGACCATGATGTTCGCCGGTTTGATGTCCCGGTGGACGATGTTCTTCGCGTGCGCCGCCTTCAACCCCTCGGCGACCTGCGACACCCAGCCGATGGCCTGTTTCACGGGTATGCCGGAGCCCGATTCCAGTTTTTTGATGTACGAGGCGAGGGTCTCCCCCGTCACAAATTCCATGACGATGAACAGCGTTCCCTCGTGCTCCTCGATCCCGTAGATGCCGAGGATGTTCGGGTGGTTGAGGGCCGCCGCCGCCTTCGCCTCCTGGATGAAACGGGCCTTGTTGTCTCCGGACTCGGAAAGGTGGGCGGGAAGGAATTTGATGGCCACGTCCCGTTCCAGTTTCTGGTCGCGGGCCCTGTACACCACCCCCATGCCCCCCTCGCCGATTTTCTCGAGGATCTGGTAATGCAGTACCGCTTGTCCGATCACTTATTTCCCCTTCAGAAGTTCCAGGAACGACGGTTCGTTCCTGATGTTGTCGAAGTCCGGGTCGGTCTTGAGCCACTCGTAGTCCTCGAGCCCCGCCTCGATCGACGACTTGAGCGACTGGACGGCGCTCTTCACGTCGCCGAGCCGGCCGAAGACGCAGGCGACGTTGTACATCATCAGCGGATCGTCGGGGCTCAGCTCCAGCGCTTTCTTCCCCTCGGCCACCGCCTCTTCCGTCCGACCGAGCGCCGCGAGTTCGACGGCGAGGTAGACGTGCGAGCGGGCGTCGTCGGGGTGCTTCTCCAGGTAGCGCGGGATGGCCTCCACGACCCACTGCAGCAGTTCGTTCCTCTCCTTTGTCATCCCGAGCCGCTCGTACACCATCCGCAGGTGCGACTGCGCGGTGTGGAAGTCGGGGTTCAGCTCGATGGTTTTCTTCAGGAGGTCGATCGATTCCCGGTCGCGCTCTGTGACGTGGTAGATCCGCGCGAGCACCCAGTACCCCGTGAAGATGTTGGGGCCCAGCTCCATCGCCTTGTGGGCGGCGGCCTCCGCCTCCTGAAGCTGCTTGCGGCTGAAGTACGACATCGCCAGCGCCGCGTAGGCCTCGGCAGTGCTCGGGTCGTACATCAGCGCCTTCAGGCTCGACTCGAGCGCCTTGTCGATCCAGATCTCCTTGGTGTCGTAGTCGTAATGGAGCGTGGCGTACGCCTCGCCCAGGCCCGCGTACGCCGCGGCGTACCTGGTGTCGAGCTGGATCGCGCGCTGGAACAGCTGAATGGCGAACTGGAGGTTGTTCTTGGTCCTCCGGTAGAGGAAGTCCCTCGCGCGAAGGTAGCAGTCGAACGCCTCGGCGTTGACCGTGGCCCGCTTCGTCAACACCACCTGCTCGGTGGGACTCAGCTTCACCCTGAGCGAATCGACGATCTGCTTCGACACCTGTTCCTGGATGTCGAAGACGTCGGCCATCGTCCCCTTG
>CAZQSM010000144.1:0-3816 GCA_964596065.1 uncultured Chlorobiaceae bacterium | reverse complement strand
TGTTGAACATCGTGTAAAACGTCACGACGCCGTAGACATGGCTCACCGGCAGGTCGAGCAGGCCGGCCACGTACTTCATCACCTCCGGCGAGATCCAGCCGAATTGCCGTTGCGCCATCCACAACGCGGGGAGCACCAGCGGTTTGCTCTTCGGGTACCTCGCCCTGAGGAGGTCGAGCTGACTGATATGGTCTTCGGAGAACATCGTTGGTCCGGATTGGTTGAACCTTGCGCCGGGGCGGCTACTTGTCCGCCTCGCCCATGACGGGGTCGACGCTCCCGATCACCGCGACGACATCGGAGATCATTCCGCCGACGAGCATCGGGGGCATCGCCTGGAGATTGCAGAACGACGGGGAGCGGATCTTGAGGCGCCAGGGGTACCCCTCCCCGTGGCTCACGAGGTAGAACCCCAGCTCCCCCTTCGACGACTCGATGGCCTGGTAGGCCTCGCCCACCGGCGGGTTGATGCCGAAATTCACGATCATGAAATCGTGGATCAGCTCCTCCATCCTGCTGTACGTCTTTTCCTTGACGGGGGGGATCTTCTTCGGATCGGAGACGTTGAACGGCCCGGCAGGCATCGCGTCCAGCACCTGCCGGAGAATCTTCACGCTCTCCCGCATCTCCTCGATCCTGACGTAAAACCGGGCGAGCACGTCGCAGTCGCCGTAGACCGGCACCTCGAAGTCGAGCTTGTCGTACACGAGGTACGGTTCGTCCCGCCGCAGGTCGTGGTCGACGCCGCACGACCTCAGGATCGGGCCGGTCACCCCGAGGGCGATCGCCTGCTCCTTTGTGATGACGCCGACCCCTTCGCACCGGTCGATGAAGATGCGGTTACGCTTCAGCAATTTTTCGGCCTCGACGATGCTGACCTCGAGATTGTCGATGAAGGTCCGCGTCATCGCGGCGCACTCCGGCGACAGGTCCTGCGCCAGGCCGCCGATCCGCGTGAAACTGGTGGTGAACCGGACTCCCGTGAGGAGGTCCCAGATATCCTGGATTTTTTCCCGTTCCCGGAAGCCCCAGAGCAGCACGGTCACCGCCCCGACGTCCATCGCCATCGTTCCAAGCCAGACGAGGTGCGAGGCCAGCCTCGCGAGCTCCGTGCAGACGACCCGGATGTATTGCGCCCGGATGGGGGCCTCGATCCCGGCGAGTTTTTCGACGGCCAGGACGTAAGCGACGTTGTTGGCCAGGGGCGACAGGTAGTCGAGGCGGTCCGTGTGGGGGATGAATTCATGGTAGGTGGAGTTCTCCGCGATCTTTTCGTATCCGCGGTGGAGGTACCCGAGGTCCGGAACGGCGGCCACCACCGTTTCGCCGTCGAGACGCAGCAGCAGGCGCAGCACGCCGTGCGTCGCGGGGTGCTGCGGCCCCATGTTGAGCACCATGTCGTGCTCGAGGGGGTCGTCGAACGTGACCGTGGTGTCCTGGTTCTCGAGCGCCTGGAGGATTGTCGGGGTGTCAGCGGCCATGGGGGTTCTTGCGGCGGATCATTTTCTGGGGAGCGGCAGCGAGCCCGGGATGCCCATCAGGGGAAAATCCTTCCGGAGCGGATGGTGTTCGAACTCGGGCGGCATATAAATTCTTCGCAGGTCGGGGTGGCCGTCGAAGACGATCCCGAACATGTCGAAAGTTTCGCGCTCGTGCCAGTCGGCGGCGGGCCAGACCCCGCAGACCGACGGCACCCGGCACTCCTCCTCGTCGACTCGGACCTTGAGCCGGACCCGGCGATGGTGGCTGAGCGAATAGATGTTGTAAACCACCTCGAAACGCTCCGAGGGCCGCGCGTAGTCGGCGCCGCAGACGTCCCGCAGCGAATCGAACAGGAAGCGTGCGTCGTCCCGCAGCAGCGTGGCGCAGGCGACGAGCGCATCCTTCCGCACGACCACGGTGAATTCCCCCCTGTATTCGGCGTGCTCCAGGACCGGATCGGGGGAGAGCCCCCGGAGCGCATCAAGAATGAGCTGGTTCAGCGGGGACCCTTTCGTCTTCGATGTAGATTTTCCCGGCCTGGCCGGGCTTCTCGCCGCGCGATATTTTTTTCTGGATCTGCATCAGGCCGTTCAGCAGGTTGTCGGGCCTCGGCGGGCATCCGGCCACGTAGACGTCGACGGGGATGAACAGGTCGATCCCCTGGACGACGGAGTATGATCGGTACATTCCCCCGCTCGAGGTGCAGGCGCCCATCGCGATGACCCACTTCGGGTCGGGCATCTGGTCATAGATCTTCCGGACGACGTGCGACATTTTATAGGTGACAGTGCCGGCCACGATCATCAGGTCGCTCTGACGCGGGGAAAACCGGAAGGCCTCGGAGCCGAAACGGGCGACGTCGTAGCGCGGTCCGGCGAAGGCCATCATTTCGATGGCGCAGCAGGAGATGCCCATCGGCATCGGCCAGAGCGAATTTTTCCTGGCCCAGCCGACGATGTCGTCGAGCTTCGTCGTGAAGAAACTTTCCTTTGCTTCGTTCAATCCCATTGCAGGGCGCCCTTTCTCCAGGCGTAGATGAATCCGACCATCAGCAGGCCGATAAAGAGAAACATTTCCGCCAGCCCGAACAGGCCGAGTTCCCTGAAACTGACGGCCCAGGGGTAGAGGAACACCACCTCGATGTCGAAGATGACAAAGAGCATCGCGACCATGTAGTATTTCACCGAAACGCGATCGCGGGCCGACCGGATCGGCTCCATTCCGCTCTCGTAGGTCGAACGCTTGACGCTGTTGGGGTTTTTCGGCCCGAACCATTCGCTCGCCTTCGACATCACGACGCCGAACGCGATCCCGAACAGAATCATGATGCCGAGGGGGATGTAATTTTCGAGCATGCCGGACCGGAGAGATTTAAGAAATCTGTCAAAATTATGAAAAAAGGGGGTGAAACGCAAATAATCCACGGGGCCGGGGGTGCGGGAGCCGCCCGCCGCGCGTCTCCGCGCGGGTCCGGCGACGCTCAGCCGGTGAACGCCCGCCGCGTGACGGCGAGATGGAGCGCAATGCCGACCGCCACCGAGACGTTGAGCGACTCGATGACGCCAGACCCCGGGATGCCGAAGGCCGCATCGGCCAGGGCCCGGACCGCGGGGGATATTCCGTGCGCTTCGCCGCCGAAGACGAGCGCGATTTTTCCGTCGGCGGGGAGCGCCGAGCCGGCCGGCTCCCCTCCCGCCTCCGCGGCGAGTACGCGGTACCCCCGCTTCCGCAGAGCGGGGATGGTCGCGGCGAGATCGACCCCCGCGGCCACCGGGACGTGGAAGAGCGCCCCCATCGTCGATCGGAGGAGCTTTGGATTCGCGAGTTCCACCGAATGCTCGGAGATGAGGACGCCGTCGGCGCCGAACCAGGCGCAGCTCCTGATGATCGTACCGAGGTTCCCGGGATCGGTGATCCCGTCGAGGGCCACCAGCAGCGACCGGTCCGTGTCCCGGTGGAGCAGATCGCCTGGGTCGACGCGGGGCAGCCGGACCACGGCGAGGACCCCCTGCGCCGACACGGTCTCGCTCAACTGGCCGAGCTGCCGTTCGGTGATCGAGTAGACGGGGGCGCGGCGGAGGGCGGCGTCACGGACCAGGCCCGCGCCCTCGGGCGTGAGGGCGAACCCCCCGGTGACGAGGAGGCATTCGACCGTCCCCGGCCGCTCCAGCGCCCCGGCCACGAACCGCCGGCCTTCGATCAGGCACGTGCCTGTCCCGGCCCGGTGTTTTTTCTGGAGCAGGAGGCGGAAGGCCTTGAGCCTGGCGGCTGGAATCGGCGTGGGTGTCGGCATGGTGACCGAATATAGGGAACACCTCAGGAATCTCCAAAGTC
>CAZQSM010000143.1:0-3818 GCA_964596065.1 uncultured Chlorobiaceae bacterium | reverse complement strand
TCCCTGACGAGCTTCGGAGCGTACGTTTCGATGAAGATCCTGGGCCAGGTCCAGAGCTGGGAACCGGGCCGGGCCACGCGGTGGAGGGGACGGATTTCCTTCAGGGAAAATCCGTGCTTCGCCAGGAGGGAGGGCAACCGCATTCCGACCTTCGTGTCGCCGCCCTGGTCAATCCACGCCGCGGCCACGATATCGATGAAGCGTTCAAACGCTTTGCTCCGCGGGGCGAGCAGGATCCCCTCGTAGTGCATATAGTCCTGGATCGCAAACACGCCTCCGGGTTTGAGCGCCCTCGCGACCCCGCGCACCACGGCCTCAGGGTCCTTCACGAAGCAGAGCACCCAGCGTTGGTATGCCGCGTCGATGCTCTTCGCCGGAAGGTCGAGCCGTTGCACGTCGCCCACGCGGGGGTCGATGGAAACGTTTCCGTCGCGTTTGAGGCGGGCTTTCAAATGCGCAATGAACCGTTCCGATTCGTCGACGGCGATCACCTTTCCCGCGGTGGTGACGACCCCCGCGAGATCGTAACTCGTATACCCGGGGCCGCAACCGATGTCGAGGACGGTGTCCCCGGCGCGGATGCCCGCCCGCTCCCAGATCGCAAACGCCGCCGCGCTCCAGAGCTTGTGCTGCACGCCCAGCCGTATCACCTCGGCATCGTCTGTCCCGAGGGCGTATTCTTTCCCGCTTGTTCGCTTCATACTGTCAGAAAAGGACCGTGATTCCGATGTGAGGGCGGATCGCCTGGGTGCCGTAGAAGAGGTCGTCCGCCAGCCGGTCTCCCCTCCGGTTGTAATAGAGGAACCGGTACTCGACCTTGAGCGTGAGGTCGACATTTTCCGCTAGCGGTGTCCTCATTCCCGGTGCGAAGACCCACGACCGCAGGGGATCGCTCCGAAAGCTTTCGTCGCCGGTCCCTCCCGCGGACGTGAGCGTCGGATAGGCGTCATCGTCCCGGATGCCCAGGGCGACGTAGCCGATTTCCAGGAACGCGGTGCGCCAGTGCGCGCGCAGGAGCGGACCAAGCCAGAACATCGTATACGATCCGCCCGCCCGGGTCAGCGTCGTCGGGATGCCGGCGCCGTCCACACCGCCGAAATCCGCGGCGGAGCGCTTGCCCGCCTCGAGCATCAGAAAGGCCCCCAGGTCGAGCCAGCCGGCGACCCGGTACCCCCCCGCCGCCATCAACGCGCCGCTCGCGCTCTGGAACAGGCGGCCGCCCGATTCACCGTCGGCGTTCTTGGCCTGCTCCGCGAGGATGCCGAACGCCACTGAAGCGTCGACGCGCCAGGCCGGGTCGGCCCGATCCTGCGACCGCGCGCCGGGTGAAACGATCTGTAACGCCAGGAGAATTGCGAATAACGATTTCATATGTGTCCCGATCGATGTTGAACGGCGCTCCCTGGTCTGCATCACCCAATGGTAACAAACTCCGGGGTGAATTCATACCGGGGTTATCTGATGTACACGGTCTTCACGTTCACGAACTCCCTGATCCCGTGGACGCTCAGTTCGCGCCCATACCCTGAATTCTTCACGCCCCCGAACGGAAGCCTCACGTCGGACGACACCATTTCGTTGATGAACACCGACCCCGCCTCGAGCCCCGCGATGAACATTTCGCGTTCCGCGGCGTCGTTCGTCCACGCGCTCGAGCCGAGCCCGAACTGCGAATCGTTGGCGAGCGCCACGGCCTCCCCGGCGCTTGCGACCGTGAACAGGAGCGCCACCGGGCCGAAAAACTCTTCGCGGTATGCGGGCGAGTCGCGCGGGATGTCGGTCAGCACCGTGGGGGGATAGAAGTTTCCCTTCCTAGGCGAGCGCTCGCCTCCGAGCAGGAGCCGCGCCCCCGTCCGGACCGACCCCCTCACCTGGCGGTCGAGGTCCTCGAGGATCTCCGGCGTGGCCAGCGGTCCGACGCCGGAGGAGGGGTCCATCGGATCGCCGGTTTTGAGCGATCTCATCTCCGCGACGAAGCGTTCGGTGAATGCCGCCGCGATGTCGGCGTGCAGGATGAACCGCTTCGCGGCGATGCACGACTGCCCGTTGTTGACCGTGCGCGCCTTGACCGCGGTGGAGACGGCGGCGTCCAAGTCGGCCGACGGCATCACGATGAACGGATCGCTTCCCCCGAGTTCCATCACGCACGTCTTGATCGCGGACCCGGCGGTGGCCCCAACCTCGCGTCCGGCCATGTCGCTCCCGGTCAGCGTCACCGCCTTGATCCGGAAGTCCCCGATCACCCTCGCGGTGCCGGCGGACGGGAGCAGGAGCGTCTGGAACACGCCTTCGGGAAAGCCGGCCCTCCTGAAAATGTCCTCGATCGCGAGCGCGCATTGCGGGACGTTGGAGGCGTGCTTCAGTAGCCCGACGTTTCCGGCCATGATGGCGGGCGCCGCGAACCGGAAGACCTGCCAGAAGGGGAAGTTCCACGGCATGATCGCCAGCACCGGCCCGAGCGGCTCGTACCGCACGTAGCTTTTCGAGGCGTTCGTCTTCACGACCTCGTCCGAGAGGAACTTTTCCGCCTCGTCGGCATAATACCTGCAGACGAGCGCGCATTTGGCCGCTTCGGCGATCGCGGCCGTGTAGAGTTTCCCCATCTCGAGCGTCATCAGCTTCGCGAACGATTCCTTCTCCGCGTCGAGAATGTCGGCCGCCCTGCGCATCAGCGCGGCGCGTTCGGAAAACGGCGTCGTGCGGTGTGACGCAAAGCGGTCGCGGGCGCGGGCGATCTTGTCCTCCAGCCCGGCGTCGGAGATCGGTTTGAACGTCTTCAGTACTTCGCCGGTCGCGGGATTGACGCTCTGTATCGGCATGGCGGGGGTATCCTGTTATCGGGTGGTGACGTGTGGGGGAAAGTAGAAACTTCCGGTGAGATTTTCAATGTCGGACAATTCAATACCGGCCTGCGCGGCCGCGCTGCAAGGCCGCGCGCGGCGGGCGTGGAATTCAACCGCTGTTTTTCTATATTGTCATCCGATCAACACTTCGAACGACTCCAATGGAAAAAATCATCCGCGTCGGGCACAGCCCGGACCCCGACGACGCTTTCATGTTCTACGGGCTGGCGAGCGGGAAAGTAAAGCTCGGGGGGATCAGGATCGAGCATATGCTCGAGGACATCCAGTCGCTCAACGCGCGCGCGATGAAAGGCGAGCTGGAGGTGACCGCGATCTCCGCCCACGCCTACCCCTACGTCCAGGACAAATACTGGATCATGCGCACCGGCGCGAGCATGGGAGACGGCTATGGCCCGGTGCTCATTTCGCGGAAGTACAAGAGCCTGGAAGAGCTGAAGGGGAAGACCGTCGGCACGCCGGGCCCCCTTACCACGGCGACCCTCCTCTTCAGGATCTTCACCGAAGGGATCGGGCACATCGACCGCCCGTTCGACCGGCTGATGCCGATGATCGACGAGGGAAGGCTCGACGCGGGGGTCGTGATCCACGAGGGCCAGATCACCTACAAGGAGCAGGGGTACCACAAGATCCTCGATTTCGGCGAGCTCTGGCGCGATGAAACCGGCGGCCTCCCTCTGCCGCTCGGCCTGGACGTGGTGCGAAAAGACCTCGGGGAGGAGACGGCCCGCGCCCTCTCCGTCGGCCTGCGCGAGAGCATCGACTACGGCTACAAACACCAGGAGCAGTCGATTCCCTACGCGCTCGAATGGGGCCGGGGCATCGACGCGGCGAAGGGGGAGACCTTCGTCAAGATGTACGTCAACGACCTGACGATCGACATGGGGGAGAGGGGCGAGGCGGGGTTGAAGGAACTCTTCCGGCGGGCCGGCCCGAAGATCGGGCTGCCGGCGGTGA
>CAZQSM010000142.1:2864-4009 GCA_964596065.1 uncultured Chlorobiaceae bacterium | reverse complement strand
TCCTTCAGCGTGGTGTAGACGTGCGGCGTGATCCTCAGCCCGTTGAACTCGTCGTGGATGATCGCCACGGTGTAGATCTTGTGCTTCGCCATCAGGTGGCTCTGCAGGGCGGCGGTGTCGACCCCCTCGATCTGCACGTTCGCAATGGCGCACGACTGCCGTCCGTCGAACGCCGTGTTGAACCGGACGTTCGGCAGGTGCTTCAGTTGGTTCGCCCAGTAATGCGTCAGGTAGCGCAGCCGCGCCTCCTTCCGTTTCGCGCCGATGCCGTTATGGAACAGGATCGCCTCGCCGATCGCCAGCTTCATCGCGGCCGAGTGCGTGCCGATCTCCTCGAACTTCCTGATGTCGGATGCCTGGGTTTTCTCGGCCGGCGTCAGCGGCCAGATCTTTTCGATCTTGTCCCGCTTGATATAGAGCATGCCGGTGCCCTTCGGGGCGAGGAGATTTTTATGGAGGCTCGTACCGAAATAATCGCACCCGAGATCCGACTGCTTGAAATCGAAATGGGCGAATGAATGGGCCCCGTCGACAATCGTCTCGATCCCCTTCGCGCGCGCCATGTCGCAGACGGCCTTGACGGGGGTGATCTGCCCGGTGAGGTTGATGACGTGCGACATCAGGATCAGCTTCGTGCGCGGCGTGATCCCCTTCTCGAACGCCTCCGCGATCGCCATCGGGTCGTCGGGCGCGATCGGCACCTTGACCAGATTCAGCTTGAGTTTTTCGCGCAGCTCGCGCTGGCGCAGCGTCGTGAGCATCCGGCCGTAGTCCTGCGTGGTCGAGAGGATCTCGTCGCCCTCCTTGAAATCCATCCCCATCAGCAGGATCTCGAGCGACTCGGATGCACCCCTCGTGATGGCGATCTCCTCCCGGTCGCAACCGAAGATATCGGCCAGCCCGGTGCGCACCGTCTCGGCCTGCGGTTCCAGGATCTGCCACATGATGTAGGCGGGAAGGTCCTCCTGCTCCCAGGTGTACCGGACGAACGCCTCGGTGACGATCCGCGGCGACGGGCAGACCCCGCCGTTGTTGAGGTTGACGATGCCGCGCATCACGGTGAACGATTTCTGGATCTCGTACCAGAAGTCCTCGTTCATCGCGACCTCTTCCGGGGGAAGGTGGCCGACGTCGCGCGTGGCGGC
>CAZQSM010000142.1:0-2764 GCA_964596065.1 uncultured Chlorobiaceae bacterium | reverse complement strand
GAGCGCATGTCGAGGTGGTTGGTCGGTTCGTCCATGATGAGCAGGTTGGCCGGCCTCAGGAGCATCTTGGCGAGCGCGAGCCGGCTCTTCTCCCCGCCGGAGAGGACCGACACCTTCTTGAACACGTCGTCGCCGTGGAAGAGGAACGATCCGAGGATCGTGCGCAGCTTCGAACGGATTTCCCCCGGGGCCACCTCGTCGACGATGCCGAGGACCGTGCGCTCCGGGTCGAGCTCCTCGGCCTGATGCTGTCCGAAATACGACAGGATGGCGTTGTACCCCTCCACCCGCTTCCCGGCGTCCATCGGCTCGATGCCGGCCAGGATCCGGGAAAAGGTCGACTTGCCGGCGCCGTTCGGTCCGACGATCGCGATCCGCTCGCCGCGCTCGATCCGGCAATCGAGTCCGTCGAACACTACCAGCGGCCCATACCGTTTTTTGACGCCGTTGAGCTCCATCACCACCGCCCCGCTCGGGGTCGGCCTCGGAAAATGGAAGGCGATCTCCTCCTCGTCGTCCTCCACCTCCACGAATTCGATCTTGTCGAGCATCTTGATCCGGCTCTGGACCTGCCGCGCCTTCGTGGCCTTGTACCGGAACCGCTCGATGAACTTCTCCGTCTGCTCGACCTGCTTCTGCTGGTTCTTGAGCGTGTTCGCCGCCTGTTCCTTCCGGAGTTCCCGTTCCAGTTCGTAGTAGGAGAAGTTGCCGGCATAGACGCTGAGCCGCCCCATCGAGAGCGCGAGGGTTTTCTTCGTGAGGTTGTCGAGGAACGCCCTGTCGTGGGAGACCAGGATCACCGCGCCGTTGTACGCGCGCAGGTATTCCTCGAACCAGCGGAGCGAGTCGAGGTCGAGGTGGTTGGTCGGTTCGTCGAGGAGCAGGAGCGACGGCTCGCGCAGGAGGAGCTTGGCCAGGGCGATCCGCATCTGCCATCCGCCCGAGAATTCGTCGCAGTCGCGTTCGAAGTCCTTCACCGCGAACCCCAGGCCCATCAGGACCCGCTCGACCTTCGACTGCATCCGGAAGGCGTCCATGTCCTCGAGCTTGTGCTGGAGTTCGCCGAAGACTTCGAGCGTGTCGGCGTATTCCTCGCTCTCGTGGTCGAGCGTCGAGAGTTTCTGCTGGGCCTCCTCCATCTCGGCCTGCACCTCCACCACGTCCTCGAACGCGGTCTCGGCCTCCCTGACGAGCGTCTTCCCGCCGGCGATCACCCCGTCCTGGGGAAGGTACCCCACCGTGACGTACCGGGCCTTGGTGACCCGGCCGGAGGTCGCCTCACCGAGCCCGGCGAGGATCTTCAGCAGTGTGGATTTTCCCGATCCGTTCGAGCCGACGAGGCCGATCCTGTCGTGCGGCCCGACCGTGTGCGAGACGTCGTCGAAGAGGGTGCGTTCCCCGTAGCTCTTCGTGATGTGTTCGAGCGCGATCATTCAGGAGTACCGTTCCGGGCGGAGCAGTGTGCAATCGATCGACGGCGTCGAACCCGTCACGATTTCGGAGACCAGTTTTCCGCTGACCGGCGCGAGCGACATCCCGAGCATCGCGTGGCCGGCGGCGGTCACCAGGTTGGAGTATTTCATCGTCCGGCCGATGTAGGGGAGCCCGTCGGGCGAGCAGGGCCTCAGTCCCGCCCAGACGTCCCCCTCGGCGAATTCCGGTACGCGGACGTTCTCCAGGTAGAGCGGGACGGCCGAGGCGATCGCCTGCACGCGCCGCATATTAATCGACAGGTCGAACCCGGCCAGCTCCAGCGTGCCGCCGTAGCGGACCTTGTCTCCCATAGGGGTGATCGCGACTTTTCGCTCGACGAGGATCATCGGGGTCGAGAACATGTCCGGCGTGCGGTCGAAAGTGATGCTGTAGCCCTTGGCGGGCTGGATCGGGAGGTTCAACCGGAGCGACCGGACGAGCCCCTCGGACCAGGCGCCCCCGGAGAGCACATACTCCTTCGCGCTGAACTCCCCCCTCGTGGTCCTCACTCCGGAGACGGCGCCGCCGCGTGTTTCGATACCCGAAACGCCGGCGCCGGTCACGATTTCCACGCCTTCTTGTTTGACGTGCGCCGCCATCCCCTCCACGAATTTCTGCGGGTTCATGTGCGTGTCGGTGCCGTAATGGAACGCGCCGCCCGACCTGAGTTTCAGGTTCGGGTCGACCTGGCCGATGTCAGCCGCCTTCCATTCCTTCACCGGGATGCCGAGCTTCAGCCCCACTTCCGCCTCGGCCAGGCTCTCTTCCCTCCCCTTCGCCGTATTATAGACGAGGAGGAGCCCCCTTTCGTCGTAGTTGAACTCGAAGAGCTTCCGGGCGGCGATCTCCCTGTAGAGGCGCGCGCTCTCGTCGTTCAGTTCGAAGAGGAGCGGGACCGAGCGGTTCGTCCGTTCAACGCCGCAGGCCGTCCGGAATTTCATCACCCAGGAGATGAGCCCGGCGTCGAGCCGCGGCTTGATGTAGAACGGGCTCACCGGGTCGAGCATCCATTTGAGCCCCGCCGAAATCACGCCGGGATGGGCCAGCGGAACGTAGTGGCTCGGGCAGATCAGCCCGCAGTTTTTCAGCGACGAACCGGCGCCCGGGACGTCCCGTTCCAGGATCCGGACTGAAAGGCCCTTCTGCCGGAGGTAGTAGGCGCTCGAGAGGCCGATGGCGCCCGCGCCGATGATCAGTACGTCAGTGTCGTTGTGCATGAAGATTTGTGAGAGTCGGATGCGTGTCAGACGACCTGGAACCCGCGGGCGTACGGGTCGTCGTCGTCGATGAA
>CAZQSM010000141.1:0-4015 GCA_964596065.1 uncultured Chlorobiaceae bacterium | reverse complement strand
CGATGACGAAGATCCACGACGACCTCATGGCCGCCGAGGTCGTGAACGACCCGCATACCTATTACCGCGCCCTGCGTGAGGCCGAACCGATCCATTTCAATGAAAAATGGGGCGGGTGGGTCCTGACCGATTATGACGACGTGGTGCAGGTCCTGAGGGACCAGTACAGGTTCTCCTCCGACCGGATGGGCTTTCTCGCAAAAGAACTGTCGGAGGAACAACGTGGGGGATACGCGCCGATCTTCGAGGTGCTCTCACGCTGGTTCGTCTTCGCCGACCCCCCCTTCCACACGCGCCTGCGGCTCCTCCTGAATCCCCTCTTCACGCCGAAAATCGTCGGGACGTTTCGTCCGATGGTGCGCGGGATCGTCAGCGACCTGCTCGACACGATGGAACCCCGGGGCAGGATGGAAGTGGTCCGCGACTTCGCCTACCAGGTGCCGATGTCGGTCATCCTCGCGCTGATCGGGATGCCCGACCTCGACCGCGAAAAAATCAAGCACTGGTCGGAGCAGATCGGCGTCTTCTTCTTCATCAGGGCCGACGAGCCGCGCCGGCGCGAGATCGCCTGCGAGGGGGTGACGTCGATGGTGGACTACATCAGGCCGCTCGTGGAGGAGCGCAAGAAGGACCTCCGCGACGACATCATCAGCGTGCTCATCCGGGCCCAGATGGAGGGCGGGCTCGACGACATGGACGTCATCTCCACGATCATCCTGCTGATCTTCGGCGGGCACGAGACGACGATGAACCTGATCACCAACGGGACGCTCGCGCTGATGCGGCACCCCGCGGAATGGGAGCGGCTCCACGACGACCCGTCGATCGTCGAAAAGGCGGTCGAGGAGCTCCTGAGGTACGACGGCTCGGTGAAAACCACGGTGCGATGGGCGAAGGAGGACGTCACGCTCAAGGGCACCACCGTCCGGAAGGGCGAGCGCCTCCTGATCGCGCTCTCCGCCGCCAACCGCGATCCCAAGCAGTTTTCCAACCCTGACGGGCTCGACCTGACACGCGACCCCAACGCCCACGTGGCGTTCGCCCACGGGATCCACACCTGCATCGGCGGGCCGCTCGCGAGGATGGAGGCGCAGGAGTCGCTCCTGGAAATGACGAAGCGCCTGACCTGCCCCGTCCTCGCGACCGACGACCTGCACTACGTTCCGAGCGTCATCCACCGGGCGCTCGAGAAGATGCCGGTGACGTTCAACAAACGCGGTTAGGGGCATCGACATGGCAGGAAAAATCCGGGTAAGCGTCGACCAGGGGAAATGCGTGGGGACCACGATCTGTGTGCTGACCGTCCCGAAAGTCTTCGCGCTCGACGCGAACGGCCAGGCGATCGTCATCGACCCGGAGGGGGACACGATCGAGCGGCTTCGCTACGCCGAGGAGCAGTGCCCCCAGAGCGCGATCACGGTGGAGGAAGGCGATCAGGGCTGATCGACATCAATCTCCGCCGCCGGCGGCGCCAAATCCCCGCACCGCGGCCGCTCACTCCCCGATGATCTTCACCAGCACCCGTTTCTTCCGCTTCCCGTCGAACTCCCCGTAGAAGATCTGCTCCCAGGGGCCGAAGTCGAGCCCCCCCTTCGTCACGGCCACCACGACCTCCCTCCCCATCACCTGGCGCTTCAGGTGGGCGTCGGCGTTGTCCTCGCCGGTGTCGTTGTGCCGGTACTGGCTCACCGGCTCGTGCGGCGCCAGCCGTTCGAGCCACTTCTCGTAGTCGTGGTGCAGGCCCCGTTCGTCGTCATTGATGAACACCGACGCCGAGATGTGCATCGCGTTCACGAGCGCCAGTCCCTCCCTGATGCCGCTTTCCCTGACGCACTCTTCCACCTGCGGTGTGATGTTGATGAACGCGCGGCGGGTGGGGACGTTGAACCAGAGTTCTTTACGGTAGTGTTTCATAGGGTGGAATGTACGGCAATTTCTCCCGCAGTAAAAACGAAAGCCCGGCCTGCGCGACGCCGGTCGGGCTTCCAGGGTCCGAGCACGTCGCGCGAATTCAGCGCACGAGGATCATCCTTTTTGATTCGTGAAAAACGCCCGCCTGGAGCGTATAATGATATACACCCGACGGCATCCCTCCGGCGTCCCAGACGACGGTATGTGTCCCCGCATCCAGACGGCCGTCGACGAGCGCCCCCACTTCCCGCCCGAGGATGTCATAGACTCGGAGCGAAACCTGGGCGGCCTCGCGCAGGGCAAACGTAATGGTGGTGGCAGGATTGAACGGGTTCGGATAATTCCGGGAGAGCCGCGTGACATTCGGGAGCGCCGGTCCGTCGCCGGCGACACCGGTGACCTGGGAGAGGGGCCGTCTCCAGACCGAATTGCCCCCGGTCCCGCAGAAGATGAAGCCGTTGTGCACCGCCACCGCGTAGGATGGCTCGTCGGGAGGCAATCCCGGCGTGATGTTCGACCAGGAACTCCCCCCGTTGGTGCTCAGGTACACCCCCAGGAAAGCGCTCGTCGCGAGAAGCACGCTCCCGGAACCGTGGAGGTGATCGATGGAGGCCGCCCCGCCCGGGGTGCTGGCCTGGCTCCAGTTCGTCCCGTTGTCCGTCGAGCGATAGACCGAGCCCCCGAACCTGTCTGCCGCAAAGAGATTTCCCCCCGCCGCCGCCATGAAGTCGGCCTGTGTGAAGCCTGGCGGCCCGGGCGTCGCGTCCTGCCAGCTTGTACCGTCGTCGGTGGAACGGAAGATCCCGGTGCCGAACGCGAAGAGCGCGCCGTTCAACCGTTCGACGCTGAAGAGGTAGGCCGCGGCCGTAAGCGCGCTGTCGACGCTCACCCACGACGATCCGTCGTCGGTGCTGCGATAGATGGCGCCGGCGGCGGTCAGCAGGCCGGAACCCGTCCGCACGACGTTCCGGACTGCGCCCAGACCGGCAAGCTCCGGCCAGACCGACGTCCAGGTCAGCCCTCCATCGAACGAGCGGCTGAGGCCGCTGTAGGGCGTTCCATCGAAGAGGAAGAGCGTGTCTCCGGCCGCGTACACCAGTGCCGGCATCGCGGCCGAATCCCGGAGATCTCCGCGGACTTCGGCCCAGGCGTCCCCGTCGTCGGTGGTGGCAAAGACCGACCTTGCGTTCACGTAGAGGACCGGTCCGTCGGCCACGAAGCCGGTCACATCGCGCGCGCGCAGGCCCGGATTGGCCCGGTTCCAGGTGGAACCGCCGTCGGTCGACTTGTAGACACCGTCCGCCATCGTACCGGCGAAGAAGTCGGAACCGACGGATGCGAGCGACGCGATCTCCATCACCGGCAGGCCGCCGGCCACCGCAGACCAGCTCGTCCCGGTGTCCGTGCTCGAGAACAGCCCCCACCCTCCCGCGGCGAAGTGTTTCCCGCCGTGGGAAGCGACCGCCCGGGATGCCGTGTAGGGGAAGATCCCGCCGCTCGCAGGCTTCCAGCTCATCCCCAGGTCTGTCGAACGGTGGATGTCGGCGCCGGCGGTGAAGAGCACGCCGCCGTCGTAGTGGTAGGCGCCGTACAGGTCCCCGGGCGGCAGCCCGCTGTCGGCGGGCGACCAGGTCGTTCCGAGGTCGTCCGACCGGAACACACCCGAGCCGCTGAAATCCCCCGCGGTGATGATGTAGGCCGACCCCGCGGCGATGGCAGCCGGGACCCAGGTGGTGCCGGACGAGCTTGGCAATCCGCTGTTCGACGGGTCCCATGTCGCCCCCGAGTCAGTGGATGCGTACACTCCGCCCTCGGAGGTGCCGGCGATGATGTGCCCTCCCTGGACGGCGAGTGTGGCCACGCCACCGAGGAGATCAAACCCCGGTATTTCGCCCCAGGAATCGCCGTCATCCGACGACCGGTAGAAGCCCTCGGTCCCGGCCGCAAACAGGTAGGCCCCGCACCTCGCCAACGCGGTGACCGACTGGTGCCCGAAGCCGGTGAACGAATGTTCCCACGTCGCCGCGCCATCTGTCGAACGGTAGAGGCCGCCGAGGAGCGTTCCTGCGAACAACGTCCCGCCGTCCGCAAAGAGCACCACGAC
>CAZQSM010000140.1:0-4077 GCA_964596065.1 uncultured Chlorobiaceae bacterium | reverse complement strand
GTTCGTCACCGGCATCGTGGTCGACGACTCGATCATCATCGTCGAGAACATGCACCGCCATTTCAGGATGAAACGCCTGCCTTTCCTCCAGGCCGCCATCTCGTCGATCGACGAGGTGGGGAACCCGACCATCCTCGCCACCTTTACCGTCATCGCCGCCGTCCTGCCGATGGCGTTCGTTTCCGGGTTGATGGGCCCCTACATGAGCCCGATGCCGATCGGGGCGTCGATGGCGATGATGTTCTCCCTCCTGGTCGCCCTCGTGATCAGCCCCTGGCTGGCCTTCAGGCTGCTGAAAAACGACCCCCACGGGAACGGGGGGGGCGAATACCGCCTCGAGGAAACCGCGATCTACCGGTGGTACGCGCGCGCGATCGTCCCGCTCATCGAATCGTCGAAGAAACGGTGGTACTTTCTCGGGGGCGTGGCCCTCCTGCTGCTGCTCTCGTCCCTCCTCCTCGCGTTCCGGCTCGTGCCGGTGAAGATGCTCCCGTTCGACAACAAGAACGAATTCCAGGTGATTGTCGACCTCCCGGAGGGCGCGACGCTCGAACGCACCGCGGCGGTGACGAGGGAGATCGCCCTCTATTTGAGGCAACAGCCGGAGGTCGTGGATTTCCAGACGTACGCCGGCACCGCGGGACCGATGAACTTCAACGGCCTGGTGAGGCATTACGATCTCCGGCGTGGGCCGAACGTCGCGGACATCCAGGTGAACCTCCTCCCGAAGGGGGAGCGCGACGAACAGAGCCACGACATCGCGAAGCGGGTGCGGCCGGACGTCCAGCGGATCGCCCGGCGGCACGGCGCGCGCGTCAAGATCGCCGAGGTGCCCCCCGGCCCCCCGGTGTTGTCGACGCTCGTCGCGGAGGTGTACGGTCCCGATGACACGCTGCGGACCGGGATCGCGCGACGCGTCCGCGAGATCTTCGAGGGCACGCCGGGGGTCGTCGACGTCGACTGGCTGGTGGAGGACGCCCAGCCCAAATTCGACGTGGAAGTGGTCAGGCAGAAGGCGATGCTCTCCGGCATCTCCGCCGGACAGATCGGCACCGCGGTCGGCCTCGCGCTCGGCGGCCAGACCGCCGGGGCGCTCTACCAGCCGCGCGCGCTCGAGCCGGTGCCCGTGGTGCTCCGCCTCGGCGAAACCGAGCGCTCCGGCATCGACGAACTCCTCCGGACCCGGCTGATGTCCGAGTCGGGGACGATGGTCCCCGTGTCCGAGCTGGTGCGTGTCCGCGAGACGACACGGGAACGATCGATCTACAGGAAGAACCAGCAGGAGGTCGTCTATGTCACGGCCGACGTCGCGGGCGACCTGGAGTCCCCGGTGTACGCCATCCTCGACATGGAAAAGGAGATCGCCGCGATCAGCCTCCCCGGCGGATACGCCGTGAACCAGCTCTTCACGAAACAACCGTTCATCGAGCAGTCCTACTCGATGAAATGGGACGGCGAATGGCACATCACGTACGAGGTGTTCCGCGACCTGGGCGCCGCGTTCGCCGTGGTACTGCTGATCATCTACCTGCTCATCGTCGGGTGGTTCCAGTCGTTCAAGGTCCCGATCGTGATGATGGTGGCCATCCCCCTCTCGCTGGTGGGGATCCTCGTCGGGCACTGGATGATGGGGGCGTTTTTCACCGCCACCTCGATGATCGGGCTGATCGCCCTCGCGGGCATCATGGTCCGGAATTCCGTGCTGCTGATCGACTTCATCGAGCTCCGGCTCGCGCAGGGCGCCCCGCTGAAGCAGGCGATCATCGAGTCGGGCGCGGTGCGCACCACGCCGATCCTCCTCACGTCGGGAGCGGTCGTGATCGGCGCCGTCGTCATCCTCTTCGACCCCATCTTCCAGGGACTGGCCATCGCGCTCATCGGGGGCTCGATCGCCTCGACGGCGCTGACGCTCATCATCGTCCCGCTGATCTATTACATGACCGAGTCCGGAACACCCGACGCCACGGAGGCACAATCATGAAACTGCTTGTCGTCATGAGCATCGACCAACATTCCGCGGAGATCAGGTCGCTCCTGCGCGAACACGGGGTGATCGTCTTCAGCGAGACCGACATCCGCGGGTATACATTCCCCCCACCCGGCGAACCCGACGACCGGGCCAGCTGGTTCGCGGCGTCCGATCCGGCGGTCTACTCCCAGCTCTTCTTCTCCGTCGTCAGGGCGGAGAAGGCGCGGCGGGCGATGGACGCGATCGCCGCCTATTCCAACGAACGCCGGCTGATCAACCCGATCCACGCGTTCCTCGTCAACGTCGAACAATTCATCTGAAAGGTCCAGCCATGCTCGAACGCGCCATCCGCGCCATCGCCGGTTCGCTCATCCTCATCAGCCTCACGCTGGGATACTTCGTCCACCCGGGCTGGTACTTCCTGACGGGATTCGTGGGCCTCAACCTCCTCCAGTCGTCGATCACCCGGTGGTGTCTGATGGAGGACATACTGAAATCGACGATTTTACGGCAATAATCCGCCGGAGATTGATCGACAGCCCCCTCCGAGGCGGGCGGGTCCCACCGGAGAGGGGTTAATAACACCTTCCCGCCTGTCACCGCGCGTGTCGGCCGATGGAAAGATTTTGTTATCTTACCGAAAATCATTCCGACTATCGACATGGTGAGATGATGATGGAACGCGCTGTCCGCGGCGTCGCCGGTGGTTTGGTGCTCCTCAGCCTCGGTCTCGGGTATTACCTCGATCCGGGATGGTATCTCCTCACGGTGTTCGTGGGCCTGAGCCTCCTGCAATCGTCTATCACCCGCTTCTGCCTGATGGAGAAGATCCTGAAATCGACGGTCTTCAGGGACAAACCGGCCGGGGGATGAATGGCGCGCTGACCGCCGCCTTGTCAACGTCCGATAATTCCCCTATATTCCTCCCGGGAGCCCCGGTCGCGGGGATCCCCCGACACACCCCGGATCGATCAGATCCTTCCGTCCGTTCTTCCGTTCTCCCGCGAGTCGCCTCAGCATCCGCCGGCCTGCCGCCGGTAGCGCCGCGCTGTCGCGCCGCACCAACGACGACATTCATCCGGAGATCCCGATGGTCCTGTCAATGATCCGACGCGCGACGCTCATCCCCGCGATCGCCATCCTCGTGCCGGCGTTCATCCTCATCATCCAGGGTTGCGACGGGACCGACTCCCCAACGGCCATCGATTACGATTCCATCCAGTCGATCGTCTACTCGCAGCACGTCCAGCCGATCCTCTCCGACCGGTGCGCGACGTCCGGCTGCCATTCAACCGCCGATCGGGCGGCGGGACTCTCGCTCGCGTCGTGGACGGAGCTCATCGCGGGATCGGACCGGGGCGAATGCGTCGTCCCCCGCCGCCCGGGGAACAGCCTCCTGACCCTCCTCTTCGACGGCACGGCGCTGCGTAAGGCCCACCCCGCGACGCGACGGCCCCCGGCGGCGGCGGAGGTGAACTTCCTGAAACGCTGGATCGGGGAGGGCGCCCGGAACGACGACGGAACCCTCCCCCACCAGCATTCGGCGAAAAAAGTCTACGTTCCGAACCAGGGGGAAGACAACGTTTCCATCATCGACGGTGAATACCTCGTGGTGACGAAGATCGTCGACGTCGGTTCGTCCCCCATCGTGGAGGGACCGCATTTTGTCGCGGCCGGCGACGATTTCTGGTATGTCTCCCTCATCAACGCGGGCCAGGTCTGGAAGTTCGACGCCCGCGCGGACACGCTCGTCGGCAGGGCGACGATCCCCGGCGCCCCCGCCCTCCTCGCGCTCACCCCGGACGGCGACAAACTCTACGTCTCCCAGTTCACGACGGTGTTCTCGAACAAACTGTCCGTCGTGAACACCGCGACGATGACCCTCGAGAAGGAAATCGACGTGTGGTCGATGCCGCACGGCCTCCGGATGAACCACGCGGGCACGAGGGTGTACGCGGCCAATATGATGTCGGACAACGTCTCCGTGATCGATGCCGCGGCCGACACGGTGATCGCCACCGTTCCGCTCGCCTGGGACGTGAACCCCACCGGTTCCCCGAAATACATGCCGATGGAAGTGGCCGTCTCCCCCGACGACGCCACCGTGG
>CAZQSM010000139.1:0-4079 GCA_964596065.1 uncultured Chlorobiaceae bacterium | reverse complement strand
TCCCCATCTCCTTCTGGAACTCGTCCAGGACGAACAATTTCCTGAAAAACTCGTCGGTGGAGAGAAGGACATCGTAATCGAACAGAATGTCGTAAATCCTGATGATGCCGCTTTCCCTCAGCAGGCGGTCGTCGGTATCGGGGGTGCCCCGGTGGAGCGTGTGACCGATCGCGAAATGGGTGTCGTGATAGAGGTTGGCGCCGGTGCTGACGATCCAGTCGACGAAACCCGCTTCAATGAGGGGAACGATGCAGGAACCTCCGAGCCCGGCGGGAGTCAGCGCCCCCGTCACGCTCATCCCGACGGTGCACTCCTTCCGGAGGATTTTTTCCGCGAAGAGCTGACACGCCTCCCTCAACCTTCCCGCGTTGTACGCCTGAAAATACTCATCGACCAGGAGAGTGACGGGAATATTCTTCTGGATCGGCCTGATGTTGATCGGCCGGCCTCTGAGAAAATTCCTTTTTTTAACTGCCATTCTCCGGTGCTGAAATTTAACGGCTAAAATATAGCAGAATTCAACAATTATCCAAGGAATTTATCCCAATTTCGCAGATTCTACCTTTTATCGGAAATTCACTTAAAATCGGGGAAATTAAGGGGTTTTTCACTCCAAGACGGATCCTCCATTCACGGAAATGTTTGCTCCCACGATGTGTCTTGAAAGGTCCGACGCCAGAAACAGAACCGGACCCGCGATATCCTCCGCGCTCGCGACGCGCCCGATCGGTATGGAATCGATGATTTTTTTCCCCAGCCCCCGTTTATTCAGCGTGCCCGCGACCATGTCCGTATCGACCCAACCCGGGGACACGCAATTCACGCGGATTCCGCTTGAAATGAGCTCCACGCCGAGCGATTTGGTGAGGGCGATGACCCCGCCTTTCGAGGCGGCATAGTGCGAATGCTCCGCTTCGCCCCGTTGTCCCGCCGTGCTGGCGATATTGATGATTCTGCCCGATTTATTGGCGATCATCGGGGGGAGGACGGCACGGATCATATTGATCGTTCCTCCGAGATTGACCCTCATCGTCCTATCCCACAGTTTCGACGTCATACGCGCCACCGGCGAGCGCTCCCAGATTCCCGCCGAATTGACCAGAATGTCGATGACGCCGAATTTCCCGATCACCTTCCCCGCCGCACGCCGGCAGGAGGCGGAATCCGAGACGTCAGCGCGGACGGTGATCGCCCTTCTCCCCTCGTTTTCCACTCCGGCGGCGATCGTCCGGGCCGAGCGGCCGTCGGCGCGGTAGAGAATCGCGACATCCGCGCCCGCGCGGGCGAGGAGGAGGCTGCACGCGGCCCCGATCCCCCGGGACCCTCCCGTGACGAGCGCGGTACGTCCTTCCAGATTGATCATTGGTTTGCCTGTTTTTTGAAAATGTACCTCGCCGGAGGGGGATTTCCAAGGAATCGGCGTGAGGCTGGGCCCCCACCAACGTTTCGCCTCAGGATCATCCCCGGGGCCGGCCACCGGCTTCGTCCCTCCACCCCCATCCGGGATTTGCATATGTCCTCCCAACTCTTTATATTTAGACTAAATCTAAACAGAGCGCCCCGATGGACAACTCGTCCGCCCGCGACATCCTGAAAAAATTCCTCCACGAGAAGAAACTGCGCCCCACCCGCGAGCGCCTTCTCCTGCTCGACGAGATCATGAAGATGACCGGGCATTTCGACGCCGACCAGGTGTACGCCAGCCTCGGCAAGAAAAGCCTGAAGGCCTCGAGGGCCACCGTCTACAACACGCTCGACCTCCTGGTGAGCTGCGGGCTCATCTCGAAATACCGATTCGGCGAGAACCACTCGCGCTACGAAAAAGCGTTCGGCCGCCCGCGGCACGACCATATGATCTGCCTCGAGTGCGGCGAGATCCTGGAATTCGTGACCCCGAAGCTCGAATCGATCCAGAAGGAAGTCTGCGAGGAAAAGAAGTTCCACCCACAAAACTCCACACTGCAGATCTTCGGCATATGTTCTCGCTGCTCTTCACGAACAAAACGATGACGGCCGCGCATCCTCCCGCGGCCCGGAACGCGCCGCGCGACGGCGACGACGGCACCTCCCCGCTCGACAGGCTTCCCGGCGGGGGCCGCGGGGTCGTCCGTTCCATCGGCGGGGCGTCGACGCCGCTGCGCCAGCGGTTGATGGAACTGGGAATCACCATCGGCTCCGAGATCGAGGTCATCCGCAAGGCCCCCTTCGGCGGCCCGATCGAAATCTCCGTGCGGGGATACCGGCTCTCGCTCCGCCGGACCGAGGCCCGGATGGTGCTCATCGAGAGGCGCACCTGATGTCCGGCGTCGGCGCGGAACGGACGCCGATGGTGATCGCGGTGGTGGGTAACCCCAACTCCGGGAAGACCTCCCTTTTCAACGCGATGACCGGGCTGCGCCAGAAGGTGGCGAACTACCCGGGCGTCACGATCGAGAAGAAGGAGGGGAAACTCCGCCTGCCCGACGGCTCCGACGCCGTCCTCATCGACCTCCCGGGCACCTACAGCCTCTTCCCGCATTCGCCCGACGAGGAGATCTCGTCGGACGTCGTCCTGGGCCGCCACCCGGGGACCCCGACCCCCACGAAGGTCCTCTGCGTGGTCGACTCGACCAACATCGAGAGGAACCTCTATCTCGCGACCCAGCTCATCGACCACGCGATCCCCGTCGTGATATCGCTGAACATGATCGACCTCGCCGAGGCCGACGGGGCGACGATCGACGCGGCCCGGCTCTCGGCGGAACTCGGCGTCCCGGTCATCGCCACGGCGGCCAATTCGGGGCGCGGGATCCAGGAGCTGAAAGCCGCGCTTGCCGCGCGCGTGAACGGGGCCGCCCCGGCGCGGCTGTTCGAACTCCCCGAGGCCGCGAAGCGCGAATGCGCGGCCATCGAGGAAGCCCTGATGCGGACCGGGTCGTTCACGGCCCCGATGGCGCACCACGACGCCGTCTCGCTGCTCACGGCACAGGACCTGCCGGGCAGGTTCGCCGGGCGCTTCGACGAGGCGCTCTTCGCCCGGGTGCGGGCCGGCCGGGAGAAACTCGATTTCCTGGGAATCGACCGGCAGTCGGTCTTCATCGAAGGCCGGTACGCGCGGATCAGGCAGATCTGCGACAGGGCCTTCTCCTCGCGCGGACGGGGAGGCCGGCCCCTTTCCGACCGGATCGACCGGGTCCTGACCCACCGGGTGTGGGGATTCCTGATTTTCATCACCCTGATGACGATCATGTTCGTCGCGGTCTTCACCTGGGCGGAATACCCGATGAAGTTCATCACCGCCGGGTTCGACGCCCTCGGGGGCCTCGTGACCGCCGCGATGCCCCCGGGCGACCTGCGCGACCTGATCGTCAAGGGCGTGATCGCGGGCGTGGGCGCCGTGGTCACCTTCGTTCCGCAGATCCTCGCCCTCTTCTTCTTCATCTCGGTGCTCGAGGACAGCGGCTACATGTCGCGCGCCGCGTTCATCATGGACAAGGTGATGGGGAAGGCCGGGCTCCACGGGAAGGCCTTCATCCCGCTCCTCGGCTCGTTCGCCTGCGCGATCCCGGGCATCATGGCCACGCGGACGCTCGAATCGAGGAAGGACCGGATCATCACGATGATGATCGCCCCCCTGATGAGCTGCAGCGCGAGGCTCCCGGTCTACACGCTGCTGATCGCGGCGTTCATCCCGGAACGCTACCTCCTCGGCTTCCTCCCGCTCCAGGGGCTCACGATGACGGCGATGTACCTTCTCGGGATCGTCCTCGCGCTCCTCATCGCCCTCCTCCTGAAGAAGACCGTGCTCCGCGGGGAAAAACCGGGGTTCGTGATGGAGCTTCCGCCCTACCGGATGCCGTCGCTGAGGACCATCGGGCTGATCCTCTACGACCGCGGCAAGGTCTTCCTGCAGAACGCCGGGACGTTCATCCTCGGCGTCTCGATCGTCCTCTGGTTCCTCGCTTCCTACCCGAAGATCGAGGGCGCCACCGCCCCGGAGCAGCTCGAACGGAGCTACGCCGGGACGATGGGCAAGGCGATCGAGCCGGCCATCGCGCCGCTCGGGTTCAACTGGAAGATCGGCATCGGCCTCATCGGGT
>CAZQSM010000138.1:0-4079 GCA_964596065.1 uncultured Chlorobiaceae bacterium | reverse complement strand
ACGCCCTCGTCCGGATCGACATGAGCGAATACATGGAGAAGTTCAGCGTGTCCCGGCTCATCGGGGCGCCGCCGGGGTACGTCGGGTATGACGAGGGGGGGCAGCTGACCGAGGCGGTCCGGCGGAAGCCGTACTCCGTCCTGCTCCTGGACGAAATCGAGAAGGCGCACCCCGACGTGTTCAACCTCCTGCTCCAGCTCCTCGACGACGGGCGGCTGACCGACGGGCAGGGGAGGACGGTCAACTTCAGGAACACGATCGTGATCATGACGTCGAACCTCGGCTCGCACCTGATCCGCGAAAAACTCGCCTCGGCGGCGGCCGGCAACGGCGGGCTCGATTCGATCTACGACGAGCTGCGGGTCGAACTCTCCGACCTGCTCGCGCAGTCGCTGCGGCCCGAATTCCTCAACCGGATCGACGAAGTGATCCTCTTCAAGCTGCTCAGCCCGGCGGAGCTCCGCCGGATCGTCGACATCCAGGTCGACAGGGTACGGGACCTCCTCGCGCCGAAGGGGATCGCGCTGCGGCTGACCGACGATGCCAGGGACTGGATCGCGAAACTGGGTTACGACCCGGCCCACGGCGCCCGGCCGCTCAAGCGGGTGATCCAGAAACACCTGGTCAACGCCCTCTCGGAAAAAATCCTCTCCGGCGAGATCGCCGGCAGGGAGGAGGTCGTCGTCGGCCTGGGCCGCGAGGGCGCCCTCGCGATCAGCGCTGAGCCGCGGGCGGCCGGGAACTGAGGAGTCGGCGGCGCGCGCCCGACCGTCGACGCGGCGGCGATCGCCGGGGCGGCGGTGATCTCCGGGCGGCGGATGGCGGGGGGCGGATGGCGGATATCGGTGGTCGGAAATTGAATAAACCGCCCTTTTTCCGTACCTTCAGTAACTGAATTATCAATATCCGCTCCCGACTACAGATGGTCTCCCTGGTCATTCACGGCGGCGCCTGGAATATCCCCCAATCACTCCTCGATGCCCACCGCAACGGATGCGCAGCGGCCGTCGCCGCCGGCTGGAAGGTCCTCGCGGGGGGCGGATCGGCCGTCGACGCCGTCGAGCAGGCCATCCGCGTGATGGAGGCCGACGGGACCTTCGACGCCGGTCGCGGTTCGCACCTGAACGCCGACGGCCGCGTCGAACTCGACGCGAGCATCATGGACGGTCGTTCGTTCCGCTGCGGCGCCGTCGCCGCGGTCCGGAAGGTGCCCCACCCGATCAGCCTGGCGCGGAAAATCATGGAAGAGAGCGAACATATCCTGCTCGTCGGCGAAGGGGCGGAGCGGTTCGCGGCCGGCGCCGGCATCGCTCTCTGTTCCGAGGCGGACCTCGTGATGGACCGGGAACGGGCCCTCTGGAAAACGGTGGCCGCCGATCCGCTCTACCGCTCGAAGGAAGCGTTTTCCAGGCAGGCCGGCGACACCGTTGGCGCCGTCGCCGTCGACCGGGAGGGCGCCATCTGCGTCGGCACCTCCACCGGCGGGACGCTGAACAAGTACCCCGGCCGCGTGGGGGATTCGCCCCTGATCGGTTGCGGTTCGTACGCCGAGAACGGCGTCGGAGGCGTGTCGACCACCGGGTGGGGCGAGGGGATGATCAAGACCGTCCTCGCGAAGACGATCGTCGACCACCTCGCGCGCAACGGCGGCGATCCGCAGGAGGCGGCGGATTACGGCATCAACCTCCTGAGGACCAAAGTCGACGGCAGGGGCGGCGTGATCGTCCTGAACCACGAAGGGAGCGTCGGGGTGTCGTTCAGCACCCCCCGGATGGCGTACGCGTCGATGACGGAACGGATGGACGCCCCGCGCGTGGAGGCATGAACCCGGCGTCCATCGCCGGCCACGTCGTCGAACTGCTGACACTCGCCGCGCGGGGCGCCGACCCGGCGGACCGGATCGCGGCCGGGTTCTTCCGGGAACGTCGATATCTCGGATCCCGCGACCGGCGCGCGATCTCCGACGCGCTCTTCGGCATCATCCGCCATCGCCGCTACCTCGAAGCGCTCCTCGAGGAATTCCTCCGCCTCAACCCTTCGTATGCGCCGATCGACGCCGCCCCCGGGCGATACATCCCGCTCCTGCTCCTCCACGCCTGCGCGCGCCCCGGACACGATCGCGAAGTCCCGGAGGATCCCGGGCCGGGTACCGCGGACGCTGCCCCGGACGCGGCGATGATCGCCGATCTCGACCTGATCTGGGCCCCGCATTTCCCCGGACTCGACCCCGCGCCGCTCATCGGCTGGGCTGTCGCCGGGAAAGAGCTCGGCTTCCTGAGCGAAACCCCCGCGGTCACGCTTGCCGTCAGGCACTCCTTCCAGGATTGGATGGCGGAGGAGTGGTGCAAACGATGGCCGGGCGAGGCGGCCCGGCTCCTCGGCGCCCTCAACACCCCGGGCCCGGTGGCGATCAGGGTCAACCGGCTCAGGACCGACCGGGCAAAGTGCCTCGCCCGCCTCGCCGGGGAGGGGATCGCGGCCTCGGAGGTTCCCCATCCGGACGGCGCGTTGGTGCTCGAAAAACGGTTCAACCAGAACGCCTCGGGCGCGTTCAGGGAGGGGTGGTTCGAGATCCAGGACCTCGGCAGCCAGGTCATATCGCTCGCCTGCGGCCCGAAATCGGGACAGCTGGTGATCGACGGGTGCGCGGGAGCGGGGGGCAAGACGCTCCATCTCGCGGAGATGATGCGCAACAGCGGCGAACTGCTCGCGATCGATACCGATGCCGCCAGGCTGAAGGAGCTCGCGTCGAGGGCGCGCCGCGCCGGCGTGACGATCGCGAAGGGGATCCTCCGGAACGATGTTGACCAGTCGAAATTCGAAGGACGCGCCGACGTGGTGCTCGTCGACGCCCCCTGCACGGGATCGGGCACCATCCGGAGGAACCCGTCGCTCAAGTGGAGCATCCGGGAGGACGACGTCGCGCGATACGCCCGGCGCCAGATCGATCTCCTGGAGGGATACGCGCCGCTCGTCCGGCCCGGCGGGCGGATGGTCTATTCGACCTGCAGCCTCTTCCGCGGCGAAAACGAAGATGTCGTGAAGAAGTTCCTGAAGGGAAACCCCGGATTCAGGAGCGTCGGCCTCGCCGACGTCATCCCCTGGCCTGTCGAGACGGGGCCCGGCAAAGGCGTCACGCTGCTGCCCCACAGGCACGGCACCGACGGGTTTTTCATCGCCGCGCTCGAGCGGGCCCGGTGAGGTTGCAAAATCGCCTGGCGGTTCGTAGATTCCACCAATACACACCCACGGACGTCCCGATGAAACAGCTCCTTTGCTCACTGCTCGCAGGCCTCCTGCTCGCCTCCTGTTCCGGAAAAAACGCCCGGGACCTCTACGCAGACGCCCGCGCCGCCCAGGACAGCGGCGACGTCTTCCTCGCGCTCGAAAAATTCGAGGAGCTCGTGCGCGACTACCCGACAGAGGCGGTCGCCGAGACGGCGATGTACCGGATCGTGATGCTCCGGTCGGGCACACCCGGCGACAAGGCCCCGGCGGTCGAGGCGCAGACCCGTTTCCTTCGGCTTTATCCGAACAGCCTCGAGGCGCCGAAGGTGACATTCATGCTCGCCTTCCTCTATAATAACGAGATGATGCTGATCGACAGCGCGAAAAAATACTATAACCTGTTCCTCTCCCTCTACCCGTCGCACGAGCTGGCGCCGTCGGCGAAGTTCGAACTCGAGACCCTCGGGAAGGGGCCGGAGGAGCTCCTCGGCGGCGGGGAAGAACCCCCGGGCCGGTCGCCGGGCGCTGCCCGGGGGGGGACGCCCGCGCAATGACCGGTTCCGCCCAGGACCGCCTGCGGTTTCTGCAGCCCGATGTCGTCGCGAAGCTGTCGAACATGGAGCTGGTCGCCCGGCTGGTGGTCGAGGGGTTCATCACCGGGCTCCACAAGAGTCCCTACCACGGCTTCAGCGTGGAGTTCGCGGAACACCGCCAGTACATGGCCGGCGACGAAATCAAGCACATCGACTGGAAGATCTACGGTCGCACCGACCGCTATTACATCAAGCAGTTCGAAGAGGAGACCAACCTCAAGGCGTACATCGTCCTCGACGGGAGCGGCTCGATGGCCT
>CAZQSM010000137.1:0-4092 GCA_964596065.1 uncultured Chlorobiaceae bacterium | reverse complement strand
ACTGCTTGTGCGGGCCCCCGTCAATTCCTTTGAGTTTCAACCTTGCGATCGTACTCCCCAGGTGGGATATTTAACGCGTTAGCTCAGGCACCGATCCCGCTTGACGCTTCTTTCGAAGCGCCGAGCGGGACCGACACCGAATATCCATCGTTTAAGGCGTGGACTACCAGGGTATCTAATCCTGTTTGCTACCCACGCTTTCGTCCCTGAGCGTCAGTATCGAGCCAGATGACCGCCTTCGCAACTGGTGTTCTTCATGATCTCTACGCATTTCACTGCTACACCATGAATTCCATCATCCTCTCTCGAACTCAAGACAAGCAGTATCGAAGGCAATTTCACAGTTGAGCCATGAACTTTCACCACCGACTTGCTTGCCCGCCTGCGGACCCTTTACACCCAGTAATTCCGAACAACGCTCGCACCCTACGTATTACCGCGGCTGCTGGCACGTAGTTGGCCGGTGCTTATTCATAGGGTACAGTCACACCCGGTAACCGGGCTTTTCTTCCCCTATAAAAGAGGTTTACATCCTAACGGATTTCATCCCTCACGCGGCGTCGCTGCTTCAGGCTTTCGCCCATTGAGCAATATTCCTCACTGCTGCCTTCCGTAGAAGTCTGGACCGTGTCTCAGTTCCAGTGTGGCTGGTCGTCCTCTCAGACCAGCTACCCATCGTTGACTTGGTGGGCTTTTACCCCGCCAACTATCTAATGGGGCGCAGGCCCATCTTATGACGCCCTTGCGGGCCTTTGATCCAGGGAAAATGCTCCCCCTGGATGTCATCGGGTATTAATTCCGGTTTCCCGGAGTTATCCCCGTTCATAAGGAAGGTTGCCTACGTTATACTCACCCGTTCGCCGGTTTACTCAAGATATTGCTACCTTTTTCTCCCTGACTTGCATGTGTTAGGCACGCCGCCAGCGTTCGTCCTGAGCCAGGATCAAACTCTTCGTTGTAAATTTTTTCAAACTACAACTTCGAGAATGACCTTTAAATCACACCTTCATTCCGGCCGAAGCCGAAAATCAGGCATGGGTTGGGTTCTCCAAAAGCTGACTTTAGAGCTGTGCACACTATTTTCAAAGAACACCTGAAAAAAATTCCCAGGGAAGGTCTCCCCGGAATCGCTATCAGAATGGGCCATAAATATAGGGAAAAATCCAAAAGAAGTCAAGCTATTCCACAACATGATTCACATTTATTTACCGTGAATCAGGTTAGCGCGGAATGCCTTGAAAACGGCGGAAATTGAGGGATTTTAAGAGCCGCCCCGGTTCTGGAGTTCCCGCTCGAGGCGGCGGTAGATTTCAAGAAGGGGAATATTCTTCGCGACGGCCAGCCGCCGGCACTCCTCGAATTCCGGAACGAGCCGCTCGCCCCCGCCCGCGGTGATGACCTTCACGCTGACGGCGCCCAATGATGTCTCCACGGTGCGTATCTCGCGTGCGACGATCGTGCGGGAGACGGCGTGGGAGCGCACACCGATGGTCGTCGTCTCGGAGAGGATCAGCGAGGAGACCGTCTGGGCGAGCGACGGAGCGGCGATCGCGGTCAGCACGACCCCGGGCCTCCCCTTTTTCATGATGACGGGAACAAGGTACGCATCGGCGGCGCCCGAGTCGAGCAGCTTCCCGATCACGTACGGGTGGATCTCCGGGTTCATGTCGTCGATGTTCGCCTCGATGACCACCATCTCCTCGCGAGCCCCATCGCTGATTTCGCCGGTGAAGATCCTGAGGAGGTTCGGGACCTGGGGTATCTCCCGGGTGCCGGCACCGTAACCGACGCTTTCGATCCTTATCGATTCTGTGGCAAGCATCCCCGAGGATTTCGCCCTGATGATGGCGGCGCCCGTCGGCGTCGTGAGCTCAAAGGGGATGTCGGTGAGAACGGTGGGATAACCCTTCAGGATTTCGAGGGCCGCGGGCCCGGGCAGCGGAAGCGTCCCGTGGTCGGTCTCCACAAACCCGCCGCTCCCGAGGCGCACCGGGGAGGAATACACCCGCTCGATCCCCGCGAGCTCCAGGCAAATGGCCGCGCCGACGATGTCCACGATCGAATCGAGCGCCCCGACCTCGTGGAAATGCACCTTGTCGATCGTGGTATTGTGCACCTTCGCCTCCGCCCTCCCGACTTCGTCGAAGATCCTGATCGCGTCATCCTTCACGCGCCGGCTGAGCGCGCTGCCATCGATGAGCCCCATGATCTCCTTCAGGTGCCGGTGTTTCTTTTCGGGCGCGCTGATCACGACGTCGAGCTTCATCGCGGTGATGCCGTTGCGCACGATGTGGGAGGCCTCCAGCTCGACGCCACGCAGCCCCAGCTTGCCGATCTCGGCGGTGAGCGCCTCCAGGGAGATGCCGGAGCTCACGAAGGCGGCAAGCGTCATATCGCCGCTCACGCCGGAGAAGGTATCGAAATAGGCGATCTTCATGAAAAAATCTACAAAACTTTCTCCACATAGGAAAGAATCTTCGCCGTCGCCCCGCGGCGTTCGGTCACGAATTCAAGCGCGGTCCGGCCGATCCGCTCCCGGAGGCCGGCGTCGGCGAGCAGGCGCTCCAGCTGTGCGGTGATGCCTGCCCCGTCTTCCACGGCGATGAGCCCCTCCCGCCGGACGAGTTCCCTCGCTTCATGCGAATTTCCGTGGTTCGGCCCGATCATCACCGGGACCCCATAGACCGCCGGCTCGAGCACGTTGTGCACGCCCTCGCCGAACCCTCCCCCCACGTAGACGATTCCGGCGTACTGGTAGAGCGAGACGAGGATGCCGACGCTGTCGACGATGATCACCCGCTCGTTATCGTAGGAGACGATCTGGGAAAACCTGATCGAAGACAACCCTCCGTTGAGCCGCGCTTCGAGCGCCGCCAGGTGACGGAGGTCAGGTTCGTGCGGGACCAGAACGACCAGCAGGTCGGGATGCTTCGCGCATAACAGATCGAGGGCGGGGATGAGCAGCCGCTCGTCCTCCTCCCAGCTGCTCCCGACGACGATGACCGTCCGCCCCCTGAGCATCGCCTCCGGGAAATACCGTTTCTTGCGCGACTCCTCGCACCGGCGGGCCACCTGGTCGTACCGGGTGTCGCCCGCGGTCTCGACGACAGCGCGGGTCACGCCGTAGCCGAGGCAGAGGTTCCGGTCGGCATCGGTGACGGTGAGGACCGCCCGCAATGAATCGTAGAGCGAGCGGTGGTATCCCCGGAACGGTGGCAGATTCCTGAAGAAGCTGTCGCGCATCGTCGCGTTGGCGAGGATCGCGGGTATCCCCGCCGAATGCATGGCCCAGACATGGTTCGGCCAGAGGTCATACCGCATGATGACCGCAGCGGCCGGTTTCACCAGCTCGATGAACCGCCGTGCGTTTTCGGGGGAATCGAACGGGATGTAGGAGATGAGGTCCGCCTCCTTGTACGAGAGGGAGTTCTCATATCCGGAGGGGGAAAAAAAGGTGACAACGACCTTTACGCCGGGCCGCTTCTGCCTGAGCGCCGTGATGATCGGTTTGGCCTGTTCGAACTCCCCCATCGAGGAGGCGTGGAACCAGATCCTGGGCGCGTCGCCTGTCCAGCCGGCACTTTGGTCGGCGATCTTTTCGAAAAGTCCACGCCTTCCGGTGATCCCGCGCCGTGCCTTGTCGTTCACCAGACCGTAGAGCTGAAACGCGAGCCACCCGAACGGGACGAAGAGGATATTATAGAGTAGGCGCCAGATCATCGTTGTATTGGGGGTCTGTTATTCGCGCCGGCATCAACCCGCGACGACCGTGACCGCGTCTCCCGGGCGGACGCTTCCGGCGGCGACGACGCGCGCGAGCATGCCGCGGCGGCCGGCAATTTCCTTGAGCAAGCCGGGCCGGATCTCATCCATCCGGTGGCAGGGGGAACACGGTTTCGTGATTTCGAGAACGGCCCCGTTCCCGATACGCACGCGAGTTTTCGGGGCGAGTCTCATCAGGTCGATCCCGGTCGTCGTGATGTTCTCCTTCACTTCCCCCGGTGCGAGTCCCAGGGCGTCGAGGGTTTCCTTCTCGAGGAGGAGGACCTGCCGGGAACTGTCGGGGAGGGCGTGCATATCCCCCTTCAGGCC
>CAZQSM010000136.1:0-4096 GCA_964596065.1 uncultured Chlorobiaceae bacterium | reverse complement strand
GAGTTGTACCGTTCGTCCGGGTCCTTCTGCAGGCACTCCAGCACGATCCGGTCGAGCTCCGGGTCGATCTCCTGCCGGACGGCGCTCATCGGCGCCGGGTCGACGTTGACGATCTCGTACATCAGCGCGGTTTCGTGAACGCCCTTGAAGGGAAGTTCGCCCGAGATGAGCTCATACAGCAGAACGCCGAGGGAGAAGATGTCCGACCGGTGGTCCGCGTCCTGCCCCTGCACCTGTTCCGGCGACATATAACCCGCCGTCCCCACCGTGCTCCCCTCTTTTGTCAACCGGGTGATCTTGCTCCCGCTCGCGCGGAGCTTCGCCAGCCCGAAGTCCATGATCTGGGCGATGCCGTCGCGGCGGATCATGATGTTTTCCGGCTTCACGTCGCGGTGGACGATCCCCTTTTCGTGCGCCGCGGCAAGTCCGTCGGCGATCTGGATGCCGACGTCGATTGCCTTGGCGGGATTGATCGTCGGCATTTTATCGCGAAGGGTCTGGCCATCGACGAACTCCATCACGATGAACATCTGTTTTACCGCGCCGGGCGCACCGGAGTCAGCCCCGGCCGCCTCGTACTCCTGGATGTCGATGATGGAACAGACGTTCGGGTGGTTGAGCGCGGCGGCGGCTTTCGCTTCCTGCACGAACCGCGCCTTGTCCTGGTCCGAGGCGGCGAGGTGCGGGGGGAGGAATTTCAGCGCCACGTCGCGGTCGAGCTTCGTGTCGCGGGCTTTATACACCACGCCCATGCCCCCCTGACCGAGCTTGTCGAGTATTTTATAATGCGAAATTGTCTGTCCGATCATCCGTCTGAACTCCTATCGTCCCGCGAACGCATTGTTCAATTCATCAAACCAGTTGAGGACCATCGTCACCTCCGAGGTGTTGAGCTCGGTGTAGGGTATGGTAATCATCGCGAACCGTTTCCCGTCGGGGGAGATGCCGGTGAGGGCGGCGCCCTCCGGAGGCATCTCCATCACCTTGCGCGGGGCGGAGAAGTCGAAGCTGGCCCCGGCGCGCAGGTCGACCGCGTAAATCGCCGTCCCCTGCGCAAAATAGAGAATTTTTCCGGCCGGATCCCAGATCGGGTTGGTCCCGCCTCCCGACGACACCTGCCACTTCCCCGACCCCGAGGGATAGGGCGCCACGTACACTTCGTTGCGACCCGATCCGTTCGATTCGTACGCCAGGTACCGTCCGTCGGGCGAGAAGACGGGATTGAACTCGAGCGAGGGTGACTCACGGAAGACCGTGCTCTTCCCGACGACGCTCCCATCCCCCGCTCCCAGGTCGAGCATCCAGATGTCCCCGTCCTGGATGAACGCCAGCGTTTTCCCGTCGGGCGACACCGACCTGGGGTACTGGGTTTTATTTGCGGTCGTAATGCGCTCCTCCCCGCCCGAGCCGTCCCACGCCTTCCGGTAGATGTTCGCGCCCGCGCCGCGCTCGGAGGAATAATAAATGTAGTTTCCATCGGCGCTCCAGACCGGGAACCCGCTGTTGCCGCCGCCGAACGTGAGGCGGGTCAGGCTCTTTCGCACCCCGTGGTAGAGCCAGAGGTCGTCGTTGGCGGCCTGCACGTGGAGCGCCAGCTTCTCCCCGTCCGGGGAGAGCGCGGCCACGAAATAGGAATTCGTCGTGTCGACGAGCGACGAGGTGTTCCCCTGAAAATCGATCCACTTCACCCTGGAGACGCTGTACGATTCGATCCCCCTCGGAATGTAAATGAGCGTCCCGTCGCGGGTGAAGGCGAAATTGGCTTCCCCGGAGAAGGGGTTCATCCATCCCCCCTTGAAGAGCTTTTTCGGAGTCCCGGTCACTTCGAGCCTTTCCAGGTCGAACGGGACCGCGAAAAGGAAACCGCCCTTCACATAGACGAGGTGCCCGGTCGGCACGTACCGCGCATACGATCCGCCCCGGATCAGGGTTTTCTTTTCGCCGCTTTTCGTATCAAGGACGGCGATCGCGGCCTCCTCGAAGGAGGTGATGTTGTTGAACTTGATGGTGTAGAGGACGCCCCTCCCCCCGGGGAGGAGCGCGGGGAAGCGGTGGCTGATCTCGCCGGCCGCCGAATCGAGCGTCGTCACCGGTTCGGACTTGCCTCCCGATGCGCTGACCCGGCCGATGACGCTGCTGATGTGTCCGAAGTAGATGTTCCCGTCCTCCCCCCACCAGAGGCCGCGCGGCTGCCCGTCCACGTCGCAGACGCTGACCGATGCGCCGCCGAAGACCGACGCCTTCCTGATGACGTTTCCGGGGGTGAACGCGATCCACTCGCCGTCGGGGGAAAACCCGTGGTAGTACACCTGGCCTATGGCGATGCCCGACCCGAGCACCGGTTCGAGCGCCTCGCGCTCCGCCGGACGCAGGAAGATCGTCATCTCGAGCCCCGACTGGACGACGAGGGAAAGGTATTTCCCGTCGGGCGAGATGCCGATGCCCGTGCTCCCGATCGGGATGAGGACCTCCTCGGGGAAACGGATGTTGACCCTGGTGACGGGGCCGGACGGTTGACGGTGGACTTCCCACGGGCGCCAGAGGGCCGCCACGACGCTGACGATCGAGATCAGCGCGATGGCCGCCCACATCGCCCAGCCCCCCGATGATTTCCTGACCGCGCTTCCGCCGGTTGCCGGATATTCCCCGCCGACAGCGCCTCCCCCCGCCTGCATCGTTCCGGACACGACCCCGGAGGTCGCCCCGGCCGCGGCTCCGGATCCGGCCCGCCCCGGCTGCGCAGGGAAGGTCTTCGACATCCTCGCCTTGCTCGATTCACGGCGGTGCCGCTTCAGGTCGCGCGAGACCTCCTTCACCGACTGGTAGCGCTCCTCGGGGTCCTTCTGGAGGCACTCGTAGACGATCCGGTCGAGTTCCTGGTCGAGTCCCGGATTGACCGACGACATCGGTTCGGCCTCGACGTTGACGATCTCGTACATCAGCGCGGTCTCGTGGACCCCCTTGAAGGGAAGGCGGCCGGTCAGGAGTTCATAGAGCAGGACGCCGAGCGAAAAGATGTCGGAACGGTGGTCTGCGTCAAGCCCCTGCACCTGCTCGGGGGACATGTAGCCCGCCGTGCCGACGGTGCTCCCCTGCTGCGTGAGCCGCGTGATCTTGCTCCCGCTGGCTCGCAGCTTCGCCAGCCCGAAGTCCATGATCTGCGCGATGCCGTCGCGGCGGACCATGATGTTCTCCGGCTTCACGTCCCTGTGGACGATGCCCTTTTCGTGGGCGGCCGCCAGCCCGTCGGCGATCTGGATGCCGAGCTCGATCGCCTGTTTCATCGGGTAGGGCTGTCCGCCGCCGCCTGCCGATTCCACTTTCTGCCGGAGCGTCATTCCGTCAACGAACTCCATCACGATGAACATCTGCTTCACAGACCCGGGCGCGGCAGGGTCCGCCCCGGGCACCTCCTGCTCCTGGATGTCGATGATGGAGCAGACGTTGGGGTGGTTCAACGCCGCGGCGGCCTTCGCCTCCTGCACGAAGCGGGCCTTGTCCTGTTCGGAGGCGGCAAGATGGGGCGGGAGGAACTTCAGCGCCACGTCCCGGTCGAGCTTGTTGTCGCGCGCTTTGTAGACCACGCCCATCCCCCCCTGGCCGAGTTTTTCGAGGATGGTGTAGTGCGATATGGTCTGGCCGATCATTGTCTCTGTTCGTTATTCATCGTGGTTATTTCCCGTGTAATAAAATATTCTGTAATGCACCTGACCAGGAGATCGTGATCCGCCCGCTCGATGGGATGCTGCATACCCGGTATCACCATCATCTCCCCCGCCGGCAGGTCTCGTGATCTCTGCTCCGTCTCCACCACCGACACCATCTCGTCGCGCTCCCCTACCGACAGCAGCGCGCGATGGGGGATGGAGTGAAAATCCGCGTCCGTGAGCGCAGGCCGTGCGCCGAGTTCGAGCATCATCCCGGCGGTCGAACGGCAGACCTGATGCCAAGCGTCGCCGTGCAGCTCCTTCAGCCGGGCAGCGAACGCCGGCACCTTCGACTCGATGAGCGCGGGATCGAGCCGCGACGCTTCCTTTTTCGCGGTCGTTTCATCCCACGCGAATTTCGTCCCGAGCGTCAAGATCCTGCCGATCCG
>CAZQSM010000135.1:0-4143 GCA_964596065.1 uncultured Chlorobiaceae bacterium | reverse complement strand
TATCGCAACAGGACCAGTTTCCTCACATCGCGGAAAGATTCCCCGGCGATCGTGCAGTAATACACCCCGCCCGGAACGTCCGGGGCATCCCAACGGAACGCATGGGACCCGCGTGAAAATCGTCCCTCGGCGATCACCGACACGAATCCCCCCAGGATGTTGAAGACATCGATCCGGATCCAGGATTCCTCCGGGAGCCGCACGTCGAGCGTGGTCGAGGAATTGAACGGGTTCGGGAAGTTCCGGAGGAGCGCCGCCCGCGATGGATGGCCGGCTGCCTCTGAAGGGACCGCGGTCACCCCCCCGTTGCCGGTGTGGAGCATCAGCCCCTCCGTCGTCCCGTTTCCACCGCCGAGGTACGCCTTCAGCGGGCCTGGTTGCGCGCCGCCCGCGAGGACGTAGCCGCCCAGTCCGGCGCCCACGTAACTCTCGTTCCACGTCAGGCCGCCGTCGGAGGTCACGACCGCGACGGGGACCGACGGAAGCGGAAATCCCACGCTGTCGTTCTGGATTTTTTCACCGTGCGCCGTTCCGTTCCCGCTACCGGGCGCAAAGCAGATCCCCTCGAGGATCACCGTATCGGGCTGGTACGACAGGGGCGCCCAGGTGACACCCGCGTCGGTCGTTTTATAGATGAAAGAGGCGGCCCGCGATCCGACGGCGTAGCCGGTCGTCGCGATGGGAAAATCGACATCCACCAGCCCCGAGACGGCCGGGAAATCGGCGCGCGCCCAGGATGCGCCGCCGTCGGTGGTGCGGATGGCGACACCGCTGATCATCCCCTGCCGGAATTGCGATCCGACCGCGATTCCGCGCAGTGAGTCGATGAAGAAGACGTTCCGGAGTGAGGTGATCGAATCGGGAATCGGAAGGGTCGTCCAGGTCGTTCCCCCGTTTGTCGTCTTCAGGACGCCGGGATCCCCGATACCGGGATGAAAATCGGCGGTGACGTACCCGAGCCGGGAATCGACGAACGAGGCCCCGAGCAGGTAGACGACGCTGTCCGGGAATATGTTCCTGACGTCCCACGATTGGCCGCCGTCGGTCGTCCCGAGGAGCATCCCTCCCGTGAACGATCCCGCGACCATCCCGGCGGACCGCAGTGAATTCTCCGCGGCTTCGCCGGGCGGCAGCGCTCCCGGCCTCCCCGATGCAATCACCGCGGGAATGATGCTTGATGTATTGAACGCCGCGGCGCAGAATCCGGTGTCCGCCCCGGTGAACACCACGGTCACCAGCGAACGCGCCGAATCGGGCAGTTGCGACAGATTCCAGGTCGCGCCGGCGTCCGTCGTGAAAGCGGCGCGGCCGTGGAAATCATCCGTGACGACGTAGCCGGCGGCGGCAGCGGCGGATTCTCCGGCAACGCCGATGCTGAGGACCATCCGGATATCGGCAGGGAGCGTCTGCCGGTTCCATTGGGCATCCGAGGAGGATGGGGCCAGCGAGAGGACTCCGCATACGAAGGGTAAAACGATGAATCTCATTCTACCGGTCCTTTCAATCCCTCGATCCGGGAATCTACCGAAGATTTTTTCCGAAGGCAAGCGGGGACCGGCCGCCCTGAACCGTATCGGGAATCGGCGCATCTCATCGGTACTGATCAATCACCAACGATGTAAATCCCTTGAAACGCCTGATATTCGCAATATTATTGGTCATACCGGCCTTCGCCATCATCATTCAGGCCCGCTCGCAGAGCCCCGGACCGGAGGTCGGAAACCCCATCGCGCTCTCCCTCTCCGGTGCGCTGGAGCTGGCCGAACAGGGGAATTTCGACCTCCGGCTGGCGGAGCATGAAACGGAGCAGGCGGAGGCGGATTTCCGAAAATCGTCATCGGTCTTCCTCCCCCAGGTCCAATTCTCCGAATCGTTCCTGTCGACCGACGATCCCCTGATGGCGTTCGGCCTCAGGCTGAAGCAGGAACGGGTCACCCAAGCCGACTTCGATCCCGCGCTCCTCAACAATCCCTCCACCCTCCGGAATTTTTCGACGAAAATCGAGGTCCGGCAGCCGTTGTTCAACCTCGACGGATTTTTCGGACGGCACGCTGCAGGCCGGGCGGCGGGGGCGGCGAAAGCGAAGTCGGAACGGATCCGTCGGGGGACCGAACTGGCGGTGAAGAGCGCGTACTTCGGACTCGGGGTCGCGCTCAGCAGCCTCGACGCGGTCTCGGCGGCGCTCGCGGCGGCGGAGGGGTACCGTGCACAGGCGGCGGATTTCCTCGAACGCGGAATGATCAGGGAATCCGATTTCCTGATGGCGGACGTCAGGGTCCTCGAACTCGAGATGAAAAAAGTGGAGGCGGAAAACGCCATTCGCGACGCGGGGGACGACCTGGGCGCGCTGCTCGGCCTCCCCGATACCCTCACCATCCTCCCGACCGACACGCTCGCGCTCCTCGCCGTCGGCGATCTCGCCTACGACGAGGAGGATTTGTTCACCTCGCGGTCCGACATGCGGTCGGTTCTCGACGGGATCGACGCCGCCGCCGCCGGGCTCCGGATGCAGCGGGCCGGATGGCTCCCCACGCTCAACGCGTTCGGGAGTTTTGAGTTGAACGGCGACCGGCTCACCGGCGCCGGTGCCAGGAGTTGGACGGCCGGGGCGACGCTCCAATGGGCCATTTTTTCGGGCTTCGACAGGATCGGCGAAATCCAGAAGGCTTCGGCGAAGCGGTCCGCACTCGAAACGCAGTACCGGAAAATGCGGTCAACCGGCTCCCGGGAAATCGCGTCGGCGCTCCGCGGCCTCGAAAGCGCGCGGCGCCGCGTCGAGCTGTCGGCGCGGGCCGTGACCCGGGCCGCCGAGTCGTTCCGCGTCCTCTCGGACCGGTTCGGGGCGGGGCTGGAACGGACCCCGGACCTCCTCCAGGCCGAGGCGACGCTGCTCGACGCCCGCCTGAACCACCTGCAGTCAATCTACCGGCACAACGCCACAATTTTCATGATCGAATTTCTCCTCGAACGAAAGGTTACCCTATGACATCCCGCCGTTTCCGCCCGTTGATCACCACCCTCACCGCCCTCACGCTTCCGGCCCTCCTCGCGTCGTGCGGCGTCGGGGAACGGTCTGAACCCGGACCCGCCCTCAGCGTGACGACGATGAACGTCGCCGCCGCAAGGATGTCCGGATTCGTCACCTACCCGGGCACGGTCGGGGGGAGGACCCGCGTCAGCGTCAGCACGAAACTGATGGGAACGGTCTCCTCCATCCCCGTCGAAGAGGGGGACCAGGTCGGGGCGGGACAGCTGCTCGTCGCGATACGGAGCGACGACCTGAGGGCGAAACGGGCGCAGGTCGAGGCGGGGCGGGCGGAAGCGGGGGCCGCCTTCACGAACATCAGCGCCAACCACGCACGCGTGACCGAACTCTACGCGAAAAAAAGTGCCAGCCGGAAGGAAATGGACGACATCCAGATGGCGTTCGAGATGGCCAGGGCGAGGGTGGCATCCGCCGACGAGATGGCCGCCGAAATCGAGGAGTTGATGAGATATGCCGATATCAGGTCCCCCATCCGGGGCACGGTCGTCGGGAAATATGTGCAGGCTGGGGATCTGGCGAATCCGGGGATGCCCCTGGTCGCGGTCGAAGACACGCGCGAATTCCGGGTGAATTTCAGCGTACCGGAGAGCGAGATCGGCCGGATCAATCGGGGGACGCCGGTCAGCGTCGCGGTCGCGGCGGCGGGGGGAGACGCCATCGTCGCCGGATCGGTCGTGAAAGTGAACCCCTCCGGCGACCCGGCCAGCCGCCGGTACCAGGTCCAGGCCCGGATCGATCCGCCGCCCGGCGCGCGCATCCATTCCGGGATGTTCGCGGCGGTGAGCGTCGAGGCGTTCGAACGCGACGCGATCACCGTCCCCGGGAGCGTCCTCGTGCGCCGCGGCCAGCTCGACGGCGTCTACGTCCTCACGCCGGGCGGCGAAGCGCTGCTGCGCTGGGTGAGGACGGGGGAACGGTACGGCGATGGCCGCGTCGAGATCCTCAGCGGCCTCTCCGTCGGCGAGGAGGTCATCACGACGTCCGACGCGCGGATCACCGACGGGGTCAGGGTCGGGGTGGACCGATGACGAAGGACGGTCTTTCCGGCCGCATCGCGCGGGCGTTCATCAATTCCAAGCTGACGCCGCTGCTGATCG
>CAZQSM010000134.1:0-4180 GCA_964596065.1 uncultured Chlorobiaceae bacterium | reverse complement strand
CGCATCCGGAGGATCCGCCCCGACTGCGTGCCGGGATCGATCTTGAGCTTCGCCTTGCCGGTGAGCGTGGGTATTTCGACGTCCGCGCCGAGCGCCGCGTCGGGGAACGCCACCAGGAGGTCGAGCATCACGTCCTCCCCGTGGCGAGTGAAGACCGGGTGGGGTTCCTCCTCGATGATCACCAGGAGGTCGCCCGCCGCGCCGCCGCGCTGGCCCACGTTTCCCTGTCCACGCAGCGGGATGTAGTTTCCCTCGGCCACGCCGGCGGGAACTGCGACCTTGATCGTGCTCTCGCCCTGGATCCTCCCTTCCCCGGAACAGGCGCTGCAGCGGTCCTTCACGATCCTTCCCTCGCCGTTGCACGCCGAGCAGGTCGTGATGCTCACGAACTGGCCGAAGACCGAGCGTGAGACCTGGCGCACTTCGCCGCTCCCGTTGCACGTCGAGCAGGTGGTCCGGGAGGTTCCCTTCTTCGCGCCGCTCCCGGAACAGACATCGCACGCCTTCCAGCGCTTGATCTTGATTTTTTTTTCGACTCCCGACGCGATCTCCTCGAGCGTGAGCTTGAGGCGGATCTTGAGGTCCGATCCGGGGGTGCCCTGTCCCCCCCCCCGCTGCCGCTGGCGTCCGCGTCCGCCCCCGCCGAAGACGTCATCGAACATTCCCCCGCCCATGCCGCCGCCGAAGATGTCGCTAAAGCTCGAGAAAATGTCATTGATGTCGGCGTAGCCGTGGTAATCCGCGCCGGCGCGCATCCCGGCGTGCCCGAACTGGTCGTACTTGCGGCGCTTGTCGCTGTCGGCGAGGACCTCGTACGCTTCGGCCGCCTCCTTGAACTTCTCCTCCGCCTCCTTGTTGTCGGGGTTGCGGTCCGGATGGTATTTCAGCGCGGCCTTGCGGTACGCCTTCTTCACGTCGTCGGCGTTCGCGTCACGGGCGATTTCCAGGATTTCGTAATAGTCGCGTTTGGCCATGGGGTTCTCAGCTGGTCCCGGTGTCCGGTTTGGTGGAGACGATCACCCTGGCGTGCCTGATGACCCTGTCGTGGAGCAGGTAGCCCCTGTCGATCTCCTCCACCACCGTGTGGTCGGGGACGTCGTCGCGCGGCACCTGCAGGAGCGCGTCGTGAAGTTCGGTGTTGAAGGGGGTGCCGACCGCCTCGAACGGCTTCAGGCCGACCTGTTCGAGCGTCTTCTTCAATTTCCCGAAGATCAGTCCGACCCCCTCGATGAACGCCGCCTCCTTCGGCCGCGCGTTCGAATCTGCGGGGGTCCCGAGTGTCCGGAGCGAGCGCTCGAGGTCGTCGACCACCGGGAGGATCTTGAGCAGGAGGTCTTCGTTCGCGAACCGGATCACGGAGATGGTTTCCGCCTCGGTCCGTTTCTTGTAGTTGTCAAACTCTGCCGCCTTCCGCAGCAGCTGGTCCTTCAGCTGCGAGACCGCCAGCTCGAGTTCCTCCGTTTTTTTCCGGAGCGCGGCCAGCCCGGGCTGCTCCGTCGTCTCGACGGAGGCTTCGCCCTCGGGGCCGGTTTCATCCTCAGGGACCGTCTGTTCTTCGTCGTCTTCTGCCATCATCACCGGGATCCTGTGGGGCGTTCAACAGATTCACACATAACCTTAAATATTATGAATTTTCGTCCCCTTTGTCAAGGAGGGGATCGCCCGCTCGCGGTGGCCGGCGCCCGGACAGGCCGGGCGGGAATATTCTTGGATTACGACCGGCCGTTTCGTAAATTACGAATTCAGTTTTGGCCCGCCACCGATCCCGGCGCGATCAGCCGGCGGGGGTAAGCCGTCTCCAGGGGGCTGTAGCTCAGCTGGGAGAGCGCCTCGTTCGCAACGAGGAGGCCGTCGGTTCGATCCCGATCAGCTCCACACACCCGGCGGGCACCGCCCGCCCGCCCGGAGGCACGCCGCCGCGTCCTCCGGCAATCCCCTTGGGACCGCGTTTCCATATCATCAGCCTGATCGTTCTCCTCTTTTCCGGGTGCCGTATGTCCGATTCCCCGCACGACCGTCCGCCCCGTTCCGCCTCCCCCGGCAGGGAGATCGACGAGGCCATCGCCGAACGGCTCAGGGCCGGCGAGCCGACAAACCGGCTCATCCGCGAAAAGAGCCCCTACCTCCTCCAGCACGCATTCAACCCCGTCGACTGGTATCCGTGGGGCGAAGAGGCCTTCGAGGCGGCCCGGAGCGCGAACAGGCCGATCTTCCTGTCGGTCGGCTACTCGACCTGCTACTGGTGCCACGTGATGGAACGCGAGGTCTTCGAGGACACCGCAATCGCCCGGCTGATGAACGACCTGGTCGTCTCCGTCAAGGTCGACCGCGAGGAACGCCCCGACGTCGACCGGATCTATATGACGGCCGTCCAGGCGATGACCGGCTCGGGCGGATGGCCGATGTCGGTATTCCTGACACCCGACCTGAAGCCGTTCTACGGCGCGACCTACATTCCGCCCACACCCGCCCACGGCCGCCCCGGCTTCCCCGATCTCCTCCGCAAGCTCGTCGATATCTGGAACAACGACCCCGGGAAGATCACCGATTCGGGGGACCGGCTGCTGGAATTCCTCAAGACCGCGGAAACATCCGTCGATTCCGGACCTCCGGTCCCGGCGCTCGTTGACGCCGCGTTCTCGAATATATCATCCGCCTACGATTCCCTCAACGGCGGATTCGGAGGGGGGCCGAAATTCCCGCGCCCCGCCCTCCTGGAATTTCTGCTCTCCTTCCACCATCGGACGGGAAATCCCGAAGCGCTCGCGATGGCCCTGCACACCCTGCGCGCGATGGCCGCGGGCGGGATGCACGACCATCTCGGCGGGGGATTCCACCGCTATTCGGTCGACGGCGAGTGGCGCGTCCCCCACTTCGAGAAGATGCTCTACGACCAGGGACAGCTCGCCGTCTCGTATCTCGGGGCGTTCCAGCTGACTTCGGACCCCTTCTTCCGCACGGTGGCCTCGGACATTCTGGACTACGTGATTTCGGAAATGCGAGACGCGGGGGGCGGGTTCTATTCGGCGGAGGATGCCGAAAGCGCCGAAGAGCCGGGAGCGCGGAAGGAGGAAGGCGTGTACTATGTCTGGACCCTCAAAGAGATCCGCGAAGCGCTGGAAGAGGAACGGGGGAAGGTCTTCGCATACCGGTATGGCGTGAAAGATTCGGGCAACGCGCTTCACGACCCGATGAAGGTCTTCACCGGAAAGAACATCCTCTTCGCCGAACGAACGATTGAGGAGTGCGCGGCTGCCTTCGCCCTCCCGTCCGAACAGATCGTCGGGACGCTCGGAGAATCGCGCGCGATCCTGAAGGATATCCGCGCCCGGAGACCCCGGCCCCATCTCGACGACAAGATCATCTCCGGTTGGAACGGACTGATGATCTCGGCGTTCTCGAAGGGTTACCAGGTAACGGGAAAACAGGAATATCTCGACGCCGCCGCGGGTGCCGCATCATTCATCGCCGATTCGATGACCGACCGGTCGTCCGGGCATCTCTTCAGGAGGTTCCGGAACGGAGAAGCGCGCTTCGAGGCCGGCCTGCAGGATTACGCCTTCGTCGTCCAGGGTCTGATCGACCTGTACGAGTCAGGCTTCGACGAGGCACACCTCCGGCGGGCCGTCGAACTCACCGGCGTGCAGATGCGCCTGTTCAGGGACCCGGCAGACGGCGGTTGTTACGACACCCCCGCGGGGGACTCCACCCTCCTGGTGCGACTGCGGGAAGACTACGACGGTGCCGAACCGTCGGGGAATTCGGTGACGGCGATGAACCTGTTCAGGCTCGCCCGGCTGACCGACGATCCCCGGTGGCGGGGGTACGCGGATGGCATCGTCCGGTCGGTGGGGAACCGGATCGCGCGCAGGCCCGACAGCGCCCCATACCTGCTCGCGGCATCGCTCTGGGCGGAGATCGATCCGATGGAGATCGTCATCGCCGGGGATCAGGGCATTCCCGCGACCCGGGCGCTCCTGTCGGAGGTACGCAAACGCTACCTCCCCTTCAAGGTCGTGCTGCATCGGGGAGGAACTTCGTCCGGAGACCAGGTGCTCCCGGAATTCGTCCGCGCGCTCGACGTGGACCCGCAGAATCCCCTCGCCTATCTCTGCCGGAACTTCGCCTGCCGGCTTCCGACCGGCGATCCGGCTGTCCTCGGTTCGCTCCTCGACGGGGA
>CAZQSM010000133.1:0-4240 GCA_964596065.1 uncultured Chlorobiaceae bacterium | reverse complement strand
CGACGTTCAGGCAATACCCGATCATTTTTTCCCATTCACCGAGGCAGGCGGCGGGAGTCATCGGTTGGACCGCGGCGATGGCGGCCTACGGCCCGTTCCTCTTCGCGACCCTCATCGGCGCGGCGATCACGTCCACCGGGTCGGCGACGCCGTTCTTCGCGCTGCTCGCGGTCTATTACGTGTTCGCGACCTGGGTGAACTGGTGGTACTACACGAGGAAGGGGTGCGAAAAACCGAGTTGAACCCGATATGCGGATGAACGACAGAATCCTCACCGTTTTCACCGGGACGTCCCTCGTCCTCTGCCTCACCATTTTCCTGACGTCGTACGTCAACAACGTCCGCCACCCGGGGAACCACGAGGGGTACGAGCCGGTACAGCCGGTCTCCTATTCCCACCGGCTCCACGCGGGGGAACTCCGGATCCCCTGCCTGCACTGTCACTCGGACGCCGGACGGAGCCGCAACGCGGGCATCCCCGGCGTCCGGACCTGCCTTGACTGCCACGCCTTCGTCACGGCCCCGATCGTGGACGTGCGGGCGGAGGACAGGCGGGCGGAGGCCGCGGGCGAAAAGCCGCGGCGCGTCGTCTCCGCCGAGCTGAAAAAACTCTACGACGCCGCGGGCCTCGACGGGCAGCTCCGGCCCGCCGACGGCCGGACACCCCGGTCGATCGAGTGGGTCAGGGTGCACCGCCTCCCCGACTTCGCCTACTTCAACCACGGCGCCCACGTCGTCGCGGGGGTGGAATGCCAGGCGTGCCACGGGGCGATCGAAACGATGGAACGGGTCCGGCAGGTGTCTGACCTCTCGATGGGCTGGTGCGTGAACTGCCATCGCGCTTCCAACGCCGCCGGGGTGGGCGGCCGGGCGGTCGCGGCGCCAACGGATTGCACGGGATGCCATTTCTGACCATGAACAACGCGAACACCATGAACCTCCCGGCGAATGACGGCCGCGGTTCCGGCCCCGCGCCCGAACGGGGCCTCGACCGCCGGACATTCCTGAAGGCCGCCGGGTTCACGTTCGCCGGGACCGTGCTGGCCGGCTGCCAGAACCAGGCCGTCGAGAAGGCGATCCCGTACCTCGTCAAGCCGGAGGAAGTCACGCCCGGAACGGCGACCTGGTACGCCTCCACCTGCGGCGGTTGCAGCGCCGCGTGCGGCATCCTCGTAAAAAACCGGGACGGCCGGCCGATCAAAATCGAAGGAAACCCGGCGCATCCGCTCTCGAAGGGCGGCCTCTGTGCGACCGGCCAGGCGATGGTGCTGTCGCTGTACGACTCCCGACGGTTGCGCCAACCGCGCGTCGCGGGCCGGGAGGCTTCCTGGGAAACGGTCGACCGGGAGGTCTCGGAACAACTGGCGGCGGCAACGGCGGCCGGGAAGGGGATCCGCGTCCTCACCGGAAGCGGATCGGGACCGACAGCGCTCGCGTCGGTCCGCGCGTTCGGCGGGGTGTTTCCCGGGACGCGCCACGTCGTCTACGAGCCGCTCTCGCTCGCCGCGATGGCGGACGCGCACAGGCTCTGCTACGGCCGGCGGTTCATCCCGCACTTCCGGTTCGACCGGGCGTCGGTCATCGTCTCGTTCGACGCGGATTTTCTCGGCACCTGGATCTCGCCGGTGGAATTCACGGCCGGTTACCGCGCCGGGCGGTCCCCCGACGGCCCGGCCCGGTCGATGTCGTACCACGCGCAGTTCGAGTCGAGGATGTCGCTCACCGGGAGCAACGCGGACACCCGCGTCGTCGCCCCCCCGGAAAGGATGCGCGGACTGATCGAGGGCCTCGCGCACCTCGTGGCGGAGGGATCAGGGGTCGACGCGGCGCCGTTTACCCGGGCGTCGGACGAAAAAGAGACCGCCGTCCTCCTCCCGCTCGCCCGCCGGCTCGCGGCCGCCGGACGGAAGGGGCTCGTCGTCTGCGGCGTGAACGACCCCGCCTGCCAGACCGTCGCCGCCTCCCTCAACCGGATGCTGGGCAACGCGGGGACCACGGTCGAACTCGACCGCGCCGTGCCGTCCCGGACGGACGACGACAGGGAGATGCAGGCGCTGCTGGCGGAACTGGAAGCCGGGACCATCGGCGTTCTCATCATCGACGGCGCCAATCCGGTCTACGACCATCCGCGGGGTGACGCCTTCGCGGCCGCGATGCGGAAGGCGGACCTCACCGTCGTGACGGCGTACCACGAGGACGAAACTACGGCGCCCGCCGGAATCCTCCTTCCGAAGGGACATCCGCTCGAGGAGTGGGCAGACGCCGAACCGGTTTCAGGGATCGTGTCGGTGCGGCAACCGGTGATCGCGCCGTTCGGAAATTCCCGCCCCCTCGCGGAATCGCTCCTGGCCTGGGCGGGCGAACGGGTGGAGGCCCTCGGGGCGATCCGGCGCGTCTGGAGGTCGGACCTGTTTCCCCGGGGGAACGCCGGCGGGAACTTCGACACGTTCTGGAACGGCGCCCTCCACGACGGATACGCGACGATCGACCCGACACCGACCGGCCCGACGACATTCGACGCCGCGGCGGCCGCGCGGATACCGGCCGGGGCGGCGGCGCCCCCGGGCGGGGGGGAGACCTTCACCCTCGAGCTCTACCCGACGGTCGCGCTCCTCGACGGCCGCCACGCCCACAACCCCTGGCTCCAGGAACTCCCCGACCCGGTCACGAAGGTCGTCTGGGACAACTACGCCTCCCTTTCGCCCCGCGCCGCCGAACGCCTCGGGGTCGGGGAGGGCGACCTCGTCCGCATCGAGACGGGCGGGGGTTCCATCGAGCTCCCCGTCGTGCTCCAGCCGGGGCAGGCCGACACTGTGGTCAGCGTCGCGCTCGGGTACGGGAGGAAAGGCACCGACCGCTTCACGGACATCGGGCCCGGCTGGTTCGAGGCGGTTCCGACGGTCGCGCGGGGGGAGAGCGTCGGCCGGAACGCGGCTCCCCTGAGGGAAGTGCGCGCGGGGTACGTCTCGTCCCATCGTTCCGGCGCACTCGTGACCCGGACCGGCGGGGTCCGCACGATCGCCTCGACCCAGGTCCACCATTCGCTCCACGTCCCGGCGCACCTCGCGCCGAAAAACGCCGAACGGCGGCCGATCATCCAGGAGACATCGCTGGCGGCCTACGCCGAATCCCCCGAGGCGGGGCGTTTCAGGACCCACGAGGTGGTGAGCCTCTGGCCCGACGAACACAAGTTCCCCAACCACCGCTGGTTCCTCTCCGTCGACCTGACGGCGTGCACCGGATGCTCGGCGTGCGTTGTCGGGTGCCAGGCCGAGAACAACATCCCGGTGGTGGGGAAGGACGAGGTGTACCGGAACAGGGAGATGGCCTGGCTGAGGATCGACCGGTACTATACCGAGGAAGGGGAGGGCGTTTCGGTCGCGCACCAGCCGATGATGTGCCAGCATTGCGACCACGCGCCGTGCGAGACCGTCTGCCCCGTGCTCGCGACCGTCCACAGCGAGGAGGGGCTCAACCAGCAGATCTACAACCGCTGCGTCGGAACGCGGTACTGCTCCAACAACTGCCCCTACAAGGTACGGAGATTCAACTGGTTCGAGTATCCGCGCGGGGACGACATGGCGCGCCTTGTCCTGAATCCCGACGTCGTGGTCCGCGAGCGGGGCGTGATGGAAAAATGCTCCTTCTGCGTCCAGCGGATCCAGGAAGGGAAGATCAGGGCGAAGGAGGATGGCCGACCGGTCCGGGACGGAGAGATCAAGACGGCCTGCGAACAATCGTGCCCGGCCCAGGCGATCGTCTTCGGCGACCTCAACGATCCCGCGAGCCGCATATCCCGCCTCCGGGAGCATCCGCGCCTCTACCGGGTGCTCGAGGAGATCGGCGTCGAACCCTCGGTGGGATACATGACCCTGGTGAGGAACCTTCCGGAAGGGGAACCACACGATGGCTGAGCGATATTCGATCCTCCGCAGGCCGCTGATCGCGGGGAACAAGAGCTTCGACGAGGTCACGAGGGAGGTCTGCGCCCCGCTCGAGAGGAAGTCGACGGCGGCGTGGTGGATGACCTTCTCCGCGGCGCTGGCGATGTTCTCCGTGGGCGCCCTGGCGGTCGGTTACCAGCTCGTCACGGGGATCGGCACCTGGGGGCTCAATAACACGGTCGGATGGGCGTTTGACATCACGAACTTCGTCTTCTGGATCGGCATCGGACACGCCGGCACCCTGATCTCGGCGATCCTCTTCCTCTTCAACCAGCGGTGGCGGACGTCGGTGAACC
>CAZQSM010000132.1:0-4242 GCA_964596065.1 uncultured Chlorobiaceae bacterium | reverse complement strand
GTCGTGTCGGTCCAGCCCCTCATCGCGACAAGCACGGAAAGCACCTCGTTGCCCTGGAGCCGCCGCACCATCCCGACAAATTGAGGATCCGCCCAGAGTGTCGTGACGGTCGCCGTGTCGACATACACATAGGCGATGGAATCTGGTTTCGAATAACCCCTGAAAAACCTGTATACGAACGTGACCGACTGGAGCGTCGATGAGGCGGGGATCGATTTCACGAATGTTTTGGGGAATTCCTCCTTGAGCAGCTTGGAGCTGACATCGACCTGGAGATCGAGTTCCCACTGCGACGAGACGAGAAGATCGGGCCCGGCGTCCTTCGCTACGGAGAGGATGAAGAGCTTGCCGGTGTCGTAGGAGACCGAATCGCCCGGAAATGGAGCCAGGATCGCTGTTTCGCCCACCGGCGTGTCCCCCCTGAAGAGGAAGAGCGTGAGCAGTGCGATGAAAGAACCCCTGATGTATGATATATTCACGATGATGGTCGGATAGTCTGACTTTAATGCTGCACGTTCAATGCCAAACTTTTTAGCAGAAAACCGGTTAAGGCCACAATTTTTCAACAGTGGAATTGGAAAAAACGGGGAAGAATTCAACGAATTGAGAAAAGGTGGGTGAAAGGACTCAAAAACTACTTCTCAAAACCGGACCCGTTTATCAGATTTGCGCTTCCAGGTTCCACGATATCACCAACGAGGCGTACAATTTCACCCAGATTGAAGGGTTTTTCGATGACGTAATCGACGCCCCTCGAGGCATCGACCGCTTCGGGGCTCAACTCCTCGTTTGAACTGATGATGATGACAGGGATCGAGGCTGATATTTCCTTCACCCTTCCGGCGAGGGCGAGCCCGTCCATACCGGGCAGCCGGAAATCGCTGATCACGCATTCATACGCTCCCATCCGGATTTTCTCGACGGCCGCTTCTCCGCAATCCACCACCACCGGGTTGTAGCCCGCCGTGCCGAGCGCCCTGGCCATCGACCAGCCGATCAGCGAGTCGTCTTCCACTATCAGTATGTCACGACCTTCGGGCACGCGTGCGAGGGAACGTCGTTGAAGTGTAACGGTCTGACACGGGGCGGACCATGAGTTGACAGTCAAGGAGGACACAAACGGCGTGCCAACGGGCGGTCCCTTGATAATCGGGGGGTTTGGAGTGGAAGCGGGCGCGGCCCGCCGGCCTGTAGGGATGCCGGGGCCTGGCGGTGCGTCAAATGACGCAGGGCTCACTGGTGGTGCAGGCCATACTTCTTCATCCTGTACCGCAGCGTGTCACGCGTGATTTTGAGTATTTTCGCGGCGCGTGACTGGTTGTTGTCAGATTTCTCCAGGGCGCTGATGAGGGCCCGCTTCTCGACCTCCGAGAGGGATGGTTGATCGGGCGCGTCCTGACCGGCCGGGGACTCGCCGCCCGGCCGGCCACGGAACAGTTCGACGTGTTCCGGCCGGAGGATGTCGTTGTCGTGCAAGAGGATGGCGCGCTCCATCACGTTCCGGAGTTCCCTCACGTTGCCGGGCCACGCGTACTCCAGGAAGAGGCGTCGCACCTCGTCGGAGAGCCCCGTGAACGATTTATGGAACTTCGCGTTGAACTGGCCGAGGAAATGGGTGGCGATCAGGACGATGTCGTCGCCCCGCTCCCTGAGCGGCGGCACCACGATCTGGGCAACGTTCAGCCGGTAGAAGAGGTCGGTCCTGAACGACCCTTCCTCGACGAGGTCCTCGAGCGTCCTGTTCGTCGCGGCGATCACGCGGATGTCGACCGTAATCTCGCCGTAGCCGCCCACCCGCTGGAAGGTTTTCTGCTCGAGGACGCGGAGGAGCTTCACCTGCATCTTCTGTGTGATGTCGCCGATCTCATCGAGGAAGATGGTGCCCGTGTCTGCGAGTTCGAAGATCCCTTTTTTCTGGTTTTTCGCGTCGGTGAAGGCCCCTTTTTCGTGCCCGAACAGTTCGCTCTCGATCAGGCTCTCCGTCAGGGCCGAGCAGTTTACGGTCATCAGGGGCTTGTCGCAGCGGGTGCTGGCGGCGTGGATCGCCCTCGCGACGAGTTCCTTCCCGGTCCCGCTCTCGCCCGTGATGAGGATCGTGGTCGACTTGCTCTGCGCGACCTGGTGGATGAACTCGTGGACTTTCCGCATCGCGGGCGAATCGCCCACCATTTCGTGCAGCCCCTCCTTCCCCCGCTGTTCCTCCTGGAGCCGGGCCAGGCGGGCCATCAGTCGCTTCCCCTCCAGCGCCTTCTCGATGACCACGAGGAGTTCCTCGAAATCGATCGGTTTTGTGATATAATCCGCGGCGCCGAGCTTCATCGCCTGGACCGCGATGTTCGAGCGGTCCACCGCCGTGAGCATCACGACCGGAACGTGGTTGCCGCAGGCGCGGAGTTCCTCGAGGAACCCGATGCCGGAGCCGTCGGGCAGGTTCTGGTCGAGGATGAGCAGGTCGGGTTCCCGGGTGGTGAGTGCGGAACGCGCGTCGGTGAGCGAGGCGGCTTCCATCGTGTCGTACCCCGCCTTGCCGAGCTTGCTCTTGAGCGACCAGCGGATCAGGTTTTCGTCGTCGAGGATTAAAATCGTCTCCGGCCGCATCAGGCGTCCCCTCCGTCGGCGCTGATCGGCAGCACGACGGTGCAGGTGGTGCCGGCGTTTGTGGCGCTCTCGAGCGCGAGCGAACCGCCGTGCTGTTCGACGATGCGGCGTGAAATTGTGAGTCCCAGCCCCGTCCCCTGGTGTTTCGTCGTGAAAAACGGCTTGAACACGTTCGCCCTGTCGGCCTCGGGGATCCCCCTCCCGGTGTCCCGGACCAGGACGACGACCGACCCGTTCGCGCGGGCGGTCGAAACCGAGAGGCGGCCCCCGGGCTCCATCGCCTGCAGCGCGTTGAGGATCAGGTTCCAGAGGAGCTGCTGGATGAGCTTCTTGTCCGCCGTCAGCGCCGGCAGCTTCCTGTCCAGCGAGAGCTCCACGCCGATGCTTTTCTTGAGGATCTGGGAGTTGAGGATCGAGAGCGTCCTGTCGATGATGCCGTTCAGGTCCGTCGTGTCGAACTTCGGCGGCGCCGGCCTCGCGTAGGTGAGCAGGTCGTTCACGGCGAGGTTCATCCGCTCCATCTGGAGCATCATTTCCCCGACGATCGGCTTCTTGGGGTTGTCGCCGGGAAGGTCGGCGTCGATCACCTGCAGGGCCCCGAGGACGCCGGCGAGGGGATTGCGGATTTCGTGCGCCATGCTGGCGGCCATTTCCCCCGTCGTCGCCAGCCGGTCGGCGTGTTCGAGCTGCTGCTGGTGGAGGTCGTGCAGGCCGGCGTGGGCCTCGTTCAACCGGTGCACGAGCGTGTTGAACGCGGTGATGAGGTCGGAAATCTCGTCGTCCTGGCCCGTCGATTCCAGCGGCGTGAATTGCAGCGCCTGACCCTTTTCGACCACGTCCAGCTGGGTCTGGAGTGTCCGCATCTGCTGCCGGAGGCGCGCGACCGGCCTGATCACGAGGATGAAGAGCGCCCCCGAGATCACCGCCCCGATCCCCCCGAACGTCAGGGCGGTCATCAGGATGTTGACGGTGCGGTGTTTCACGGAGGCCTCGTTGATCCTTTCCATCGTGATCTTCACCGCCATGTAACCGAGCACCGATTCACTCCCCCGGTGGCACGTATAACAGGCGGGTTTGCGCTTGACGGGAGTGACGACGTACTGGTACGGACGCCCCCCCTCGGTCCGGGAGAGGAACATCCCCCCGGGGAAATCGGGATTTTCCCTGAAACCGTCCATCGGGAGTTTTTTCCCGGTGCTGTCGGGGATGGTACCCACCGTGACCGTCCCGTCGGGCTTCAGGAGGAAGAGCGCGGCGATATGGCCCGCGGGATCGATCGTCCTCATGGCCGCCTGGAGGTGGCCCTTCTCGCCGTTGAGCATCATGAACTCCACGACGCCCCGGCCGTACTGCGCGAGGGTGTAGGCCTTGTCCTCGCCGTATTCGGTCAGCATCTCCGACCCTGTCCGGTACGCGAACCAGGCAAAACTCCCTCCCGCCACGATGAGCGCCGCCGCCACGGCGAGCAGCATCTTGCGCCCCAGTGAACTCAATATGTTGCCGGTAAATGGATTCATGCCGTCGTGGCGGCGTCGGCCCTCAGACGCCTGATGAACGCCATGAGCGATCCGCCGATGATCAGGACGACACCGGTCCAGATCACCATCATCATCGGTATCATGCTGACGTCGAGCAGGAGCGACG
>CAZQSM010000131.1:0-4268 GCA_964596065.1 uncultured Chlorobiaceae bacterium | reverse complement strand
ACGCAGGTGTGTCGCCGGACGATAAGCATGTGGCATTCTGGGCATTCGCGAAAAATGTCGACACCACCTTCGGGGATTCCTCCACGGTGTTCATCTCCTCGACTAATGGAGCCAGTCCGCGCAGGTATCTGCCTGATCCGTTCAAGTATCCCGGCGACTTCGGCCCCAATTGGATCAAATTTTCTCCGGATGGCTCAAAAATCGGGCTGGCCATCTACGGCCCGAGGAGTGTGGAATTCTGGATATTGCCGTGGCCGGACGGACCGGACGCACACCCGAAAAGAGTCTTTGAGAACAGGAAATTCCTGTCGCCGCCCTTTTTCCAGTGGCTGCCTGACTCGCGCCGTATCGTCCTGAACGATCAGGACGACGTGTGGATCGCGGACACGGAGGATGGGACCATCCGTCGACTTACCACATCTCCGTTTCAACAATTCGTGTCATCGCCGTCTCCGGATGGGAAACGGCTCGTCATCGGGGTCAGTACCACGAACTACGACATTGTGGAACTGCCCTTCGACGGATCGCCCCTCCGGCCCATCATGGCGACCGCGGTCAATGAATACTCGGCGACCCTCTCGATGGACGGCTCCCTGATGGCCTATCTCACGGAAAAATCCGGAAAACCGGAACTCTGGCTGGAAGACAGGGCCGGGAACGGCCGACCGGTCGTGACGCCGGCGGATTTCCCCATCGACAAAGGCGAGATGACAGTCGCATCCATTTCACCGGACGGGCGCAGGGTGGCCTTCGCGCGCAACGGTGATTTTTCAATGTGGTTGTCCAACGCCGAGGGAGGGAAACCGATCCGGCTCCTTCCGGACACGACGATCACCTGGATGAACAACCAGTGCTGGTCGCCGGATGGACAAAAATTATTCGTCCAGTATGGCTGGGGTGATACCTCGTGCCAGCTGATAGTCCCGATCGGTAGCGGCGATACGGTCCGTCTACCCGATTCCGCGTCCTCAATGGGGCTCCCCGCATGGTCCCCCGACGGAAAATGGATCGCGATGAAGCAAAACAAGAAAATCAGGCTCGTCTCCCCGGACGGCAAGACATTCAGGACCATCGTTCCCCCCGTGGATCCGTCGCCATGGAGATACTGCATGGCCTGGTCTCGGGACAGCAGGAAAATCTACGTCGGGTCCTCCGTCGAGAAAACCAGCCAGTTGCACGTCATCGACATCGAAACCGGACAGTCCCGGAAAATCGCGGACTACGGGTACGATGTATGGTTCGGTCAGGGCGGGTCGCAATCCAGCACCGCAAGTCTTTCCGCGGACGGGAAAGGCCTGGTCGTCACCGCGACTATCGGCAATAGCGCCCTCTATTTCCTGGACGGGGCGCTGGAAGAATAGCCGCATCTTCGAAAGATCACAACAGATGACATACTCATGATCGGGCAGACCATATCGCAGTATAAGATCCTCGAAAAACTCGGCGAAGGCGGCATGGGCGTGGTGTACAAGGCCCGCGACACCAAGCTCGACAGGGACATCGCGCTGAAGTTCCTTCCGCCCCACCTGGCCGCGTCCGAACAGGACAAGGCCCGGTTCGTCCAGGAAGCCAAGGCGGCGGCGGCGCTGAACCATCCGAACGTCTGTTCTATTATAGACATCCAGGAGCACGATGTCCCGGGCGAGGACGAGAAGCAAATGTTCATCGTCATGGAATACGTCGACGGGCAGACGCTCCGCGAGCGGACCGCCGGCCTCCCGGCCGGGACGACCATGTCCCTGAAACAGGCGATCGACATTGGCATCCAGGTGGCCGACGGCCTGGCGGCGGCGCACGAAAAAGGGATCGTGCACCGGGACGTCAAGCCGGAAAACATCATGATCCGCCGCGACGGAATCGCACAGGTGATGGACTTCGGGCTGGCCAAACTCCGGGCGGGCGGGAGCAAGATCACCCGGCTCACGAAACAGGGGAGCACGGTGGGGACTGCCGGCTACATGTCCCCCGAGCAGGTGACCGGGCAGGAGGCGGACCACCGGTCGGACATATTCTCCCTCGGTGTTCTGCTCTATGAACTCTTCACCGGGGAACTGCCCTTCAAGGGCGTCCACGAAACCGCGCTCGCCTACGAAATCGTCAACGTGGATCCCGCGCCGATGTCGGTGATCAGGCCTGCGCTCGACCCGGCCCTCGACGCGATCGTCCTGGAGTGCCTGGCGAAGGACCCCCCCGAACGGTACCAGTGGGTGGCGGAGGTGGGGAAGGAACTCCGGCGGTTCAAGCGCGAGTCTTCGAGAAAAAGCGTGAGCCGTATAACGGCCGTGAGGTCGGGTGCACAGGTGCCGGCCGTCGTGCCGCCCGCCGGTTCGGGGACATTTCCGGCCACAGGTACCGCCGAGTACACGGCCCTCAGTCCGGCCGCGGGGACCGGCCGCCGGTCATTCGTGCCATGGACGGTCGCGGTGATGTTTATCACACTCGCAGGTTTCTTCGCGTGGAGGAATTATTCAGTTGTCGTCCCGCCGCTCCCCGACGAGCTCCGGCTGAACGTCATGCCTCCGCCGGGAGCGTCGTTCGATACCTGGGGTGGGGGGAGTCAGGCTATTTCCCCCGACGGAAAACTGGTCGCATTCGTGGCGACGGATTCAGGCGGAAAAGATTTTCTCTATGTCCGTCCCCTCCGTGAAGAATCCGCCCGGAAACTGCCGGATACCGATGACGCCTTCTATCCTTTCTGGTCGCCCGACAGCAGGACCATCGCATTTTTCGCGAGGGGAAAGTTGAAAAAGATCGATGTCGTGGGCGGGTCCCCGCTCACCATTTGCGACGCACAGAACGGCCGAGGGGGAGCCTGGAACGAAGCAGGCGTGATCCTCTTTTCTCCCGGTCCGGGGACGGGCCTGTCGAAAGTGAACGCCGCGGGGGGGGAGATCTCGCCCGTGACGGAACTCGATTCGACGCTGGGTGAAATTACACACCGCTGGCCGGTTTTTCTACCCGACGGCAGGCACTATCTCTATCTCTCCCCGGCAAGCAGAGCGGGTGGGGGTGAAAGCGGCACACTGTATCTGGCCTCGCTCGACTCACCGGAGAGACGGACTGTCCTCAGAGTCAGTTCCAACGTCGGTTACGCGGACGGATACCTTCTCTACCTTCGTGAAAGGACACTGATGGCGCACCGGTTCGATGCCGGCGCCGATACGCTGATCGGCGACCCGTTCGCAATTGCCGAGAATATCAGGTACGTCGGAAATTTCTGGAAGGGATTTTTCTCGGTTTCACGAGATGGCCGCGTCGTGTTCGGTAGCGGGGGGGAACAAACAGGGGGAAATACCCTGAAATGGTTTGATCGGAGCGGTAAGGAAATCGGGGAGGTGGGAAAACCCGGATTCTTCGGAAATCTTCACCTTTCCCCCGACGGGAAAAAACTGGCTATACAAGAAATGGATGCACCGGCGGGGAATACCGATATCTGGATCCATGATTTGATCCGCGGGGTGAAAACGCGCCTGACGTTCGATCCAAAGGGCGACCTCCTCCCGGTCTGGACGCCCGACGGGAAACAGATCGTCTTCACATCAATGAGGGACACGCATGGTAGTTTTTATAGAAAAAATTCGGAAGGGATCGGGGCCGTCGAGCCTCTTTATCAATCGGATATCTTCAAACGCCCGTACACGATCCCGCGTGACGGCAACACCCTCTACTTTTCCCAGAAGAAACCCGACGGGCAGGATGATCTCTATTCCCTTCCCCTGACGGGAAAACCGGAACCGTCCGCGGTGTTGAAGGACAATTTCGACAAGGACCAACCGGCGATTTCACCAGACGGCAAATGGCTGGCATACGTATCGAGCGAATCCGGATCCGGCACCATCTACATCATTCCGATACCGCAGACGGGGGGGCGGTGGCAGGTCACCGCGGAGGCGGCATTCCACCCCGTCTGGTCGAGGGACGGAAAAGAACTTTTGTACCTTAACAATGAAAATACCCTCATGGTGTCACGGATCGCGGATGAGGGAGGAATCCTCCGCATCGGCAATCCGGAGCAGCTCTTCACGACAAACTTCCGGCGGATCCAATCGGCTTTCGACGTCACACCGGACGGCAAGCGGTTCATCGCCGTCACGGAGGAGGGTGTCCAGGAATCGTTGCCGATGACGGTGATCTTGAACTGGCCGCGGCCGGGGGAAAACCGGTGATCGGTTCACATTTTTATCTTACAGGCAGATAATCCATGATCGGACAGACGATTTCACATTACCAGATCCTCGAAAAACTCGGCGAAGGCGGGATGGGCGTGG
>CAZQSM010000130.1:0-4279 GCA_964596065.1 uncultured Chlorobiaceae bacterium | reverse complement strand
GATTCCGACGGGGTCCGCGCGCTTCCCGGCACCGAGAACGGCTTCGAGCCGTTCTGGTCGCACGACGGAAAATATCTTGGTTTCTTCGACGGCGTGAGGATGAAAAAAGTCGACCTGGCGGGCGGTTCCCCGACGACCATCGCGCTGGTACCCAATCCGAGGGGGGGGAGCTGGAATTCCGACGGGACCATCATTTACACGCCCAATTTTCAGACCGGCCTCTTCCGGGTCACAGCCGACGGGAAGGGGCAGCCTGAACCGCTGACGACGCTCGATTCGACCCGCAAGGAGGGATCGCACCGCTGGCCCTTTTTCCTCCCCGACGGAAAGCATTTCCTGTACATCGCGAGAACGGCATCGGAGACGGGAGACGCCGAGGGTGACGCGGTCTTCGTCGCTTCGCTCGACGGCGGCACGAAGAAGATGCTCGTCCAGTCCTCCTTCAACGCCGCGTACGCGGGGGGATACCTCCTCTTCGCCCGCAGCGGTGTGCTGCTGGCCCAGCGGTTCGATCCCAACTCGCTCACACTCTCGGGAGACCCGGTCAAACTCCTGGAGGGCGTCCTCACCGACGTCTCGTATAACGTGGCCGTCTACACCGTCTCCACCAACGGGATGCTTCTCTATCAAACTGGAGTGGCGGAAGCGGGCGCGCGACCGATGATCCTCGACCGGTCGGGGAACGTCATCAGGCTGATCGACGACCGGAACGAGCAGGACCAGCCCCGGTTTTCACCCGACGGCTCCCAGCTGGCGCTCTACCTGTACGACCTGCGCTCGAGGAGGTCGAACATCTGGATCTATGACCTCCGGACGTCGGGGCGCCGGCGCCTGACGACCCGGTCGGAGGGTGATTTTTTCCCCGTGTGGTCGGCCGACGGGAGGAGAATTTTCTTCGCCTCCGGGGGGCTTGCCGCCGCCAACCTGTATGAGCAGACGACCGCGCACAGCGGCGGGGAAACATTCTTCGGGGATTTTGCCGCGACGGAACGGTTTCTGGATTGTTCCCCCGACGGCAAAATGCTGCTGATTGGCACATTCGCACCAACGACCACGAGAGGGGACCTGTGGCTCGTCCCGGCGACCGGGGACTCCCGGACCCCGCTCCCCTTCCAGCAGTCGAAGTTCAACGAAAACAACGGGAGGATCTCCCGCGACGGGCGGTGGGTGGCGTTCACGTCGGATGAGAGCGGCGAGGCTGAAGTCTACATCAAGCCGTTCGCGAACCCCGGGTCGGATCCCTGGAAGGTCTCGACCGGCGGGGGGAACGCCCCGGTATGGGGGGCGACATCCGACGAACTCATCTACATCAACGGGAAGCGCGAGGTGGTGTCGGCGGCGCTCTCGTTCAAGGGGAGCTCCGGTGTCACCGTGAGTGTGACGCCGCTGTTCCTGATGCCCGCGCTCGCGACGAATTACGATATCGCGCCCGACGGGAAGTCCTTCGTCGTGACCCGGAGCCTCGAAATGCAGAAGTTCGCCCCGCTCTCCCTGTTGATCAACTGGGAGGGGCTCCTGACACGATGAACCACGGTCCCCAGTCAACCTACGGCACACTCCGATGATCGGCCAGACTTTTTCACAGTACAAGGTCCTCGAGAAGGTCGGCGAGGGCGGCATGGGCGTGGTCTACAAGGCCCGCGACACCCAGCTCGACCGCGACGTCGCGCTCAAATTCCTGCCGTCCCACGTCTCCATCTCGAAGGAAACCACGTCGCGGTTCCTCCAGGAGGCCCGCGCCGCGGCCGCGCTCAACCACGCCAACATCTGCACCATTTACGGCGTCGCGGAGCACGACGACGCGGACGGATCGAAGCGGATGTTCATCTCGATGGAATACATCGACGGCGGGACCCTCAGGGAGAAACTCCCGCTGGCCGGGGGGATCGGCGAAACGGCGTCGGTCGCCGCGCAGGTCGGCGAAGCCCTGCAGGAGGCCCATGCGAAGGGGGTCGTCCACCGGGACATCAAGGCCGACAACGTGATGCTGACGTCCCGGGGCCAGGTGAAGGTGATGGATTTCGGGCTGGCCAAGCTCAAGGGATCGCTGAAGCTCACGAAGACCTCCTCGACGGTCGGCACGCTCGGCTACATGGCGCCCGAACAGATCGGCGGGGGGGAGGTGGACGCGCGCTCAGACCTCTTCTCATTCGGCGTCCTGATCTTCGAGATGCTGACCGGCAGGCTCCCGTTTCGGGGTGAGCACGAAGCTGCGATGGTCTATTCGATCATGAACGAGGCCCCCGAACCGCTGACGAAGTACCTGCCCGACGCTCCGCCGGAACTCGTCCTTCTCATTTCAAAGGCGCTCGAAAAAGACCCGGCGGACAGGTACCAGTCGGTGGCGGAGATGCTCGTCGACCTCCGGCGGTTGAAGAAGAGTACGTCACGGATATCAAGGCAGTATCCCGCTCAGGCTTCAATGGGAGCGCCGATGGGAGAGGCGCAGACGGGGATGGTTTCGTCAGGGGGGCTGGCGGCGCAGGGCCCCGCAGTCCGGCCGGGTTCCGGTCCGGGCCTTCCCGGCTCAGGCGTAAAAAAATCGATCGGCGGGACGAAGCGGATGCTCATCGGGGCGCTCGTCGTGGCCGTCATCACCGCGGTCGTCGTGATGATGAACTCCGGGGACCGGGGGGTCACGATCTCGGCGGCGAACATCAAGATGAGCCGGCTGACGTCGGCGGGAACGGCGGGATACGCCACGATTTCGCCCGACGGAAAGTACGTCGTGTACGCGAAAGGGGAGGAAGGGGAGGTCGGCCTCTGGATCAGGCAGGTGGCGACCTCGACGGAGATCGTCGTCATTCCGCCGTCGGACGTACGGGTCGAAGGTTCCACCTTTTCCAACGACGGGAATTACGTCTATTTTACCGCATCATTCCCCGACGCCCCCCTTCCCACGGTCTACAGGACCCCGGTCATCGGGGGGGCGACTCCGAGGAAAATTCTCGCGAACGTCGACGGCCCGGTTTCGCTCTCTCCCGATGACAGCCGGTTCGCGTTCTTCCGGACAAATCCGGCGACGGGGGAGGAAGCGATCTACATCGCAAATGCCGACGGTTCGGGTGAACGGAAGCTCAGCAGCCGGGACGGCAAGAACCTGTTTTACACCAGCCGGGGCGCCGGCCCGGCGTGGAGTCCCGACGGCAGGGTCATCGCGGCCCCGGCGGGATCGACCGTCGGCGGATTCTCCCTGGAGATCCTGGTCGTGGGCGTCGACGACGGACGCGAGAATATTTTCACGAAGCAGGGCTGGTTCAACGTGGGGCGGATCGCCTGGCTGCCGGACGGGATGGGCCTCATCGCCTGCGCGGAGGTCAAGGGGGAGCCGGTTCAGATTTCCTTCATCGCCTATCCGGGCGGTGAGGCATCCCGCATCACGAACGACCTCCTCACCTACGGCCCGTCGAGCCTCAGCGTCACCAGGGACGCCTCGGCGATCGTGAGCGCGCAGACGCAGTCGGGTTCGACGCTGATGATGGCCCCCGGGGGGAAGGCCGCGGCCGTCCGTGAGATCACAAGGGGCGCCACCAGGTCTGACGGCCAGATGGGATTGGCGTGGCTGAACGACAGTGAGATCCTCTATACTTCGAGCGCCGGTGGAACGACGGACCTCTGGATCGCGCGCAGTGATGGTTCCACCGTGCGCCAGTTGACCTTCTCGCGAACGTTCGCGTACGAACCGGCCGTCGATGGCCCGGGAAAGGCCGTGTATTACGTGTCCAACGACGATCCGTTGCCGCACGTCTGGCGCGTCAACTCGGACGGCGGCGAACCGGTCAGGATCACGGACTCGGAGGATTACTCTCCGGCTGCGTCACCCGATGGGGCCTGGCTCCTGTACGACAGCTGGCGCTCGGGAGCGAGGTCGATCTGGAAATTGAAGATCGGTTCGGCGGATGATCCGGTGATGTTCAGGGCCGGGGCCACCGATCCGAAATTCTCTCCCGACGGCGGGTTCGTGGCGTGCCAGGTCTACGATGAATCCGCCAAACGGAACAGGATGGCGATCCTCTCCTTCCCCGCGGGGGAGACGATCGCCGTGTTCGATTTTCCGAGTGTGAAGACACCGCCCTCCTATGAGTGGGCGCCGGACGGTCAATCGCTCCACTTCGTCGATTCGCGCAAAGGCGTGTCAAACATACGGTCCTACGACTACCGCTCGCAGGAGGTGAAGGACGTGACGAACTTCACTTCCGGCCAGATCTTCAGGTTCGCCTGGTCGCCTGACGGGAAAAATCTCGCGGTCTCCCGCGGCCAATCCACCAGCGACGTCGTC
>CAZQSM010000129.1:0-4307 GCA_964596065.1 uncultured Chlorobiaceae bacterium | reverse complement strand
GTCCACTACCCGAAGATCGACTACGAGGCGATGGTCTATTATTCGGCGCCGAAACAGAAAAAGGAACTGAAAAGCCTGGACGAAGTCGACCCCGAGCTCCTGAAAACGTATGAAAAGCTCGGCATCTCGCTCGGCGAGCAGAAACGCCTCCAGGGAGTCGCCGTCGACGCGGTGTTCGACAGCGTGTCGGTCGCGACGACGTTCAAGAAAACCCTCGCCGAGAAGGGGATCATTTTTTCCTCCTTCTCCGAGGCCGTCAGGGAACATCCCGAACTGGTGAAAAAGTACCTCGGGTCGGTGGTGCCGTCGACCGACAACTTCTTCGCCGCGCTCAACGCCGCGGTGTTCAGCGACGGGTCGTTCTGCTACATCCCGAAAGGCGTCCGATGCCCGATGGAGCTCTCCACCTATTTCCGCATCAATGCCGCCGATACGGGACAGTTCGAACGGACCCTGATCGTCGCCGAGGCGGGGAGCTACGTGAGTTACCTGGAGGGGTGCACGGCCCCGATGCGCGACACCAACCAGCTGCACGCCGCCGTGGTCGAGCTCGTCGCGATGGATGACGCGCAGATCAAGTACTCGACCGTCCAGAACTGGTACCCGGGCGACGCCGAGGGGCGCGGCGGGATCTACAACTTCGTCACGAAGCGCGGCGCGTGCCGCGGCGTCAACTCGAAGATCTCCTGGACGCAGGTCGAAACCGGTTCCGCCATCACCTGGAAATACCCGAGCGTGATCCTGCAGGGCGACAACTCGGTGGGGGAATTCTATTCCGTGGCCGTGACCAACCACCGCCAGCAGGCCGACACCGGGACGAAGATGGTGCACATCGGGAAGAACACGAAGAGCACCATCGTGTCGAAGGGCATCTCGGGCGGCTTCGCCAACAACTCGTACCGCGGGCTCGTGAAGATCGGCCGTAACGCGACCAACGCCCGGAATTTCTCCCAGTGCGATTCCCTCCTGCTCGGCGACAAATGCGGGGCCCACACCTTCCCCTACATCGAGGTGAAGAACACGACCTCGAAGGTCGAACACGAGGCCTCCACGTCGAAGATCGGGGAAGACCAGATATTTTACTGCAAACAGCGGGGACTCTCCGCCGAGGACGCCGTGAACATCATCGTGAACGGCTTCTGCAAGGAGGTCTTCCGGGAGCTCCCGATGGAGTTCGCCGTCGAGGCGCAGAAGCTCCTCGGCGTGAGCCTCGAGGGGAGCGTCGGATGACCGCGAACCCGTCAACACCCACCAACAGGACAGGGAATGTCATGCTCGAAATCTCGGAGCTCCACGCGTCGATCGCGGGGAACGAAATACTCAACGGCGTCAGCCTGAAGATCGGCAGGGGCGAAGTCCACGCCATCATGGGCCCGAACGGGTCGGGCAAGAGCACGCTCGCCCAGGTACTCGCGGGGAGGGAAGCCTACGACGTCACCGGCGGCGAGGTCACCTACCGGGGGAAAGACCTCCTGGGGATGAGTCCCGAAGAACGGGCCCGCGAGGGGATCTTCCTCGCATTCCAGTACCCGGTGGAAATCCCCGGCGTCTCCAACACCTACTTCCTGAAAGCCGCGCTCAACTCGGTCAGGAAGCACCGAGGGGAGGAGGAACTCGACGCCGCCGATTTCCTCGCCCTGATGAAGGAACGGATGAAACTCGTGGACCTGGACCCGGCCCTGCTCAACAGGCCCGTGAACGAGGGCTTTTCGGGGGGCGAAAAGAAGCGGAACGAGATCTTCCAGATGGCCGTGCTGCAGCCGGCGCTCGCGATCCTTGACGAGACCGATTCGGGTCTCGACATCGACGCCCTGCGGATCGTCGCCGACGGCGTCAACCGTCTCCGCGACCCCGGGCGCTCGGTGATCGTCGTGACGCACTACCAGCGCCTCCTGAACTACATCGTGCCCGACTACGTCCATGTGCTGCTCGACGGTCGGATCGTGAAATCGGGGACGAAGGAGCTCGCCCTCCGGCTCGAGGAGAAGGGGTACGACTGGCTCCGGGAGGAGGCCGCCGTCGCCCGATGACGAAGACCCCCGATACGAATGCGGCGACGGCCCGGCCGGCGAAGGCGGCGGCCTGGTACGACGTGAATTTCGAGGCGCTCGAGCGGCGCCTCAACGGCGAGTCGTCATCCCCGCTCCACGCGCTGCGGCGTGAGGCAATGGAACGGTTCGGGAGGCTCGGCTTCCCCGGGACCGGCGACGAGGAATGGAAATACACCGACGTGGCGCCGTTCGTGACCGTGCCGTACCGGCCGGTCCTGGAGCCGCGCGACCCCGGCGTCCCGAAGGCCGACCTCGGGCGGATGGTCGTCCGGGGCCTCGCCGGGCACCGGCTGGTCTTCGTCGACGGGCACTTTTCACCCGGTTATTCGATTCTCCCGCCCGCCGGGAGGGGCCTGCGCGTCGGCAGCCTGCGCGCGGCGCTCTCCGCGGGCGACGAGCGCGCCGCCCGATGGACCGCGCGGATCGGCCGCAACGCCGCCGCCGATCCGGCGAACGCCTTCACGGCGCTCAACGGCGCGTTCCTCCACGACGGCCTCTTCCTGGAAGTCGGGGAGGGCCACGCCGCGGAAGAGCCGGTGTACATGCTCTTCTTCTCGACGCAAAATCCCGAGCCGTTCTGCACACACCCCCGCAACCTGATCATCGCCGGGGAGGGGTCGCGCGTGTCGGTGGTCGAGGAGTATTTCGGCATGGGGACGCAGGCGTATTTCACCAACTCCGTCACGGAAATTTTCGCCGGCCCCGGGTCGGTGATCGAATTCGACCGCTTCCAGCACGAGGCGGAGGGGGCGTTTCATGTCTCGTCGGTCTACGCGCGGCAGGAGGCGGGGAGCAGCGTCACGATGAACTCCGTGTCGTACGGGAGCGCGATGGCCCGCCACAACGTGTCGTCGGTGCTCGACGGCGAACGGGCGGAATGCACGCTCAACGGCCTGACGCTTACGACGGGCGTCCAGCACATCGACAACCACACGACCATCGACCACGCCCGGCCGAACTGCGCGAGCCACGAGCTCTACAAGGCGGTCCTCGAGGGGTCGTCCAAGGGGGTCTTCAACGGGAAGATCTTCGTCCGGCGCGACGCCCAGAAGACCGACGCCCGGCAGACCAACAAATCGCTCCTGCTCTCCGACCTCGCGACGATCGACACGAAGCCGCAGCTCGAGATCTTCGCCGACGACGTGCGGTGCACGCACGGCGCCACGGTCGGCCAGCTCGACGAGGACCAGCTGTTCTACCTCCGGAGCAGGGGGCTCGGCCTCGACGCGGCGCGCGATCTGCTCACCAACGCCTTCGCGAGCGACGTCCTCAACCGGATCCGCCTCGAACCGCTCCGGGAACACCTGCAGGCGATCCTTCACGTCCGGCTCTGCAAGGGCCGGATCCTGGCGGAGAACCCGTGACGAACGCCGCCGACATCGGCCGCTCGCTCGACGTCGCGGCCATCCGCCGCGATTTCCCCATCCTGGGTACGACGGTCCACGGGAAGCCGCTCGTGTATCTGGACAACGCGGCGACGACCCAGAAGCCCCGCGCGGTCCTCGACGCGGTGCGGTCCTATTACGAGGAGTCGAATTCCAACGTCCACCGGGGCGTGCACCACCTGAGCGAAACGGCCACCCGGCTCTACGAAGGCGCGCGGGAACGGGTGCGGGCGTTCATCAACGCCGCCGACGCGCGTGAAATCGTGTTCGTGCGCGGCGCGACCGAGGCGATCAACCTCGTCTGCCACTCATACGGCCGCGCGAACGTGGGGCCGGGGGACGACGTGGTCGTTTCGGCGATGGAACACCACTCGAACATCGTGCCGTGGCAGATGCTCTGCCGGGAGAAGGGCGCGCGGCTCAGGGTGATCCCGATGGACGACCGCGGCGACCTCCTGATGGACGAATTCGGGAAGCTCCTCACCGACCGCACCCGGATGGTGGCGGTGAACCACGTCTCGAACGCGCTCGGGACCGTGAACCCGGTGGAGGAGATCGCGCGGATCGCGCGCGCCCGGGGCATACCGGTCCTGGTCGACGGGGCGCAGGCGGTCCCGCACCTCCCCGTTGATGTGGCCGCCCTCGGCTGCGATTTTTACGCTTTCTCGGGGCATAAGCTCTACGCTCCGATGGGCATCGGGGCGCTCTACGGCCGGAAGGAACTGCTCGGCCGGATGGCCCCGTACCAGGGCGGCGGCGACATGATCAAGTCGGTCACCTTCGAGAAGACCACGTTCAACGACGTTCCCTACCTCTTCGAGGCGGGCACGCCGAACGTCGGGGGGGCCGTCGGGCTCGCGGCGGCGATCGG
>CAZQSM010000128.1:0-4365 GCA_964596065.1 uncultured Chlorobiaceae bacterium | reverse complement strand
CGGACCAGCAGCATTTTCCGCGTCACCCTCGTCGTCCCGGCGCGGAGTTCGGCGAAAAATACGCCGCTCGAAACGCCCTCGGCCGACCATTCCGCTTCGTGATATCCCGCGTCGCGCCGTCCGTCGACCAGCGTGGCCACCCGTTCCCCCAGCGCGTTGTAAATCACCAGTGATACCTCACCCCCGGCGGCCAGCTGGTAGCGTATCGTCGTCACCGGGTTGAACGGGTTCGGGTAGTTCTGTTCGAGGCGGGCCGCGCGTGGAAGGCCCCGGTACCCGTCGTCGATGTCGGTCAGCTCGGCGAGCGGCCGCTTCCAGACACCGTGGAAATCGGTCCCCGCGTAGAGAAACACCCCGTCGGTCGTGAGGGTGTTGACGATCATCCCGGGCGGCAGGCCGTCGTTCACGGCGGTCCAGGATGCGCCGAGATCGGTCGATTCATAGACCCCCTTCGTCGTTCCGGCGTAGAGAAACTGCCCGATGGAGCGGATCCCCAGGGGGGCGGTGCCGAGCGGCACCCCGCCCCACGCTGCGACCCATGTGGCGCCGTGATCGGTGGACCGGTATACGCCGCCCGAGTGGGTGGCGAAGACGGTTGTATCGATCTGGGCGAACCCGGCGAAACCCGGCGTCCCCGGCAGGCCCGAAAATGGCGCCGTCCAGGTCGCACCGGCGTCGGTCGAGCGTTTGAACCCGAGCGTCGACCCCGCGTACATGTAGTCGCCCTCTTTCCACACTCCGTACACGGCGGCGTAGAACACGAACCCCGTCCCCATTCCGGTCCACGTCGCGCCGTCATCCGTCGATTTTCGAACATCCCCCAGGATCCCGGAATACTGGCCGCTCCCGTCGACGAATAGTGAGTACGCGGGCGAGGCAACCGCTGGCGACGAGTGCGTCCAGGTGTTCCCCCCGTCGCCGCTCCTGACGACACCGGTGCCGCCGGCCCCCGCGAGGAGGTACGGTCCCGATTCCGCGAAGCCATAGAAACCGATGTTGACCGAAATGTCGATCCCGGAATTGATCGTTTCCCACGTGCCGCCGCCGTCAGTTGACCGGGAGAAACCGGTCGAGTTGCCCGAGGCGAAGAGCGCCCCTCCGGACGCGTGGAGGCCGAGGATTTTTTCCGTACGCAGCCCCTTGTTCGCCTCCGACCAGGAGGTCCCGTCGTCGGTGGACCGGTAGAGACCGAGTTTGCTCGTCGCGGCGATGAGCGTCGCGCCGGCCCGGGCGATCGCCGGGGTAAACGAGCCGGGATGCTGCGCGGGGAGTCCGGTACTGACCTCCTGCCAGTTCTCACCGTTCGCGTCCGCCCGCCAGACCCGTCCCCCTCCGCCCACGTAGAGGTTCGATGCCGACGCCGTGAGCGAGCTCGCCCCCAGGATCAGCACCGGCGAGGTCGGGCTGATCTTCGTCCACGCGCCGCCGCTGTTCGTCGTGCGCCAGACGCCGGCGCTGTTGGTGGCGCAGAAGACCGTTCCCCCGATGGAGGCGAACGCGGTTTCGAAGCTGGTCGTCGGGAAGCCACCGCTCGCGGCGGTCCAGTTCACGCCGTTGTCGGTGGAAAGATACACCCCGTGGACGGATGATGAGACCGCGCTGCCGACGAACACCTGGGACCCGGCAACGAACAGGCGATAGGGGATGAATCCGGAGGGAAGTCCCGTGCTCGACGGGCTCCAGGTCGCCCCCCCGTCCGTGGACGCGTAGACACCGCTCGCGCCGAGGAGATTGTAGAGCGTCAGGAGGAGGCGCGGACCGGCGACCGCCACATCGCTCATCGAGGCGAAGATCCCGGTGGTCAGTCCGGTCCCGGCGGCGCTCGTCCAGGTCGCGCCGTCGTCGGTCGATTTGTAAATGCCGCCTCCGGTCATCCCCGACGTCCCGCAGACATAGAGATCCCCGCCGGAGCGGGCCATCCCTGAAACGCTCAGGGTGGGGGGAATGCTGTCCGTCGCGTCCGACCAGGTCACGCCGTCGTCGGCCGATCGCCAGACGCCCCCCGGCGTACCGGCGAAGAATTCGCCGGTGGAACCGCCGGGAATGAGGATGTTGACAGGTCCCGCGTCGGTGCCGGTCGTCCGGGTCCACTGACCCAGGACGGTCGACGACATCGCGAACCAGCAAAGCAGGAACGGGTAGACTTTGTTCATGATGGAGACTCCTTTGTTGATCACGCCGTCTTGATCCGGCCGGGTCGAACCGGCCCTACCTCGGAAAAATCCCGACTCACCTGACGAGCAGCATCCTGCCCGACGCCGAAAATGTTCCCGCACCCATCCTCAGATAATAGACTCCCGAAGGGGACCCCGTCGCGTCCCACGAAACGGTGTACGTCCCCGGGGAGAGCGGTTCATCCACCAGGAGCGCGACCCTCCTGCCGAGCAGGTCAAAGACGCCGATCTGCACGTGCTCCGTCGCGGGAAGTTCGAACCGGATTTCGGTCGCGGGATTGAACGGGTTCGGGTAGTTCCGGTGGAGCGCGTAGCCGGACGGGATCCTTTCGTCCACGATTCCCACGGCGGTGACGTCGGAGAGGGGACGTTTCCACACGCTGTTCCCGCTCGTCCCGGCGTACATCATCCCGTCGTGGACCGTGAAGGTGTAGCGGAAGTTCGGCGTGGGCAGTCCGGTGGAAATCTTCGTCCAGCTCGCGCCGAGGTTGGTGCTGATGAAGATCCCGTTGTTTTCGCCGCAGGCGAACAGGTCGTTCCCGAAACTGAACAACTGTGACGCCGTGCTGGAAGACGGTAGCGTGGCCACCGCCGTCCAGGTGTCGCCGTTGTCCGTGGATTTGAAATTCTGGGGCGGGAACCCCCCGCCGGCGAAGAGCGTGGATCCGACCGCCGTCACGCCGGTAACGCCGAAGAATGGCGGGATTCCCGTGTTGACGAGCGTCCACGTCGTCCCGTCGTCGGTGGACCGGGCGATCCCCTGTCCGTACGCGAAAAGCGTCCCGTTCACGCTCGTGATGTCTGACAGGTAGACGAACAGACCCAGGGCCGAGTCCACCTGCGCCCACGAATCGCCGTTGTCCGTGCTGCGGTAGATCCTGCTGCTGACCGTGAAGAGCGCCCCGCCCGCCGAGACCATCGACGTGACGCTGCCGAACGCCGGAAGCCCGTTATAGATTTCCGTCCAGGTGGTTCCGCCATCGGTCGATCGTTCGAGTCCCGACGCCGGGTAGTCGCGGCAGAACATCGTCGGGCCGTCGACGTAGACGAGCGTCGGCTGTGCCGAGGAATCCTTCAGGTCCCCGCGGATGGTGGTCCAGGTGTCGCCGCCGTCCGTTGTGGAGAAGATGCCGTTGCCGTTACCGTAGAGCGTCGAACCATCCGTGAAGAAACCGGCCATGTCCCTGGCCAGCAGGCCGGAGACCCGCTGCGACCAGGTATCGCCGTTGTCGGTCGAGGCGTAGACCCCGTCGGCGATCGTTCCGGCGTAGATCGTCGATCCCACGATTTCCACCGACGCCATGCTCATCAGCGGAAGCCCGCCCCCGAGCGTCGACCACGTCGCTCCTGCGTCTGTGCTCCGGTAAACGTAATTGAACGCCGCGGCGAAGATGTTCGAACCGCTGAGCGCAATATCGTCCACGCCCGAATATGCCGGTATTCCGGTGCCCGCCTCGGCCCAATTCACCCCGTCGTCGGTGCTCCGGTACACCGTGGACGCGGTGCCGTAGATCGTCGCGCCGTCCCGCAGGAGTGTGGTGAAATATTCGTAGGGCGGGAGGCCGTTGTCGATCTTCGTCCAGGTCGTGCCGAGGTCGGTCGTCCGGTACATGCCGAACGTGCTGTTGTCGGTGACCGCGGCGATATGCCCCGTGGCGGCTTTCACGATGCCGCCGACGAAGGTATAGCTGCTCGAGGCGGGCAGGCCCGAGTTGGCGGCCGACCAGGTGGCGCCGCTGTCGGTGGAGACGTACACCCCCCTCCCGGACGTCCCCGCGAGAATGTTCGCGCCGTCGACCAGGAGGGCCCTGACGCCGCTCCCCCCCGGCAGTCCCGCGGCGGCTGTCCAGGTTTCGCCGTCATCCGTCGAGCGGTAGAGCCCCACCGTTCCCGAGGCCAGGAGGTATGAACCGCACCTGCTGATGACTTCCACCGACTGGTAGCCCATCCCCGAAATTTTCTGCGTCCAGGTCGCCCCGTCGTCTGTGGATTTGAAGACCCCGGCGTTGCCGTACGTTCCGGCGTAGAGGTTTGCGCCATCCTGGAAGAGCGCCGGTATCGCCCCCCCCTCCGGCCCGTTCGTCTGCACCCATTGGGCCCGCGTCCCGGCGCCGGAGAGCGCGACCGCGACGCCGATGAGTATGAGAATCCGTAAACGTCGATTCATGATTGGGTTCCTTCTGATGGAAGA
>CAZQSM010000127.1:0-4449 GCA_964596065.1 uncultured Chlorobiaceae bacterium | reverse complement strand
GCCGCACGTTGCTTTTTTCCCGTTTTTTATGGTATTTGCAACAGACGGATGGCTGACTTCCCGGCAAATCCCAAAGGTCGATCGAGGCATATTCTCCACGCATGACATTTCTCAACCCGTTCCTCCTCTTCGGCCTCGCGGCCGCGGCGATCCCGGTCATCCTCCACCTGCTGAACCTCCGCAAGCTCCGCACCATCGATTTCAGCACGCTCGCGTTCCTGAAGGAGCTGCAGCAGTCGCGCATCAGGAGGCTCAAGCTCCGGCAGATTCTCCTCCTGATCATCCGGACGCTGATGGTGGCGTTCATCGTCCTGGCGTTCGCTCGCCCCGCCCTCCGTGGGAGCCTGCCGGCGGGCTTCGGCACCGCCGCGGGCTCGACCGTGGCGATCGTCCTCGACGATTCGTACAGCCTGATGGCGGCCGACGAGGAGGGGGAACGGTTCGCGCAGGCGAAAAAAGCCGCGGGCGGCATCCTCTCCCTCCTGAGAGAGGGCGACGCCGCGTGGCTGCTGAAGCTCTCCGACCTTCCCGACGTCACCGTCGATCCGCCCACGCACGATTTCCGCCTCCTCGGAGAGCTCATCGCCCGCTCGCAGCCGTCGTACGTCCGCCGTCCGCTCGGCGAGGGACTCGACGCCGCGTCGCGCCTCATCGCAGGATCGAAGGACGTGAACAGGGAGATCTACCTCATCGGCGACTTCCAGAAAAGCTCGCTCGCGGGGGGTGAATCGCCCACCGCGGGCGCGTCCGATCCGAACGTCAGGCTCTTCACGATCGGCGTCGGCTCACGGACCGTCCCGAACGCGGCCGTCGATTCGGTGGCGGTGCTCTCGGGGATCTTCGAGAAGAACAGGCCGGTGGAAATTTCCGCGAGGGTCAGGAATTTCGGCACGGCCGCCCTGACCGACGCGGTCGTCAGCGTCTACGCGGGGGGTACGAGGGTCGCCCAGTCGAACGTGACCGTGGGGCCCGGGGCCGCGGAATCGATCGCCCTCACGTTCGTACCCCGGCGAAGCGGACTGATCGACGGCAGCGTCGGTCTTGAAGCGGACGAACTCGAACCCGACAACAGCCGCTACTTCGCGTTCACCGTGCCGGAGCGGATCAGGGTCCTGGTCGCCGCCGGCGGGCCCGACGACACGAAGTTTCTCCTCCCGGCCCTCGGGGCGGGGAGCGGCGGCGACGGGGAATCGGCCGTCCAAATCACGACCGCGACCGCGGCGGGCCTGTCGCGCGCGAACCTGCGCGATTTCGACGTGGTGATCCTCGCCGGGTTGGCGTCGTTCGACCGCGGCGACGCGGACAGGATCCTCGCGTACGTGGGAAACGGCGGCGGCCTCGTCATTTTCCCGGGGACTGACACCGATCCGGCCAATTACAACACGCGGATCCTCGGCCCGATGAAACTGCCGGAGATCCGCGGCTCGACCGGCACGACCGGCGGCGGGGAGGGCGAAAGCGGCCTCTACTTCAGGGAGATCGACTTCGACCATCCCCTCTTTGCCACGATATTCGAGAAGGGAGGGCGCGCCCCCGACCCGAGGCGCCTCTCGCCGCGGATCGTCAGGTCGCTCGACCTCAGGCCGACGCCCCGGAGCCGGTCGGTCATCACGCTGAACAACGGCGGGGGATTTTTCCTCGAGCAGCCCGTCGGGAGCGGCCGCGTGGCGATCTTCTCCTGCGCGCCGGTCCTCGGGTGGGGGGATTTTCCGATGAAGGGGCTTTTCGCGCCGCTCGTCTACCGGACGGTGGCGTATCTCGCTTCCGGGTCCGACCGGCTGGAGCAGTTCACTATCGGGACGGCCGCCTCCGTCACGCTGCGGCAGCCCGTGGCGCCCCCCCAGGGGACGCACTACGCCCTCACCATCCCGGGCGGAACGGAGGAGTTCATCACGCCGGTCGCGACCGGTTCCGGCCTGCGATTCGTCACGCCGCGCCTGGCGCTCCCGGGCCACTACCGGGTCACCGCGGGAAAAGCACTGATCTCCCTCTTCCCGGCGAACACCGATCCGCGGGAGGCCGACCTCGCGAAGGCGTCCGACGCGGAGATCGACGGGTTTCTCGCGGGGCGCGGATTCACCGAAGACCAGGTCCGCCGGCTTCCGGCGGGCGACCAGCTCCCGGAACGGATCACCGAGGCCCGGTTCGGAATGGAGCTCTGGAAATATTGCGTCGGGCTGGTCCTGCTGCTGGGCATGCTCGAGATGGCCATCAACCGACACGCGGGAGGGGAAAAAACGACGGATGTCTGAACAACAGGGCGCGCCGAAATTTCACGACACCGCCGCGTCCGAGGAGGCCGTGGTGGTGGGGATTTCCAGCCGCAGCGTGCACAGGGAACTGCTGGAGGAATACCTCGACGAACTCGTCCTCCTCGCCGACACCGCGGGAGTGACCGTCGTCCATAAGTTTTCCCAGGAGCGCGACCAGGTCCACCCCGCCACCTACATCGGCAGCGGGAAGGCGGCGGAAATCGGGGCCATCGTCACGAACGAAAAGATCCCGCTGGTCATCTTCGACGACGACCTCTCTCCCGTGCAGGTCCGGAACCTCGAGAAGCTGATGAAGTGCAAGATCCTCGACCGGAGCGGACTCATCCTCGACATCTTCGCGAAGCGCGCCAAGACGAAGGAAGCGATGACCCAGGTGGAGCTCGCCCAGCTCCAGTACATGCTCCCGCGGCTCACGCGGCAGTGGACGCACCTGTCGAAACAGTACGGCGGCGTCGGCACCAAGGGCCCCGGCGAAACGCAGATCGAGACCGACCGCCGCGCGATCAGGACGCGCATCAGCAACCTGAAGGAAAAACTCTCGGGCATCAAGCGGGAACGGGACGTGCAGCGCAAGGGGCGCGAGGCGCTCACGCGGGTGGCGATGGTCGGCTACACGAACGCGGGAAAATCAACGCTCTTCCGCGCGCTCACCGGGGCGGACGTCCTGGTCGAGGACCGGCTCTTCGCGACGCTCGACACCACCGTCAGGAAGATCACGGCCGGGCCGGGGAAGTCGCTCCTGCTCTCCGACACCGTCGGGTTCATCCGGAAGCTCCCCCCCCACCTGATCGCGTCGTTCAGGAGCACGCTCTCGGAAGTTGTCGAGGCCGACCTCCTGCTCCATGTCGTCGACTGCAGCCACGCGCACGCCGCCGACCAGATCCTCACCGTCAACGACACGCTGGCCGACCTGGGGGCGGGAGACAAGCCCGTCCTCCACGTCTTCAACAAGATCGACCGCCTGGCGGACCGCTCGATCATCGCGGACCTGGAGGTCCGTTACCCGCCAGCGGTCTTCATCTCGGCCTCGCGCAACATCAACCTTCCCGCCCTCACGGCGAGAATCCTCGACATGCTCGGCACGAACGCCATCGAGAAAACGCTCACCTTCCACCAGGGTGAGGGGGGGCTCATCTCGAGGCTCCACGAGATCGGCGAGATCCTCGAAACGAAGTACCGGGGCAACTACGTGGAGATCAGCTGCCGGGTCCCGCGCAAGAACGAGGAACAACTGTACAAACTCCTTTCCAAATCCGCCTACTCCCATGAACTACGCCTCAAGAACCGCCCTGGCGATTGACGCCGCGAAGGAGGCGGGCGCGTACCTCGCCGCGAACCTCGGCAAGGTCCGGACGATCACCGACAAGGACGGGCTCGGGAAGAATGTCGTCACCGAGATCGACAGGCGCTCGGAGGAGATGATCATCCGGTCGATCCGCGAACATTTTCCGGAGGATGAAATCCTCGCCGAGGAGGGGGGGACGGGAGCGGGGCCCGGGTCGGGTTACCGGTGGATCGTGGATCCGCTCGACGGCACGACCAACTATACGCACGGGTTCCCCGTGTTCTGCGTCTCGATCGGGATCGAACACAACGGGACCATCGTCGGCGGCGTGATCTACGACCCCAACCTTCGGGAACTCTTCACCGCCGAAATCGGGAAGGGGGCCTTCCTGAACGGCTCGCCGATGAAGGTTTCCGTCATCGATACGATGATCCGCAGCCTCCTCGTCACCGGCTTTCCGTACAACATCAACGAGAACCCGGGCAAGAGCGTCGAGCGTTTCATCGGCGCCCTGATGAAGGCGCAGGCGGTCCGGAGGATGGGCTCGGCGGCCATCGACATGGCCTACGTGGCGTGCGGCCGGTACGAGGGGTTCTGGGAGGTGGGGCTCCACCCCTGGGACGTCGCCGCCGGGGTCCTGCTCGTGACGGAAGCGGGGGGCACGATCTCCGATTTTTCCGGGGGCCCGTGTTCCATCTACGGGAAGGAGATCGCCGCATCGAACACGGCGGTGCACGCCGAGCTCCTCGCGAGCATCAGCGTCGGTCAATAGATGTCGATGATCCCGCGGGCGATGGCGTAGCGGGTCAGGCCCGCCACGTCGTGGATCCCCAGTTTGTCCATCAGCCGCTGCCGGTGCTTCTCCACCGTCTTCACGCTGATGAAGAGCCC
>CAZQSM010000126.1:0-4588 GCA_964596065.1 uncultured Chlorobiaceae bacterium | reverse complement strand
GCCGGACCGCTCGACCTCCGGGATCATTGAGCGGATACTCGAACGATGCGCCTGAGCCTCACCGACCGGTTTCTCCGGCTCCTCCTGCGCGTCTTCAAAATCCTCGCGTACGTCGTCTCCACGGTCCTGATCTTCCTGGTCGTCGCCGGGATCCTCACGCAGACCCCGTATCTCCGGAACATGCTCCGGAGCTACCTCATCTCCACGATCTCGAAGAGCCTCAACGGGACGCTGCATATCGGCCGGATCGACGGCAACATGGTGGGCGGATTCACGATGGACTCGGTCACGATCGACCAGGGCGAGCGGGAGGTGATTTCGATCGGGAGGATCGTCTGCTTCTACGAGCCGCTGGGCTTCCTCAGGGACCGGATCGACGTCACTCGCCTCACCATTGAATCCCCCCGCGTCACGATGGTAAAATCGCCCGACGGTGCCTGGAACCTCGGAACGCTGTTCCGCGCCTCCGCGGACTCGGGCTCCGGGAGTTTCGACTGGGAAATCGCTTGCAGCGACATTCAGATTCGGCAGGGGTCGGTGAGCGTCCGGGACTCCCAGGTGGTCGGTGGGCTCGCCGGCGCGCCGCTTCCACTCTCCTTCCCGGCCTCCGAGCGCTTCACGATCGACGACATCTGGTTCGAGGGGGCGTTTGCGCTCAAGGGGCCCGACGCACGGCTGGAGATCGGGCAGATGCGATGGACGTCCCGCGATCCGGACTTTGAACTCCGGCAGCTCGCGGGCTCGTTCCGGGTCGGCCACCGCCTGACCGGCGTCGAAGGACTCAGGATCCGCACCCGCGAGAGCGAACTCGAACTCGACGCGTCGATCTCCAGGTCGCTGCTCGAGGGCATGCCGGAACTCGGGGATTTCCGAGACGATTCCGTCTCGCTCCGGCTCTCGTCCGCCAATATCGACTACGCCGAGCTCAGCCGTTTCCTGACATACATCCCCAGGGGGCCCGGTTCCGCCTCGGTCAGCTGTGAGGCGGAGGGCCCCTTCGGCGCCCTGCGCGTTTCCCGGCTGAGGATCGCCACGAACCGGAGCGATGTCAGCGTCCGGGGGACGGTGCGACACCTGGACGCCCCGTGGAACCTCCACGTCGACGCCTCCATCGACCCGAGCACGGTGACGATGTCGGACCTGGACCTGTTCATCCGCGAAATTCCCGAGGACATTCTCTCGCCGGACCTGCCGATCGGCGTCAGCGGTAGCTTCACCGGTCTCCCCCTCGATTTCACGACGGACCTCGAGATCGCCGGCGAATTCGGCGCGCTCTCCGGACGGACAGCCCTCCGCCTGAACTCGGAACCCCCTTCCTACGACGCGGCCTACGACATGACCGGGTTCAATCCCGGGATGCTCTTCGGCCGGGAGATGCCGGGCACGCTCCTCAACGGCCGGATGGAACTCCGGGGGGCGTCGTTCGATCCGGCCGCGCTCGACCTGAACTTTTTCCTTGTGCTGGACTCGTCCGGGGTGCGGGGCCATTCCCTGGACGGGCTCCAGGCGAGCGGCACGATGTCGAGGGGCACGATCGACGCCGAGGCCCGGGGGTCGGCCGGCGGGGCCACTGCCGGGGTGAAATTTTCGGCGCGCCTCGCCGGGGACACACTTACCGTGCACAACGCCGATTTCGACGTGGCGTCGCTCGACCTCTCGACCCTGCTGCGCGACACCCTCTACCGGAGCGACCTCACCGCCCGCGGCCGGATGTCGTTCACCGGCTCCTCCCTCGCCGACCTGAACGCGGGCGCCGCGCTCGTGTTGCTCCCCTCCCGGTTCAGAAACCACGCGATGGAATCCGATTCGGTCGATTTCCAGCTCGACCAGCGGGACCCCGGACGAAAACGCCTCCGGCTCAATTCGTCGCTCGCGGACATCGAACTCGACGGCGCCTTCGACCTGGGCCTCCTCGCGGAGACCGTGGAGGACCGGATCGAGGCCTTCATCGGCGCCGTGCGCGACCACGTCGGGGAGCCCCCACCCCCGGCGGCACCGCGGACGGGATCGGCACCGGGGTCGGACCGTTCCACCGGCGACCGGGAGATGAATTTTACCTACCTCGTCCGGATCGACAACCTGCTGCCGGTGGGAGAATTTCTGAACACCGCCCCGTTCAACGTGCACGGGACCCTGGCCGGCGAGTTTTCCAGCAACCGGGAGGGGTTGTCGATGGCGATGAAGGGGACGCTGGGGGAATTCTACATCGGCACCATCGACGACGGGTGGCTGCTGAAGGACGCGACTGTGGACATCAGCCTCGGGTCTGCCGGGGGAAGCGCCATCCTCGAAGAAGCAACCGCCGACGTCTACGTCGGCGTCGGGTCCGGGATCGTCGCCGGGAGGCAGCTCGACGACGCGTCGGTCGGCGTGCATTACGAAGACTCCAGGGGGATGCTGGCGGCCTCCGGGCGCATCGACTCCGTCATCACGTTCCGCATCAACGGGCAGGCCTCAATCCAGCCGCGGACCTTCGTCTTCGACCTCGACACCCTCCGCGTCAGGGCGGGCGATTACGGGTGGTCGAACGACCAGGACGTGCAGTTCCGGTTGAGCGGCGAGGGGCTGCGGATCATGAGGGCGGTGTTCCGCCGCGGCGAGGAGGAAATATCGGCACGCGGCCTCGTCGGATACCGCGGCAGCCTCGACGCGGCCTTCGGCATCCGGCGGTTCGACCTGTCCGCGCTGAACGTCCTCCTCCCCTACCCCGAGCTGCGGACGCCCGGGAACGGTTTCATCGGCACGGCCGGGGCGGACGTCTCCCTCCGGGGAACGGCGGACGATCCCGCGTTTTCCGTCAGCGCCTCGAGCGAAAACTTCGTCCTCCGGAAGACGAAACTGGGGTTCGTGGAGTCGCGATTCGATTACACGGACCGCCGGCTCGACATCCTGATCCAGAGCAGGATCACGAAAGCCTCGACAACCCCCACGCTGACCGTCGAGGGGCGCATGCCGGCGGATTTTTCGTTCACCGGGGTGGCCGACCGGTTCCCCGACCAGGAGCAGGACATCCGCATCCACGCCGACAAATTCGACATCAGCGTCTTCGACCCGCTCATCGGTGAACTGCAGAACCTCACGGGGCATGTGAACAGCAACCTGACGATCGGCGGCACGCCCCGCTTCCCCGCGTATTCCGGACGGATGGAACTGGGCGACGTGAACTTCCTCTTTGTCCCGAACAACCTGCCCTACATCGTCAACGGGGCGATCGAGGCGATGGGGTCGAAGCTGGTGCTCCGGGGGTTCACGCTCGAAAACGTTCCCACGGCGCGACCGGCCGGGAGCATGGAGCTCAGCGGCACCATCACCACCGACCGGTTCCGGCTCGACGGTTTCGACATCACGGGCCGGGGAGGCCTGCTGATCATGGGCGAGGAGACGCGCAGGGCCCTGCCGGAGATGTACGGACCGCTCTTCATCCGGTCCGACTCCGCCGGATTGAACCTGAGCGGGGACCTGTCGAGGCCGTTCCTGAGCGGCAACGTCCTCGTCACGGACGCGTTTATCACCTTCCCGCCGACGACCCGCCAGCAATCGACGCTGGGGTTCCGGAGGCTGAACTACGTCGTGGTCAACGACACCAGCGCCGGCTACACGCCCGAGGAGAATTTCCTCAGGCCGTTCTACGCCACGGACGGCGCCGGCGGCGGCGAACCCGGGGCCGGGGCCGAGGAGCGGAGCCTCCCCTTCATCGACCAGCTCCGGTACGATCTGAACGTCGAAACGCGCGGGACGCCGTCGATACGGTTCATCTTTTCCCAGCTCTCCGACGAAGTCCTCTACGCGGAACTCAACGGCCGCGTCTCGGCCATCAACGACCAGGGCGAGCCCCACATCTACGGCACCATCGAAATCGGTTCGCCCTCGTATTACAAATTCTACCAGCGGTTCGACGCGACCGGCCGCCTGAAGTTCGTCGGACCCTGGGACAACCCGGAACTCGATGTGAAGGCCACCTACGAGGCGTCACACCTGGGATCCGACAAACAGACCGGCGAGGAAGATGCCGAACCCCGCCGGGTGCAGGTGCTGCTCGAAATCACCGGCCGCCGGTACGAACCGGTCCTGAAGATGACCCTGCGCGAAGCGTCCACCACGGGAGGAACTTTCGTGGACATCTCCGGGAACTCCACGGCAGCGGAAACCCAGTCGGACGCGATCTCATTCATCCTGACGGGAAAATTTTCGAACGAGCTGACGTCGAGCGACCGTTCCACCATCGCCGGCGACATCACGCCGGGGACCGGCGCGATGGTCGGTTCGATCCTCACGTCGAGCCTGCTCACGAGCGTCCTCGAGGACTACCTGCGGAAGGAATTCCCCTTCATCCGGAGCGTCGACGTGACCTACGAAGGCGGCTCCTCGCCCGGCACGAACGTCCAGGTCTCGGCGAACGCGCTCAAAGGCTACCTCCGGGTCGGCGGCAAGATCCTGAGCGACGTCGGCCGCGCGAGCGTGAGCTACAAGGCGAGCCTCGGCGACATCTTCAACTCCACCTCCATCCGCAACCTCTTCTTCGAGATCGAACAGCGGATCGAGGCGGAAACGCAAAAAAATAAAAACACCGTCGAAGGACGGATTTACT
>CAZQSM010000125.1:0-4596 GCA_964596065.1 uncultured Chlorobiaceae bacterium | reverse complement strand
CCAACGTCATCCTGCTGAAACTCACCTACTGGTGGGACGCCTGATCAGCCGTCCCTCCCGCGCCTGCCGGAGGGGCGCGGCTGCTGGTTGCGTCCGTCGGGCTTCTCCCGCCTGACCGAGGGCCGTTCGCGGGTCACGCCGGGAGAGCCCCGCTTCGTGTCGGGCCGGTCGATCCTCACCTCCGGCCGCTGCCGCCGGCCGTCGGGTTTCTCGACCTTCACGTCGGGCCTCGACTGCTTCGTCCACGGCCTGTCGACCGCGGCGTCCCGGCGCCCGGCGGGGCGCTGGGCCTCGCGGTGGCGCGCCACGCCTTCCTTCCTGAGTTCGATCGCCCCGGGCCGGTAGACCTCGATCCGGTCGCGGTTGTTCTTCCGGAGCAGTGTTTCCTCTCCCGGAGAATCGCGTTCCACCACTTCCACCTTCCGGATCTTCTCCCGGCTGCGGCGCTCGATCCGGTCGAGGCCGATGCCGTCGTTGACGATCCGGCGGTCGACGCTCCGGACGCTGCCGGCGCTCCGGGTCCGGCCGATGATGCGCCGGGTGACGTCGGGAGACTGGACATAGTTCACGACGTGCACCGATGAGAAATTTCCGCACGGCACGAAGTTCCAGTAGTGCACCGGCGCGACCCAGTGCCGGCCGAAGGTGATCCCCACCGAGACGCTGAACCGGGCGTGCGGCGGCAGGGGAGACCAGCCGATGTAATCGTCGTCGTACCTCCATTCCACCCAGGCCGGGCCCCAGACGTCGTCCGGCACCCAGATCCATCCGTAATAGTCGTCATAGGTCCAGCGGCCGTAGTGGTAGGTCGCCCACCCGAACGGTTCGTAGGAGTTCCAGTACCAACCGTAGTCTGTCCAGATCCAGCGTCCGCGCATGTACGGCCTCCATTGGTTTCCCGTGTGGTACGGACGCCACGCCGTGCCGAAACTCATCTCGATCCACTCGCCGTGTGGAGAGAGGGACCCGTAAAACAGGCCGAATCTGCCATCTTTACGGTGGGGCGCGGATTCCGCCGCTCCGTAACCGAGCGAAACCGCCAGTATGACCCAAAATAAGCGTTTCATCGTCGTGCCCTCTTGTTTTATCCGAATATCCCTTACCTGAAAAATATTCAAGAGGCGTGCCACGTTCATTGCGTGAAAACTTAAATGATTTCGACAACTCATTTCATTTTATGTAGTTAAAAATACTCAGGAGAGTGTTGGAAAATGGACACCCGTCCATGGAAAGAGCGGGATGTGACGCCCGCTATTGACTTTCAGGATGACAACAAGTAACTTTATGAGGGCTTTACGATTGTTCATTCCCTCCCGCTTCAGACTTCACCTCGAAGTCTGTTTTTTATCGACATATAAAGGTCTACCGGTGCCGGTAAGAATTCATTCTTATTTGCTTCTCTGTCTCTTTCTCTTTTCCGTCGCCACGGGGGCCCTCGCCGGGCCGTCCCGCAGCGGAGATCCATTCCTGTCCTTCATCCGTCAGTCGCTCGAGGCGATTCCCCCGGCCGCCGCGGGCGCGTATCGTATCCCGACCGGCGAGGAACTCGAGGTTTGGAGCCTCGCGCTGAACCACTTCAGGGCCGGACGGTACGACAGCTGCAACGCGCTCCTCGGCAGATTCAACTACGGGTTGACGACGGTGAAGGACGCCGTCAGCGGCGCCACGTTCGACATTATCAGGGAACACACCCCGATCACCCGGGGCTGGGGCACGATCATCCATAACCGGGAACACCGAAAGCGCCTCAGCGTCCACGTCAACCACCCGGTCGAGGACGGCAACGTGGCCGTCATCGGGGCGGAACTGTTCCGCCGCACCGGGGCGAAATGGATGCTCATCGGCGGCAGCTCGAAGGCCGCGGTCGCGGGCTCGAAGGACGCCGACCTCGCGCAAACCGGGAACAGCGTGTTCCAGCGCCTGCACGAACTGCTCGCCGGCGCGGACCAGGTCTCCGTTTCGTTGCACGCCTACAATCCCGATGACTACGCGTTCCCGATATCCGTCTCGGATGTCATCATCTCGAACGGGAGGACGAGCGATTTCCAGTGGGGGATTTCGCAGTTCAGCCTCTCGCTGCGCGACAGCCTGCGGGCCGGTGGTTTCCACACCGCCCTGGCGATGCTCGATTCAGGGTTCGCGAGGCTTTCGGGCGGGACCAACCCCCAGGGGATCCACACGAATGACAATGCAGGATTCGGACGGTGGATGAATATCGAGCTCTCGTCGGGCGTTCGCCGTGCGCAGCGGGAGTACCTCCGCTTCGTCAGCGTGGCCGACGGGGCGTTCGGCGTGACCCGGAGAACGGCCGGCCGGCGGGACGAGAACGCCTTCGGCCTCGTATCCCCGAGGGTCCTCAAGATCGACAAGGCGAACAAGCTCCGCTTTCCGCCGCGCGAAAAAGAGAAGTACCGGATCGTTTCCTTCTCGTCGGGCCGCACGAAGAACGACACGCTCGATCTCCTCTTCGGCAACTGGCTCGATTCGCGGGGGAACGGAGCCGGCGGCGTTCGCATCGTGGAATACGACACGGTGGGTTCCATCGCGGGTACCCGGCGATACGGAAGGGGGCAGGCCCGCCTGGATGGCACCGTCACCAAGCTCGTCAGCGCCTCCTCCGCCGGGAAACTCTCCTCCGGCATCAGGCCCGTCGAACACCGTCCCGCGGACACCCTCCTCGCCGGGGAAGAGGCGGGAGACGCTTACGAACCGATCCAGGTCCATCGCATCCCGCTGCGGCCCGTGCTGGCGTCAACCGTTCATCCGGAGCAGGCGCCCGTGACGACGCCGTTCCACTGGGGCGGCATCCTCCCCGAGGGGTTCACGCCGCAACTCTTCACGTTCCAATCGGGCCAGCCGTCCGGTACCGACATCGACATCCCGGGGCTTTCGCGGTTCCTGATCCCGCTGCTGAAAAATTCATACCAGGGCGGCGGCCTGCGATACGTCGGGGTCGACATGACGGACATTCTCGTGAACGAAATTGCCCGCCTCGTGTCGGAATACCGCGTCGAGGGGGCCGAGATCGGGATGATGGCCGAACAATCCGAGTCGGGCGATTACTACCTCCGGCTCTTCCCCGAGGCCGCCGCTGACAATCGTTCCAGCAACCTTCCCTGAACCCCCGATGACCACCAAACCGGCACCCGCGGTCGAACCGTTCCCCGCGGACACACAGGAATCAATCGCCTACGGCAGCGTCGCCTCGGTCGGCACCCTCGAACCGAACGACAGGAACCGCCTTGGATACCACGTCTGGAGATGGCTCACCACGCGGGAGGGTAGTCTGGAGGCGGCCGTGAGGGAATCGGGCGCCCGGCTCACGACCCCGGTCGAGATGGCGGTGAAGGCGATCCGCGACCACCTGTCGGCGAAAGGGATCTCCGTTCCGTGAGGACGCCGGCGGGCAGACGATTCCCGCCGAACCTGGTCCCCGGAGGGCCGATGCTCCGTCCGCTGCCCCCGTGCCGATCCCCCGTATCCCCGTTTGCCCCATCCGCCGGCCCTTGACAAAGCCCCTGAATAGTGCTATATTTTGCGGACGACATAAATGTCGCCTGTCTCAATTGTCCAGGACAAATATGACATTGCCGCAATGAAATCGAGCATCGGGGAACGGATACGCAAGGGGCGTGAAAACAAGGAGATCGACCAGTCAACCCTCGCGGACAAGGTGGGCATTGCGACCCGGACCCTCCAGCGCTGGGAAAAGGGGGAGCAGGTCCCCGGGGGCGATTTCCTGATGCAGATCGCCCGCTGGACCGGCGTCCGTCCCGACTGGCTCCTGACGGGGAGCGGCGATATGTACATGCGCACCGACAGGGCCGACAACATCATCCGGTTCAGGGGCGATACCAGGTTCCGGAAAGTCAACCTGGTCGAAATACCTCTCCTTTCCTCCGTTCCGGCGGGAAAAACCGCCGCGATCTTTCACCCCGAACAGGTCGAGCGCTACGTCACGGTCGACAACCTGAACGATTCCGGCGCATTCGCCCTGGTGGTGAAGGGGGCGAGCATGTCCCCGAAAATCGAGGACGGCGACGTGGTGGTCGTCAGCCCCCAGCGGGAGGCCCGCAGCGGGGACATCTGCGTGGTCAGGGTCAACGAGGAAGACGTCCTGAAAATGGTCAAATTCGACGAGGACCACGTTCACCTGATCCCTCTGAACACCGAATTCGATCCCCTGACGGTCAGAAAACGCGATATCGCCTTCATCTGGAAGGTCGTCCGGGTCATCAAAAACCTGTAACGCATTGCGCCGCAACGCGATGCCGCCCCAATGCGAAGGGGCGTGATTTCCATCACCCGTTTTGACGTGTCGCCCGTGACTCGGGTCACCATTTTGCCCGAAGTTCCTGCTATCTTTGTTTGTAATTCTTTCGCGGAACAACCATCCGATTACCATGGTCGAATACAAGCAGAACTTCAACGCGCTCAAGCTCTCGGGCATCCATCGCAAACCGCTCAACGTCGGACTCGCGGCCAAGATCTGCAGGGTCAGCAAGAAGACAGTCCTGAACTGGATCTACAAGGACGCGCTCAAGGCGTTCACGACCTTCGGCGGCCACTACCGGATCTGGCCCGGCGACCTGAAGG
>CAZQSM010000124.1:0-4608 GCA_964596065.1 uncultured Chlorobiaceae bacterium | reverse complement strand
AAACCCGGATTCCGGGTCGATCTGGTCGGAGAATCGTTGTGGGCGGTGTCTGTCGACGCGTCGCGTCATTGGCCGGAGGTTTCTCTCATTGAGGGGAAGTATACGCATGGCCTCCGCCAAAATCAAGGGAAAGACCGATTTATTTTGCCTTTTATCCTCCGAATCAATAGATTATCATTCATGGTACGAACCCATCCCTCCGCGATCCCGCCGGATCGAGTCATTCGGTACATCGTCATCGTGTTCCTGCTGAGCGTGTTACCGGTCGCACCCGCGACGGCCGGCTCCGGGAGCACGTTCGATTTCCTCAGGACGGACGTCGGCGCCCGGGCGGGCGCTCTCGGCGGCGGCTTCATCACCCTCTCCGACGATCCCAACCTGGTCTTTTACAACCCCGCGGGGATCGCCACCCTGTCCCGGCGCCGGCTCTCGTTCGGCTACTTCAAACACCTCCTCGATATCAATTCGGCGAACCTCGCGTGGGGGGAGCAGGTGGGGGAGCTGGGCTACCTCGGCGCGGGCGCCCTGTATATGAATTACGGGGAATTCCAACGGACCGGTGAGGAGGGGCAAAACCTCGGCACGTTCGGGGCCGGCGAGCTGAGCGTGAGCCTCGCCTACGGGGACGCGCTCACGGAGCGGCTGCGGTACGGCGCCGGCGTGACGTTCATCCATTCGTCGATCGGGGAGTACGCCTCGAGCGCCGTCGCGGTCGATTTCGGTGCGCAGTACACGGCGGTCCCGGGGCGGGTCGTCCTCGCCGCGGCGCTCCTGCACGCCGGAACGCAGCTCGACCCGTACGCCACGGTCGGGGAGGACCTTCCGCTCGACCTGAGGATCGGCGTCGCGCTTTCCCCCGAACATCTCCCGGCGACGTTCGTGGTAGAGCTCCGCCGCCTGACCGACAGGAGGGATTCGTTCGCAGACCGGTTCAAGGCCTTTTCCGCCGGCGTGGAATTCGTCCTGAGCCCGAATGTCTTCCTGCGGGCCGGCTACAACAACGAACGCCGCCAGGACCTGAAGGTGGGGTCGGGCTCGGGGAGCGGGCTCGCGGGGTTTTCCATCGGCACCGGAATCGCGACCGGCGATTACCAATTCGACTATGCCTTTACGTCGAACGGCCCGGTGGGCGCCTTCCACCGGTTCTCCCTCTCGTTCTGAGTCGCCGGAGCGGCCTCAGACGACCGAGACCAGCAGCCTCCTGCTGAAATAGAAGAGAAGCATCCCCCCGAACACGAGGAAGGGCGTCACCCGGTTCCCGGAACGGTTGATCTCCGGGATGAGGTCGCTCGCGCCGACGTAGGCTGCCGTTCCCGCGGAAAATCCGAAGGCGATGCCGGTCGCCGTCGCGCTGATCCGTTCCAGCGGGAAGAGCACGACGCAACCCAGGACCGTCGCCGCGCCGACGCACAGCGACGCGAGCAACGCCTCCCGCCGGCCGTTTCCCGACGCGATCATGACCGAGGCGATCGTGAGCCCCTCCGGAAGCTTGTGCAGCAGCACCGCGATGAAAATCATGACGCCGATCGCGGTGTCGAAGCGCATGCCCGCGGAGATCGCGAGGCCGTCGAAGAAGGCGTGGACCATCAGGCCGAAGAGCGCGGAGAGCGACGCGGTCCGCGAGATCATCACGTCGTGGTGCGTCTCCTCGCCGAAGTGGAGGTGTCCGACGATCGTGTGCTCGAAAAAATGGAGCATCGAGTAGCCGGCCAGGAAGCAGAGGGACGCGGTTTCTCCGAGCAGGACCAGGCTCTCCGGGATGAGTTCGAAGAACGCGAGGGCGAGGATGAACCCCGCGCTGAGCGCGAGGAGGTATTCCTGGATTTTCCGCGGCCAATCCTTGCGGAAGCTCACGAGGACGCCCCCGAGGATCTCCGCGGCGGCGGCGATCAGCCCGAACATCAGCGCGGTCGTCACGGGATCCTCACGGCTTCGAGTGCGCCTGCCGCCTGAACTGACGCGCCTGGTCGTGGGCCGTCTGGTGGTCCTTCATCCCGAGGACCTTGTCGTACTGCTTGAGGGCGAGGTCCCGTTTTCCCTGGAGGTCGTAACACATGCCGATCCGCAGGTTGGCGAGCGTCATGAATCCGGTCGCCTTCTCCGCGTCGAGCGTCCTGGAGAGTTCGTCGCACCGGTAGAAATGGACGAGCGCGCTGTCGATCCCGCCCTCCTGGAGGAAGGCCATCCCGAGGTAATACCGGGCTTCCCGTTCCACCACGGGGCCGTACCCGAGCCTGCCCGACCGGATCCTCCCGAGGATATCACCGAACGTGGCGCCCGCGAGGTCCCAGCGGCCGAGCGCCGCGGCGGTCCTGCCGGCGTACCGGTGGAAGAGGGGGTTGTCGGGGTATTTCCGGTGGAGTTCGTCGGCGATGCGCCCCGCCTCGGGGTACTGCTTCTCGAAGTTGTAGAGAATCTGCAGGAGGAAGTAGGAGGCCTCCGTGCCGGCGTATTTCGCCCTGCCCGATGCGCGGCGCAGCTGGGCGAGCCCCCGCGCTTTGTCCCCGTCCGGGAAGAAGAGCATCAGCGGCTTGACGAAGGGGTACATTTCGGGGATGATCGCCGCGTAGTAATTGTAGATGCCGATCCCGAACAGGACGTCGTCGTTCTCGGGCGCGAGGCGGTACGATTCCTGGACGATCGGGAGCGCGCTGCGGCCGCTGTTGGCCGCCTTGATCCAGTCCTCGCGGTTCCCGTGCAGCCGCCCCTGGAAACCGAGCGCCCCCCCCTTGAAGAAGAGCGCGGCCACGTCGTGTTCGTCGACGTCGAGCCGGTTGTCGCAGAGCTCCACCACCGCGTCGAGCATGGAGATGAAATTCCGGTCATGGGAGGTGTTCTCGATGTCCGCCATGATCCGCCACCATTCGACCGCCGCGAGGAAAAAATGCCCCGCCGGATGGTCCGGATGGGCGGCGATGACGCCGCGGAATTCGGCCCGGGCGCTGTCGAACTTGAGGTTGTAGATGTGGTCGATGCCCGCGGCCGTCAGGGCCTCGCTCGCGGAATCGCCCAGCCACTGACCGCGGGCGGCGGGGGAGGGGAGCACGGCCAGGAGGAGCAGCAGGGACAGGGTCCGCCCCACCCGCGCGAGGAACGCGGCGGAGAGCAACGAAAAAGGCACATCCGGTTTCCCGGATGTGCCCTTCACGATCGCGGGGAGAGCGTCCGCCATCATTTCAGCTGGTTCTTCATCGCGGCGTCCTTCAGGTCGTCGTTCGCGAAGATCGCGATCTCGACCCGCCGGTTGGCCTGCCGGCCTTCGGGAGTGCTGTTGGAGACGACCGGCTGGGTCTTGCCGTACCCGACCACCGTGAAGCGGTCTCCTTTCACGTTCATCCCCTTGGCATAGTTGGCCACGCTCGCCGCGCGGCGTTCCGACAACTGCTGGTTGTACTCCGCCGAGCCGGTCGAATCGGTATGCCCCTCGACAAGGATGTTGGTGTCCTCGTACTTGTTCAGGATGGTCGCCAGTTTCCCGATATTCTCCCTGGCGGCCGGCTGGAGGTCGGACGAATTCGTCGCGAAGAGGATCCCCGAATCGAACGTGATCTTGATCCCCTCTCCGACGCGTTCGATCTTCGCCCCCTCGATGTCCCGCTGCATCTCCTCCGCCTGGCGGTCCATGTAGTTGCCGATCAGCGCGCCCGCGGTGCCGCCGATGGCGGCGCCGATGATGACGCCGACGGCGGTGTTCCCCGCCTTGCTCCCGATGAGGCCGCCGAGGACCCCGCCCGCGGCCGCGCCGATGGCGCCGCCCCTGACGGTTTTGCTCGTGCCGCAGCCGTTGATCACCGGCATCAACGCGATCGCCGCGACGAGCAGCGCCCTGATGAGTTTCGTTGTCATACTGTTATTCTCCCTTCGATTGTTCTCGTTGTCAACGGATATGGTCGTTAAGATAGGAAAGGATTTTCTGACTCGCAACCCGTTCCTGCGCCATCGAGTCGCGTTCCCGGATCGTGACCGTCTGGTCGGCGAGCGTCTGCGAATCGATCGTGACGCAGTAGGGCGTGCCGATCTCGTCCTGCCGACGGTATCGCCGGCCCACCGCGCCGCTGTCGTCGTAGAAGGTCTGGTGGTACGCGCGGATCTCCTCCTCGATCTTCCTGGCGAGGTCGGGCATCCCGTCCCGGTTAACGAGCGGGAAAACGGCGGCCTTCATCGGGGCGAGCTTCGGGTGGAGCTTCAGCACCACGCGCGTCTCCGCCGTACCCTCGGCCGTCGGGGCCTCCTCCTCGTGATAGGCGTTCACGAGGAACGCCATGAAGGAGCGGCTCGCTCCCGCCGAGGTTTCGATGATGTAGGGGGTGTATTTCTCCTTCGTCACCTCGTCGAAGTACTTCAGGCCTTTCCCGGAGAACTGCTCGTGGCGGGAAAGGTCGAAGTCGGTCCTGTTGTGGATCCCCTCGATCTCCCCCCACCCGAAGGGGAAGTCGTATTCGATGTCGTAGGCGTCCTTGGCGTAGTGCGCGAGCTTGTCCGCCTCGTGACGGTGCCAGCGGAGCTTTTCCCTCGCCATCCCGAGGTCGTGGAACCATTGCAGGCGCTGGCCGCGCCAGTATTCGAACCATTCGTCGTCGGTGCCCGGCTTGACGAAAAACTGCATCT
>CAZQSM010000123.1:0-4620 GCA_964596065.1 uncultured Chlorobiaceae bacterium | reverse complement strand
CACGGCGACAGCGGCCTGACCGGCAGGAAGATCATCGTGGACACGTACGGGGGACGCGCGCCCCACGGCGGCGGGGCGTTTTCGGGCAAGGACCCCACCAAGGTGGACCGGAGCGCCGCCTACGCGACGCGCCATCTCGCCAAGAACATCGTTGCCGCGGGGCTCGCCTCGGAGTGCCTGATCCAGATCGCCTACGCGATCGGGGTCGAGGACCCGGTGTCGATCCACGTGCAGACGTACGGGACCGGCGTCATCCCGGATCAGAAATTGGAAAAAGAACTGCACGGCCTGACGAAAAAGGGGGGGCCTGTCGACATGACGCCGCGCGGGATCATCAAGCGGCTCGACCTCCGGCGGCCGATCTACCGCCGGACGGCGGCGTACGGCCACTTCGGCCGGGAAGAGAAGGAGTTTACCTGGGAAAAACTCGACCTGAAAACCACCCTCAGGAAGGCGTTCAGGCAGGGCTGATCATATCATCTCACCAACCATCATTACCTACTACCGCAACGCATGAACCATAAAAAAGGGAAGTATAAAGTGGCAGACCTCTCGCTCGCGGGCGAGGGAAGGCAGCTCATCTCCTGGGCGGAATCGAGGATGCCGGTCCTCCAGACGCTGCGCGAAAAATACCGGAAATCGAAACCGCTGAAGGGATACCGGATCGCCGGGTGCCTCCACGTCACCAAGGAAACCGCCGTGCTCGTGCGCACGCTCGTCGACGCGGGCGCGCAGGTCTCCTGGAGCGGCTGCAACCCGCTCTCCACGAACGACGCCGTCGCCGCGGCGCTCGCCGCTGACGGGGTCTCGATCTTCGCGTGGCACGGGATGTCGGTCAAGGACTTCTACTGGTGCATCGAGGAAACGCTCAAGATGAAGCCGAACCTGACGCTCGACGACGGCGCCGACCTGATCTTCACGATCCACAATAAGCATCCCGAGTTTTCGGAGAAATACGTCATCGGCGGGACCGAAGAGACCACCACCGGCGTCCACAGGCTCCGGTCGATGGCCGCAGCCGGGGCGCTGAACTACCCGGTGATCGCCGTAAACGACGCCGAGACCAAGTGGGACTTCGACAACGTCTACGGGACGGGGCAATCGACGCTCGACGGAATCCTCCGCGCGACCAGCATCCTGCTGGCCGGAAAGAACGTCGTCGTGGCCGGATACGGCCACTGCGGCCGCGGCGTCGCAAATCGCGCCAAGGGCCTCGGCGCCAACGTCATCGTGACCGAGGTGAAGCCCACCGCCGCGCTCAAGGCGACGCTCGACGGGATGCGGGTGATGCGGATGGACGACGCGGCGAAGATCGGCGACGTCTTCATCACGGCGACCGGCGTGAAGGACATCCTCGTGAAGCGCCACTTCCAGTCGATGAAGGAGGGCGCGATCGTCTGCAACACGGGGCATTACGACTGCGAAATCAATCTGAAGGACCTCGCGAAGCTGAAGAAATCGGTCCGGACGATCCGCGACAACAACGAGGAATACACGTTGAAAAACGGACGGCGCATTTACGTGTTGGCGCAGGGCCGTCTCGTGAACCTCGCCGCCGCGGAAGGCCACCCGTCGGAAGTGATGGACATGTCGTTCGCGAACCAGTTCATGTCGCAGCTGCGCCTGGCGCAGCTCGATAAAAAAGGCGTCCGCCTCGAGAACACCGTCCACGACATCCCGGTCGAACAGGACCAGGAGATCGCAACGGTGAAGCTCTCGACCGGCGGGATGCGGATCGACAAGCTCACCCCCGAACAGATCGCCTACAACGAGGCGTACAACGAGGGGACCTGATCCGGGGGCGGTGAAGCGGGAAAGCGGGAGAAAACGCGAGTATATCACAGGCAACGACAGGCGGCCCCATCCGGGGCCGCTTTTGTTATCCCCCCCCGCGCGCCGGCGCTTTGAAATATTCCCGATTATTCCAATCTTTGCGGTAACAATCAGGAGTACCAATCATGAGCGGCGTTCGCGTTCTTGTCGGAACACGCAAAGGGGCGTTCATCCTCACCTCCGACGCGGGTCGAAAACAGTGGAAGGTCGACGGCCCCCATTTCGGGGGGTGGGAAATTTACCATATGAAGGGTTCACCGGCCGATCCCGACCGGATCTACGTCTCGCAGACGAGCGGATGGTTCGGCCAGATCATCCAGCGTTCCGACGACGGGGGGAAAACGTGGTTCCAGCCGGGCCTGAAGCCCGGGGAACCGACCACCACCCCGGACGGGATGCCATCGGGTGAGAGCAACCGCTTCGTCTACGACAGCTCCGGGAAAACGGGCAAGCCCCTCACCACCCACCAGTGGTACGACGGCACGCAGCACCCGTGGGAGTTCAAGAGGGTCTGGCACCTGGAGCCGTCACTGACCGACCCCGCGACGGTCTACGCAGGCGTCGAAGACGCCGCGCTCTTCCGGACGACCGACGGGGGAAAGAGCTGGCACGAGCTCGCCGGGCTCCGCGGCCACGGCACCGGGCCGCAGTGGATGCCGGGGGCCGGGGGGATGGGCCTGCACACGATCCTCCTCGACCCATCGAACCCGAAACGGATCTACATCGCCATCTCGGCGGCGGGGGCGTTCCGGACCGACGACGGCGGCACCACGTGGAAGCCTATCAACAGGGGGCTGAGTTCCCAGTACATCCCCGACCCGAACGCCGAGGTGGGCCATTGCGTCCACCGGATCGCCCTGCACCCGAAGAAGCCCGACACACTCTACATGCAGAAGCACTGGGACGTCCTGCGGACCGACGACGCCGGTAACCAGTGGCGCGAGGTGAGCGGAAACCTTCCGACCGATTTCGGGTTCGTGGTGGACGTCCACGCGCACGAACCGGAGACGGTCTATGTCCTGCCGATCAAAAGCGATTCCGAGCATTATCCGCCGGAGGGAAAACTGCGCGTCTACCGGAGCCGCACCGGCGGTAACGAGTGGGAGCCGCTCACGAAGGGCCTTCCGCAGAAAGACTGCTATGTGAACGTGCTCCGCGACGCGATGGCGGTCGACTCGCACGATGAGTGCGGGGTCTATTTCGGGACGACCGGCGGGCAGGTCTACGCCTCGGCCGATTCGGGCGACAGCTGGGCGCCGATCGTGCGCGACCTCCCGGCGGTACTCTCGGTGGAGGTGCAGACGCTCCGGTGATCAGAGTGATGCTTCCATACCATCTGCGCACACTCGCCCGGGCCGGTCCGGAGGTGAGCGTGGAGACCGCGCGGCCGGCCACCACGCGAGCGGTACTCGATTCGCTCGAGGCCGCCTACCCGATGCTCCGGGGGACGATCCGCGCGCACGATACGCTCGAGCGGCGCCCCTTCCTCCGGTATTTCGCCTGCGGGGAGGACATCTCGCTCGCCTCGCCCGACGATCCGCTGCCGGAGGCCGTGGTCGAAGGGAAGGAGCCGTTCCTGGTGATCGGCGCGATCGCGGGGGGATAGGGCGGACGTTTCTCCACCGAATGTACACTTGCAGAGCCATCCGCCGTGACCGACCGGACAACGCCTGAATTCACCCGCGACGACCTCCTCCGCTACAGCCGGCACCTCCTCATCCCCGAGGTGGGGATGGATGGCCAGCGGAAACTCGCCGCATCCTCGGTGCTGGTGGTGGGCGCCGGGGGCCTCGGCTCGCCGGCGGCGCTCTACCTCGCCGCGGCCGGCGTGGGACGTATCGGCATCGCCGACGACGATTCGGTGGACCTCTCGAACCTCCAGCGGCAGATCCTCCACGCGACCGCCGACGTGGGGCGGCGGAAGAGTGCCTCGGCGAAGGAAACCCTGGCCGGCATCAACCCCCGCGTCGACGTGATCGGGCACGACGTCCGTCTGGACAGCCGCAACGCCCTTGACGTTCTCAGGGGATACGACGTCATCCTCGACGGCACCGACAACTTTCCCACGCGCTACCTCCTCAACGACGCCTGCGTCCTCCTCCGGAAGCCGAACGTGTACGGCAGCATCTTCCGGTTCGAGGGACAGGCGAGCCTCTTCCATCCCGCCGCCGGGGGGCCCTGCTACCGGTGCCTCTATCCGGCGCCGCCGCCCCCCGGGCTGGTGCCCTCCTGCGCCGAGGGAGGGGTCCTTGGCGTGCTCCCGGGGATCGTTGGGTCGATCCAGGCGCTCGAGGCGATCAAGGTCATCCTCGGGCTCCCCGGGACGCTCACCGGCCGCCTCCTGCTGTTCGACGGGCTGGGGATGACGTTCCGCGAACTGGCCGTCCGGCGCGACCCGGCCTGCCCGGTCTGCGGGGAGAGGCCGACGATCCGGGAGCTGATCGACTATGAGGATTTCTGCGGAATGAAGACCGTGGAAGCGGGAGGGCCGGAGGGCGGTGAGATCAGCGTGGAGGAATTGAAGGCCCGGCTTGACAGGGGGGACCGCGTTGTGCTCCTCGACGTGCGCGAGCCGGGGGAGTACGCCTTGTGCAATATCGGAGGCTTGTTGATCCCGCAGAACGACCTCCCGGGCCGCCTCGGCGAGCTCGATCGGTCGGCGGAGATCGTGGTGCACTGCAAGACCGGCGTGAGGAGCGCGAGAGCGGCCGGTGTCCTTCGCACCGCAGGCTTTACGAAGGTCCTCAACCTCGCGGGCGGAATCCAGGCTTGGGCGGAGCGGGTCGA
>CAZQSM010000122.1:0-4641 GCA_964596065.1 uncultured Chlorobiaceae bacterium | reverse complement strand
GTAGAGGACGTTCAGCGCCGCTTCCGGGCTCGACGCCTCGTTGCCGTGCACGCCGTAGGAGAGCCAGGCGATCGCCGGCATCGTGCGGATGAGCTCCCCGGCTTCGGCATCGGTCAGCGTGCGCGGGTCGGCCAGGCGCCGGCTGTCCGACCGGATCCGGTCGAGCCGGGAGATGTTGGAAGGGGAGCTCACCACCGCAAACCGCAGGGCGCGCCCCTCGTAGGTCGTGCCGTACCGGACGATCCTCATCCTGTCCGGGGCGGCGGAGGCGAGCGCGTCGAGGTACTTCGAGATTCCCTCGTGGGAAGTGTACCGTTCGCCGAGCCTGTAGCCGAGCACCTCCTCCGGTGACGGGACGCGGCCCTGGGCGGCCGAGCGCGGCGGCGCGCAGAGGAGAAGCGCCGCAACGAGGGGGAGGAACGACCTGATGATGGGAGCCATGCGCGTGTCCGATGTTGATGATGATTGGGCGGGCCCGGCTCAGCCGAGCTTGTAGCCGATCTTCCTGAGGAACCCCATCCGCGCTTCGGCGTCGGCGGGGGTTTCCGCGCCTTTCGGGGCGTTGCCGTCGATGACCCCGGCGACGCCCCGTCCGCGCGGGGTCTCCGCGACGATCACCTCCGTAGGGTTCGCCGTCGCGCAGAATATCGAGCAGACTTCCGGGACGTTCTTGATCGTGTTCAGGATGTTCACCGGGAAACCCGATTCCAGGAAGATGATGAACGAGTGGCCGCAGGCGATCCTGGCGGCGTTGTCCCGGGCGATGCCGATCAGCCTCTCGTCGTTCCCGCTGCAGCGGACCAGGGAGGGGCCCGACGCCTCGCAGAAGGCGATGCCGAATTTCATCGAGGGGGCCGTGGTGACGATCGCCTCGTGGAGGTCCTCCACCGTCTTGATGAAGTGGGACTGGCCGAGGATGAAGTTCAGTTCGCCCGGCTTTTCGATCTGCACCGTTTTCAGTTCCATGGCGTTGAGAATGTGAGTGTCGACGACCGGTGGGCGGCTTGAAAGTTACGAATTTTATCCCTTTTTGACAATTGTCCCGTCCGTCGGCCCGCCCCGTCCGCGGGAGGCCGGAATAATACCGAAACCAGGCGCGGGCGGCCTGATAATTGGCCAATCAGGGTCGAAAATGTGGTTTTTGGAATAATATTTCCCCTTGCCTCTTCCTCCCTTTTTCACTATCTTTGGAGTGTAAAATCACAGTACACCGTTTTTGTCCCCGAATCCGGCATCGATTGACCGGTTTCACGCCGGATGAGGGGGTGGCTCTGCCACGCTTTTTACGTTGTAGCTGCAGATGTGATCCCCGTGCCGGTTCAATCTCCGTTGAACGTCCCACGAGGTGTGTCATCGCAGGATGAAGCGCCGCCGATGGATGATCGATAGTGCCGAGCGGTTCGCGTGAAGGTGGATTCCGCATCTCCGGCGGGGCTGATGCGTCAAAAAGCCAAAAAATCTGGCCAGTCCGGAACGGTAGTTCCGGCACAGCGCAGCCTCGGGTACATCATATCCATCAATCTTCATTAAGGAGAGGTTACAATGGAGCAGGGTACGGTGAAATGGTTCAATGGTGCCAAGGGCTACGGTTTCATTTCACGCGAGAACGGCGAAGATGTGTTCGTCCACTTCAAGGCCATCATCGGTGACGGTTACAAGACCCTGAACCAGGGCGACAAGGTCCAGTTCGAAACCGAACAGGGTCCCAAGGGATTGCAGGCCGCGAAGGTCACCAAGATCTGAGGCCGAACCGATCGTTGTCCGACCCCACCCGGCGTTTTGCGGCCCGGGTGGGGTTTTGTTTCACAATTTACCGAAAGGATCTGAGAGAATGCTGCAAGGTATCGTGAAGTTTTATAATGTGGCGAAGGGGTTCGGTTTCATCACCGACGACAAGGGGGAGGAAATATTCTTTCATAAGAGCAACGTGAAGAATACCGGCTTCCGCGACACCCTGTTACAGGGCGACAACGTGAAGTATGAGCTCAAGACCGAGCAGAAGGGCAAGCGCGCGTACAACATCGTCCGCGTCTGAACGCGCCCCGCGCCGTTGACGGACCCGTTTCGCCCGGAGGGCGGAACGGGTTTTTTATTACATCAGGCTCTGCGGATCGGCGTCGATCGTCACCCTGACGCCGGCGCGCCGCTGCGAGAGCGCTGCGGCCAGGGGCCCCGAGAGGAGGTCGCCCGACGGGTCGCCCGCCCGCGGAATCCTGACGACGACATGCCAGCGGAACCGGTCCCGGATCCTCGGGATCGCCGCCGGGGAGGGGCCCATCACCGCCGCAGTGCCGCACGACGTGCGGAAGCGCGCGGCCGCGTCCTCCGCCGACTTCCTCACCCCCTCCTCCGTTTTCCCCGAAAACTCCAGCAGCGTAATCCTCGTGAAGGGCGGGTAGCCCAGCTCCTTCCGGTACCGGATCTCGTCGTTGTAGAATTTCACGTAGTCGTGGCGCGCGACGTCCTGCATCGTCGGGTGGCGGGGCTGCATCGTCTGGACGATCACTTCGCCCGGAATCCGCCGCCTTCCTGACCGTCCGGCGACCTGCGTCAGGAGCTGAAACGTCCTCTCCGCCGACCGGAAATCGGGGAGGAGGAGCTGGGTGTCGGCGGAGATGACGCCCACGAGCGTGACCCGCGGGATGTCGAGACCCTTGGCGATCATCTGCGTGCCGAGGAGGATGTCGACGTCTCCCCCGGCGAACCGGTTGAGGATTTCCGCGTGCGAGCCTTTCTTCGTCGTCGTGTCGAGGTCCATCCGCTCGATCGCGGCGCCGGGAAACGCGGTTCCCAGCTCCTCCTCCACCTTTTGCGTGCCGAGCCCGAGGTACCGGAGGTCCCCGTCGCCGCACGATCCGCAGAAGAGCGGTGGGCTCTTCACCAGGCCGCAGTAGTGGCAGCGGAGGTGGCGCTGGGGCCGGTGATAGGTGAGCGAGATCTGGCAGCGGTCGCACATCTCGACCTGGCCGCACTCGCGGCACTCCAGGTAGGCCGAAAATCCCCGGCGATTCTGGAGGATGATCGTCCCCTCCTTTTTCAGCAGCCGGTCGGCGATCCGTTCCCGCAGCAGGTCCGATATCGACCCGTGTTCGAATTTTTTCAACGACAGCTTCGCCGCCAGCGGGTCGGCCCTGAACTCCTCCTTCCGGCCGGCGCGGTATGCCTCGAATTTCCGCTTCCGTTCCTCCACCATGTCGACGATCGTCACGTCGGGGAGCCGGGCCCCGTCGGCGCGCTCGGGCAGCGCCAGGAGGCGGTATTTTCCGGAGAGCGCGTTGGCGTACGATTCCATCGACGGCGTCGCCGATCCGAGGACCACCGGCGCGCCCGCCAGGCTGCCGCGGACGACGGCGGCGTCGCGCGCGTGGTAGCGGGGCGACTGGTCGTACTGCTTGTACGAGGCTTCGTGCTCCTCGTCGACGACGATGAGCCCGAGGCGTTCCAGCGGCGCGAACACCGCCGACCTCGGCCCGATCACGATCGTGTAGCGCCCCTCGCGGGCGAGGCGCCACGCGTCGTAGCGTTCGCCCCGCGACATCCTGCTGTGGAACATCACCACCCTGTCGCCGAAATGGCGGCGGAACCTTCCCACCGTCTGGGGGGTGAGCGCGATCTCGGGGACGAGCACGAGCGCGGACCTGCCGAGTTCGAGGACCCTCCCGATCGCCTCGATGTAGACCTGGGTCTTGCCGCTGCCGGTGATCCCGTGGAGGAGGAACGCGGCGAACGTCCCCGCCTCCACCGATTCGAGGATGGCCGAGAGCGCGTCGCGCTGGTGGGCGTTGAGCGTGATCTCCTTCCGTTCCTCGATGTGCCCGGGCGCGGCGGCGGCTCCGTCGCGCTCCACCACACGCGACGATATCGTCACGACGCCCCTCCCCGCGAGCGTCCTGAGCGACGACGGGGACAGGCCCCGTTCCCTCGCCAGCTCCGAGGTGGCGACGACGCCCGGCTCCATCCCCGCGAGGGCGGCGACGACCGCCTCCTGTTTCGCCGACCGCCTCTCCCCGCCGCGCTGCGCCATCCACTCCTTCCAGCCCCTCAGCGCTTCCTCGGAGACGACGACGACCGGTTCGGTTCTGGGCGCGTCGCGCCTGAACGCGGGCTCCTCGTCGAGGGCGACGAGGCCCTTCCTCCGGAGTTCGTGGAGCGCGGGGTAGAGGCTCGCCCCGGGGTGCGCCTTCCGGAGCGTCGACATCGCCGCCCGTCCGGAACGGCCGAGGCCCCCCATGATCGACTGCTGGAGGGGGGATTTCGCGAGGGATGCGAGGAGCTCCGGAGTGGCCCCGACGCGCGCCCGGACGGTGGTCTTCCCGACGCCGGTGAACCCGCTGATGAGCATCGAGCGGAGCACCTCGCCGACCGGCGCGTGATAATACCGGGAGATCCACCCGGCGAGCTTCATCAGTTCGCCGCCGAGCACCGGCCGTTCGTCGATGACGTCGATGATGTCCCGGATGCCGCGCACCCCGCTCGAGCCGGGGGTCGCCACAATGATCCCGGCCACGGTTTTTTTCCCGAAGGGCGCGAGCGCGCGCGCGCCGGGACGCGCGAGCGCCCGGAGGTGGGGGGGGACGGAATAGGTGAAGACCCTGTCGACCGCGTTCGGTACGGCGAGGTCGATGAAGAATTGTGCCATTG
>CAZQSM010000121.1:0-4674 GCA_964596065.1 uncultured Chlorobiaceae bacterium | reverse complement strand
CGTAGGCGGAATCCCAGCTGCCGGCAAAATAGAGGCCGCGTTCCTGCACCCATCCCGAAAAATCGGATGGGCCGATGGCGTTCGGGAATGTCAGCGCGGGGTGGCCGGGGGAGAGCAGGCTCACGGGCGCGGTTTCATCAGACACGCGCTCTCGCGAGATCGAGAAGGGATATGGCCCGGGTTCGGCCGTTTCGAGCCGTCCGCTCGTCGCGTACTGGACGACGTAGGTCCCTCCGCGGGAGACGTACTCCATCAGGCGCCGCTGGGCCATCGCGAGGGCCGGGCGCGTGTTGTACGCGCGCACACCGGCCACGATCGTCTGGAAGGGCGCGAGGTCGGCCGAGATGAGGTCTTCGTCGGTGAGGAGCCGGACGTCGTAACCGATCTGCCGGAGGGCGTCGGGGACCTCGTCCCCCGAGCCGTCGATGTATCCGACGTAGAATTTTTTCCGGACGAGGTCGGTCCGGACGAGCGCGCCCGAAGCGGCGATGAAGAGCGTCTGGGCGGGGATGTGCGGATAGTCGACGACGCTCGTCCCGGTGCGCACCCGGATGTCGCCGAAATCGGCCACCACGGCGTATCGCCCGTCCGCAGCCTCCGGCGACGGCGAGACGGTGAACGATATCCTTTCCTCGGCCCGCGACCCTGTCAGCCGGAGCGGAATTTCGGGCGGGACCACCGACCAGCCCGGCGGGACCTCCACCGTCAGCGTCCCGGCGACGCCCGACCTGCCTCCGGTGACCCGGACATGGAGCGTCTTCGGGCCGGCCGATGGAAAGAAGAGGACCTTTTCCTCCGGGACGATCGAAACCGGGGGCCTCACGCTGAAGGGCCTGTAGCGCTCCCCCCCGACCGGGTCCACGGTCTTGAACTGGATCGGAACGCCGAGCGCCAGGTCGGCGCCCGGGGTCCCGAGGCGGAACGTCGCCAGGTGGGGGGAGGGCGTTCGCGCCAGCCCGATGAGCGCCGGATCGGCGATGTCATACCTGAAGCCCGCGGCCGGCCGATCGAGCCAGTACTGGATCGTCGGCGGCTCGCCCGCGGGGATGACGATCCGGAGATCGGTCGCGTGGACCCGATTATTCGAGAGCGTGTCGCCGATCAGCGAGTCCCGGGACGTGTACGCCATCCCGATTCCCTTCAGGACGAACGGGAAGTCGGAGCGGTTGATGATGGTGGCGCGGACGCCGACCGAATCGCCGGGTGCCGCCGACTCCGCGGACGCGACGGCTTCCGCGCGCAGTCCGGCCGCCGCGCAGATCACGTTCAGCAGGTCGCGCTGCTTGACGACGGCCCACGGCTGGTCGCCGAGGGCGGCGATTTCGTCGCGGGCGCGAAGCAGCAGCGGCAGGATGCCCGCGGGGTTGTTCGGGTCGAACCGGTCACGCGCCTCGGCGAGGGTCCGTCCCGCGGCTTCCCCGCCGGGGACCCTCGCCCATCCCATCCCGATTCCCTCGAGAATGTCGCCGCGCGCGTAACCGCCGGGCGCGGGCGTTCCCGCGGTGTGCGAAAAATAATTGATGACGTCCCCGCGGTTCTGCGCAGCGCCGAACCCCTGGCTCTTGTGCATGCTCCGGCTCCGGCCGGAGATTTCGTTGTACGATTCACCCAGGAGGGGATTGTACCCGCCGGTGTTGACCTTGATCGCCGCGGCCGTGTCGAGCTCCGGCTGCATGAACGTGCTCGAGTTGAAAAGGAGCCGCACCGGCCTCCACGGCGCGGGTCCCTCCCCCGGCGATCCTGGCATGTAGGCGGGATCGCCGGAGAGGTCGAACGCTTTGCGCGCGAGGATCGCCGAGGCGGTATGCTGGCCGTGGCCGCCGAGCGTGGGGGAGAAACGGGTGATGACGACGTCGGGCCGGAACGTCCGCATCACCCGCACGACGTCGGCGACGATCTCCTCGTCGCCCCAGAACCCGATCGCTTCATCGGGGTTCTTGGAGTATCCGAAATCGATCGCCCTGGTGAAAAACTGTTCGGCGCCGTCGATCTCCCGCGCGGCGAGGAGCTCCTCCGTCCGGATCACTCCCATCGCCGCCCCCTGTTCACGCCCGATGAGGTTCTGTCCCCCCTCGCCGCGGGTGACGGAGAGGTACGCGGCGCGGACGAGCCGCCCTTTCGACAGGTAGGTCAGGAGGTTGGTGTTCTCGTCGTCCGGGTGCGCGGCGATGTAGAGGACCGATCCGAGCACCGAGAGCTTCCCGAGTTCGAGCCGGAGTTCGGAGGCGTTCATTCCCCTTGATTGAAAACCGTCGGCGCCGGGCTGTCCGGAGACGCAGAGCAGCGCCGCCGTGATGATGGATGAGAACTTCATGGTCTGATGGTCGATGTCCGGAATGCGAGCCTGCAATATAGTATATGTCCTCCGGATGGGCAAGGCGCGGCGGAGGTCCGGATGGGTTCCGGCGGGGCATCCGCGCGGGTCCCGCGGAGGGACCACCCGTTCGTTGACATTTGGGGACGGATTGGATACATTCACGGATCAAATTTCAGACTGGGTAACGATGGCCGAAGTGGGAACGGTTCCGGGGAACGGGAAAAAAATGCAGATGCACACGAAAATCCTGCTGGGTCTCGCGGCGGGGGCGGCGGCCGGCATCGCGACGAATTTCATCGCGGCTGGAAGCCCGGGTTCGCTCGAGTTCATCAGGCTCGTGACAGAACCGATCGGCAAGATGTGGCTCGCCGGTCTGATCATGATCGTGATCCCCCTGATATTTTCGACGCTGGCCCTGGGGGTCGTGGGCCTGGGTGACGTCCGGCGGCTCGGGAAAATCGGGCTGGTCACCCTCCTGGGGTTCCTGACGCTGACCGCGCTCTCAGCCGCGCTCGGGCTGTTCGCGGTCAACACCGTCAATCCCGGCGAAGGCCTCGATCCCGCGATCAAGACGAAGCTGATGGAGACGTACCGCGGCGAAGCCGAGGGCGCGATGGGTCTGTCCGGGAAGGGCTTCGGAATCGACCTGCTTGTGAAGATCGTGCCCCGCAATCCCGTGAAGGCGATGGCCGACGGCGACATGCTCTCGCTGATCTTCTTCACGCTGATGATCGGCATCGCTCTCACGATGGTCCCGAAGGAAAAAGCGAAGCCGATGGTCGACTTCCTGGAGTCGCTCGCGTCGATCACCACGGCGATCATCGAGATGGTGATGAAACTCGCGCCCATCGGCGTCTTTTGCCTGATCTTCAGCGTGACCGCCCGTTTCGGCATCGACCTGATGGTCAACCTGTTCCTCTACGTCGTGACGGTCCTCGGCAGCCTCCTGCTGTTCCAGCTCGTCGCCTACCCCCTGGCGTTGAAATTCGTGGCGCGTCGCCACCCGGTGGAGTTCTTCAGGAAGGCGAAGATCGTGATGATCACCGCGTTTTCCACGTCGTCGAGCAACGGGACCCTGCCGACGACGATGCGGGTGGCGCAGGACGGGCTCGGCATCCCGCGGGAGATCTCCGGCTTCGTCCTCCCCCTCGGCGCCACGATGAACATGAACGGCACGGCCCTCTTCGAGGGGGCGACGGTCCTCTTCATCGCGCAGGTGTTCGGGCTCGACCTTTCGCTCGGGTCGCAGCTCATCGTCGTCCTGATGTCGGTGGTCACGGCCATCGGCGTGGCGGGCGTTCCGGGCGGTTCGATCCCGCTCCTGATGATGGTCCTCGGGATGGTCGGGGTCCCGATGGAAGGGATTGCGATCGTCCTCGGGGTGGACCGGATCCTCGATATGTGCAGGACCGTGCTGAACGTCACGGGGGACCTGGTAACCGCGACGGTGGTGCAGCGGTTTGCGGGTCCGCGGGCGGAGACGCTCGACGTGTAACCGCCGGCCGGGTACCCGGAACTTATCCCGATCGGCGATGTTCTACAGGTATCCGCGACGGACGGACATCCGGGACGCGGGCATCGACAACCACGTGGAGATACCAGAATGCTGATCAGGCGTTCAAACGGTCTGCAGGCTTCGGAACCGCCTTCCTCGGAGATCACCGCCGAATCCGTCTACCTCAACCGCCGCGAGTTCCTCCGCCGGTCGGCCGGCGCTGGCTTGGGCGTCGCCCTCGCGGTCGGTTCCGGGGCGTCGATCCTCACCGCGCCGGCAGTTTCCGCTCCCGCTCAGGACGACTGGAAGCCGGGGAAAAAAGGCCCATACGATACCGACGAAGAACTCACGCCGTACAGGGACGTCGCCTCCTACAATAATTTCTACGAGTTCGGCGTCGACAAGGGGGATCCCGCTGCGCATTCCGGCGGCTTCAGGCCGCGGCCCTGGACCGTGGCCGTCGAAGGGGAGGTGAAAAAGCCCGCACTCCACGACCTCGGCGATCTGCTCAAACCCCACGCCGCGGAGGACAGGATCTACCGGCTCCGATGCGTCGAAGGCTGGTCGATGGTCGTTCCCTGGCTCGGCGTTCCGCTCCGTGAGCTGATCAAACGGTTCGAACCGACGTCGAAGGCGAAATTCGTCCATTTCACGACCGTGCACCGCCCGGCGGAGATGCCGGGGCAGAACCGCTCCGTCCTGCAGTGGCCCTACGTCGAGGGGCTCCGGCTCGACGAGGCGATGAACCCGCTCACGCTCGTCGCCACCGGCCTCTATGGAAAACCGCTCCCCAACCAGAACGGCGCCCCGCTCCGGCTCGTCGTGCCCTGGAAGTACGGGTTCAAGAGCATCAAGTCGATCG
>CAZQSM010000120.1:0-4686 GCA_964596065.1 uncultured Chlorobiaceae bacterium | reverse complement strand
CGGATTTACAGATAAAAACTTCAGCCACGACATAGGACGTGGTCGAACGAGTTTCATTTGCAATTGGAACCACCGGTTTCACACCTGGCAGGGAGGAAACACCATGGATAAATCGAATCTTGGCTTCCTTGGATTTTTAGGAATGCTTGGATTATTGGCCATCTTCCTGGATATCCCGGCTCTGTACGGGCTTTTTGGATTGTTTGGCTTTTTTGGGTTTTTCGGGCATTCAGGGGATCAACATCGGAACAGATAGTCATTGAAATGACGGCAGCGTGGTTCTGCGAAACATTATATGCAAGCCTGTTGCCGACAGGAATCAGCGACCGGATGAGGCTTTGATATGGTTTTCCATCGGATGTCCTGCCGGGTGAATGCTGAAAACGACATCACAGTGTCTGACAAACGGTTGTTTGGATGGATCGGATTGGCCTCCTTGTTATTGATCATCCCGGTGAAAGCAATCAGGTTTGTGGATGAGACCACGGCATATTTATTGCTGTTCGGAATCGCACCGAGCCTCCTGGGACCTGCAGGATTATTCTTTCTCTTGCTGTCCACCCCGGGGAGATCGTCGCGTCTGACACTTCCACAACTTGCAGCCCTGATCTGTGTCATCGGTCTAGGGTTGGAGTTCGTCCAGCTTCTCCCCCGTCCAGGGATCCTGACGAAGGTGCACTACACTTTTGATTGGCTTGACATACTCGCAAGCATACTCAGTGTCTGCGCAGCATATCTCGTCGTTTTCATCATGACGAAACGAAAAGTCGCGTCAACGAATGCACGACCAAATCCGCCGGCCTGCACATAACACATTGATGAAAGCGATTCTATATACACGATACGGATCACCTGATGTTCTTCAACTCCGGGACGTCGAAATACCGGCGCCCAAGGACGGTGAAATCCTGGTCAAGATCCACGCCGCGTCCGTCAACGCCTACGACTGGCACTTCCTGACCGCCGACATTTTTTTGGTCCGCCTGATGGGCGTGGGGCTGCTCAAACCGAAAAACCCGCGGCTCGGCGCCGACATCGCGGGGCGGGTTGAAGCTGTCGGCAAGGACGTGAAGCAGTTTCGGCCGGGCGACGAAGTTTTCGGGGACCTGGCCGGGAACGGTAATGGCGGTTTTGCCGAGTATGCCTCGGCCCCTGAACGGGTGTTCGCGCTGAAACCGGCCAACCTGTCGTTCGAGGAAGCCGCGGCCGTGCCGATGGCGGCCGTCACCGCCCTGCAGGGCCTGCGCGATGAAGGCCGGATACGTCCCGGTCAGAGTGTCCTGATCAATGGCGCGTCGGGCGGCGTGGGAACGTTCGCGGTGCAGCTTGCCAGGCATTTCGGCGCCGAGGTCACGGCCGTGTGCAGCACCAGGAACCTCGACCAGGCTCGCTCGCTTGGGGCGGACCACGTCATCGATTACACCAGGGAAGATTTCACACGGAGCGGGCGGCAGTATGACCTGATCCTCGCCGCGAACGGATATCACCCGCTGTCAGCGTATAAGCGCGCCCTGACCCCGGGCGGCACGTATGTCATGGCAGGCGGTTCCATGGCTCAGATCTTCGGGGCGATGCTCCTGGGATCCTGGATGTCGAAACGGGGGGGCAGGAAAATGGGGGGAGTGTCGGCCAAACCAACCCAGGAGGACCTGGTGTTCCTGAAAGGCCTTCTGGAAGCCGGCACAATCGTCCCGGTGATCGACAGACGGTACCCGTTGCGCGAGACGGCTGAAGCGCTCCGGTACCTCGGGGAGGGACACGCGCGGGGAAAAGTGGTGATCTCGGTGGTCGATCGGCCCTGATACGCCCGGAGGGCGCGGGGGGATACCGGAACGTCGTCTACACCCGCGGGGCGTTCCGTTTCCTCCTCACCCGCAGGTCGAACACGTCGGGCCTCGAATAGTGCCCCGCCACGTCGAGCGTGAGGGTTTCCTCGTCGGCCCGGGAAGTGTCGATCTCTGCGAGCACCAGCTTTTCCCGACCGTATACCGGTTCGACGATATAGGTACCGTCCGGCGCGATGATCGCGCTCCCGCCGTTCAATAATACGTCAGGCTGTTTCTTCAGCCCGTCCCGGAGTTCGAAGTCCTTCGGGAACATGTTTTTTTCGAGATACATCGCCGCCGCCAGGACGAAACATCTCCCCTCAAACGCGTAGTGCCGGCTCGCGACCTGGTGATGCTCCTTGCCGTGCGGCCACGCGGCGACGTGGATCGTTTCCCCCGCCTCGTGGAGCACCTGCCTCGCCGGGGGCATCCAGTGTTCCCAGCAGATGAGCCCCCCGATCTTTCCGATCTTCGAGTCGTGCACATCCAGGTCCACGGCGTCGCCGTGCCCCCAGACGAGCCGTTCCCCGAACGTCGGGACAAGTTTCCGCCTGTGAAGCACCAGCCCGCCCTTTTCGTCGAACAACAGGAGGGAATTATAGAGCGACCTCCCTGCCCGCTCGTTGACGCCGATCGCCACCTGCAGTTTGTTCTTCGCCACGGCCTTCGCCAGGTCGCGGAATTCCGGGGAGCCGAGTTCGAGTGAGTTATGGTAGAGGCGGGCGTGGAGCCGCTTGTTGACGGCGTTCCCCCACTCGCTGTACCCTCCGAAGTCGGACCATACGGGATAGACGGGGAGCCAGGTTTCAGGGAAGGCGAGGAGACGGACACCCTTTTTCCCCGCGCCGGCAATGATGGACGCGGCCTTGCGGACGGACCTTTTCAGGTCGAGGACTTCGGGCGCGAACTGCGCGATGCCGACGGTGACGGTCACAGGAACGGAAGATTATTGATGAGTGATGACAATGGCGCGCGGCCCGGTCCCGTCCGGCCCGGTCCGGCCCGGTGCGGCGGGTTGCGGGGCGCCCTTATGCCCCCGGGGAGCCTTCCGCCTGCCGTTTCTCGATCCTCCGGATGTACGTCCAGAGGGCGAAAGCCAGGATGGTGATAATCAGCGTGGCGATTCCCAGCCCGTATCGCCTGAAATAATACTCGTCGATGCTCTCCTGGCCCTGGTCCGCCACGAGGCCCGCCTTCGCGATCCCTTCGTCCACGACCTCGGCGAATTTCGCCTCGTTGAAGGCGTGCACCGCCGTGCGGGAGAGGAGGCGCGCCTGGCGGATCTCGCGCAGCCGGAATTTCGCCTCCGAGATTTCCATCCCCTTCTGCTCCGCGTTCGAGACGAGCGAGTCTGCGCGCATCTCGGCCCGTTCAAGGGAGTCGATCCGGATCCGCATCAGCGCGGCGACCGCGTACCCTCTGGCGTTATCGGATTCGGAATGACAGCGGGAGCACACCGCCCCGTCCGACACGCCGAGGAGCGCGTCGGTGGCGTTGACGATCGCATGGTTGCCGTGGCAGGTCTCGCACTCCGGGAGGCCGAGGGCGTCGAAGGCGTTCTTGTGGGGGCTTTCGGCGAACAGGCTCGCGTTCATCGCGTGGCAGGTGCCGCAGACTTTCGAGATCGATTCCACGTCGGGCGGGGCGGCCCCGTGGTTGCCGTGGCAGTCGTTGCACGATGGCGCACCGAGGTCGTGTTTTTCGAGCAGGGCCTTCCCGTGGACGCTCGAACTGAAGTCGGCAAGCTGGTCGGTGGAGATGTCGTACCCCTTCATGTATGCCGCGTCGGCGTGGCAGGCGCCGCAGGTGGCGGGCAGGTTCAACGCGTTGACGTGGGACTTGGCGTCCACGGCCTTCAGGATGTCGTGGCTGCCGTGGCAGCTGGAGCAGACGGCCACCTTCGCGTCGCCCTTCGCCAGCTTCATACCATGCACGCTCGTCTTGTATTTTTCCGCCTGGTCGATCGGGAGCGCCGGGTTGTACGCGCGCATGAACACCGCGCTGGAGTGGCACTTGCCGCAGGTGGCGTTGACGTTCAGGTGGCTGACGGGCGACCGCGGGTCGCTGACGCTCCTGATGTCGTGGACGCCGTGGCACGTCACGCACTGGACCATCTTCTCCTTCCCGGAGACCGACATTTTCCCGTGGATGCTCGCCCCGAGTTCCTCCATCTGGTTGACGGCGATCGACGACCCGAACGTCCCCTTCATCGCGGCGGCGTCCGAGTGGCAGCGCTGGCACGTCTTCGAGATCCCATCCCCCTTCGGAACCCCGAGAAAACCCTTTTCCGCGGACATACCCTTATCCTGGTCGTCTGCGGTCGGATCGCCGCCGTGGCAGCCGGCGCATGAGATGCCTTTTTTATAATGCACGTCGGCGATGTACTTCGCGCCGGCCGTTTCGCCGATTCCCTGGTGGCAGGTGAGGCAGTTGTCCGGCTTCGTCGTTGCGGAGCGAAAAAAAGCGTCGCTCGTCTGCGCGCTCAGCCCGCCGGTCAACCAGAACAGCAGCGCCGCGGCGGCGGAAATCATTCGTGTCTTCATGCGAGCCACCCGATTATGGTCATGACGATGATGAACATCAGGGCGAAGACTCCGCCGTAGGTGACGAGGCGGCTCTTTTGCCCGCGCGCGCTGCTCCGGTCCCAGAACGGCACGAGCATCCAGAGCAGGCCCGCGAGGCTGAAGGCGAGGATGCCGATCATCTCACCCTCGAAGATCCAGATGTTCGCGGGAATGTATTTCAGCGTCTGGAACATGAACATGAAATACCATTCCGGCTTGATGCCGGCGGGGGCCGAGGCGAATGGATCGGCCTTCTGTCCCAGCTCCCAGGGGAAGAACACCGCCAGGACCGCCAG
>CAZQSM010000119.1:0-4689 GCA_964596065.1 uncultured Chlorobiaceae bacterium | reverse complement strand
CGCCATCCCTCACGCACACAATCGCCGTCGCCGCGGGGTGGAACCTGATCTCCCTCCCGGTCGGGATCGATTCGGCGCTCAAGGATTCCCTCTTCCCCGCCTCCGTGTCGCCGGCCTTTCGTTTTTCGAACGGGTATGTCGCGGCGCCGACGCTCGCGAGCGGGACCGGATACTGGATCAAGTTCCCCGCGCCGGAGACGATCGCCCTCGCGGGCGGCGGGATGTTCGACGACACCGTGGCGCTGCGAACAGGGTGGAACCTCATCGGCGGCATCTCGACGACCGTGGCCGCGGTAAACATCGTGTCGGTCCCGCCGGGCCTGGTCGCTTCCGCGTATTTCCGCTTCGCGCCCGACTCGGGTTATTCGGGCTCCGACACGCTCAGGCCGGGAAGCGGATACTGGGTGAAGGCCTCGGGCGCGGGTTCGCTCATCCTCCGGTCGCAGGACGTCGCGTGTCCGGGGGTGCCGACCGTGGAGTATGAAGGGGTGACCTATCACACCGTGCAGGTCTGCGACCAGTGCTGGCTGCGGGAGAACCTGAACGTCGGGGAGTGGAACTGGGCCGGCATCCCGCAGGAGGACAACGGCCTCGTCGAAAAATACTGTTTCAACGACGAGCCGTTGAACTGCACCTATTACGGCGCGCTCTACCAGTGGGGCGAGGCGATGCAGTATGCCACACAGTCCGGGTCGCGCGGGATCTGCCCGCCCGGGTGGCACATCCCGACGCTCGACGAGTTCCTCGCGCTCGAGAGCGCGACCGGGGGGGACGCGAACAACATCAAGGCGCTACGCCAGGGGACAGGGGCGGGGGCGGGAACGAACACGACCGGGTTCTCCGCCATCCTCGGCGGATACCGGCACCTGACCGGGGTCTTCAGCATCGCGGGGTATCAGACCTATTTCTGGACATCGACCGGGCAGTCCTCGACGGCGACGCATTCGCTCTACCTGTTTTACAACTACAGCGATTATTACTTCAACGTCATCGACCGGGGCTACGGGGTCTCCGTCCGCTGCATCAGGGACTGATCCCGTTTTCCATTCACCGCATTGTTTCCTATATTCCTCCCGGCAATTTTTTCCCCCATCACCCTCGGAAGGTGTCCCGTTATGCAACATTTCCCCCTCCCCGCGCGGACCGTCGCCGTTTTCCTCTGCCTCATCGCGGCCGGACAGGCCCTCCCGGCGCAGACGAAGGGCCCGTTCACGTACGACACCACCCTCTATAATAAAATGGAGTGGCGCGAAATCGGCCCGTTCCGCGGGGGCCGCTCGGTGGCCGTGGCGGGACACGCGTCCCAACCGAACACCTTCTACTTCGGCGCGACGGGAGGCGGCGTCTGGAAAACGGAGGACGGCGGTGAAAGCTGGATCAACGTCTCCGACGGGTCGCTGAAGGTCGGCATCGTCGGGGCGCTCGACGTCGCACCGTCGGACCCGAACGTGGTCTACGCCGGCACGGGCGAGGCGTGCATCCGCGGCAACACTCAGCCGGGGGAGGGGATCTACCGGTCGCTCGACGCCGGGAAGACCTGGTCGTTCGCGGGCCTGAAGGAGGCACAGACCATCAGCAAGGTGCGGATCCACCCCAGGGACGAGAACATCGTCTTCGTCGCGGCGTTCGGGCACGTGTTCGGCGCGAACAGGGAGCGCGGGGTCTACCGGTCGAAGGACGGCGGGAAGAGCTGGCAGAAGGTGCTCTACAAGGACGACAGGACGGGCGCCGTGGACCTGGTGATCGACCCGAACAACCACCGCGTGGTCTACGCGGCGATGTGGGAGGCGTACCGCAACCCCTGGAGCATGTCGAGCGGCGGCCCGGGCAGCGGGCTCTGGAAGTCGACCGACGGCGGCGACACCTGGAAGGAGATCACGGCGAACGACGGGATGCCGAAGGGGCCGATCGGGAAGATCGGCATCACCGCCTCGGCCGCGAAGCCGGGCCGGCTCTGGGCCAGCGTGGAGGCGGAGGAGGGGGGCCTCTTCAGGTCCGACGACGCGGGGAAAACCTGGTCGCTCGTCAACGACGACCGCCGGATCCGCCAGCGCGCGTGGTACTACTCGCACGTCTACGCCGATCCGAAGGACGCCGAAACGGTCTACATCCTCAACGTCAGCTTCTACAGGTCCTCCGACGGGGGCAAGTCGCTCACGTCCATTTCGGTCGAGCACGGCGACAACCACGACCTCTGGATCGACCCGAACGACCCCCTCAGGATGATCTCGGGGAACGACGGCGGCGCGTCGGTGACCTACAACGGCGGGGAAACCTGGTCGGAGCAGGACGTCGCCACCGCGCAGTTCTACCACGTCACGCTCGACAACGAGTTCCCCTACAACGTCTACGGCGCGCAGCAGGACAACAGCACCGTGCGGATCGCCAGCCGCACGTCCGGCTTCGGGATCGACCGCACCGACTGGTTCCCGGTCGCCGGCGGCGAGAGCGGGTACATCGCCGTCAACCCGACCGACGCGAACGTGACGTACGGCGGCAGCTACGGGGGGTACCTCACCAGGTACGACCGGAAGTCGGAACAGGAACAGGACATCTCCCCCTGGCCCGACAACCCGATGGGCGGCGGGGCGGACGCGATGAAGTACCGTTTCCAGTGGACCTACCCGATCATCGTGTCGCACTTCGACCCGAAGGTGGTCTACGCCACGGCCAACATGGTCTTCAAGACCACCGACGAGGGGATGAGCTGGCAGGTCGTCAGCCCGGACCTCACCCGGAACGACCCGTCGAAGCAGGCCTCTTCCGGCGGCCCCATCACCAAGGACAACACGAGCGTCGAATATTACGGCACCATCTTCACCTTCGCGGAATCGCCGGTCCGCAGGGGGGTGCTCTGGTCCGGGTCGGACGACGGCGTGGTGCAGGTCTCGCAGGACGACGGCGCGACGTGGAGGAAGGCGACCCCCTCCGGACTGCCCGAATGGACGATGATGAGCATCATCGATCCCTCGCCGCACGACGCGGGGACCGCCTGGCTCGCGGCGAACCGGTACAAGCTCGACGATTTCCGGCCCTACATATACCGCACCGCCGATTACGGTAGATCGTGGTCGAAGATCGTCAGCGGCATCCCCGAAGGCGAATTCGTGCACGTCGTACGCGAAGACCCGAACAGGAAAGGGCTCCTCTACGCGGGGACGGAGCGGGGGGTGTATGTCTCGTTCAATTCGGGGGAACGGTGGCAGCCGCTGCAGCTGAACCTCCCGGTGACGCCGGTCCACGACATGGCGGTGCAGAAACGGGAAAAGGACCTGGTGGTGGCGACGCACGGCCGGTCGTTCTGGATCCTCGACGACCTGACCCCCCTCCACCAGTTGAACGACCGCGTCGCGAAGTCGGACGTCTTCCTCTTCAAGCCGCGCGACCCGTACCGCACCGGCGGTTTCTCCTTCAGCGGCCCGGGCGTGACTGTCGGGAAGAACCCCCCCTCCGGGGCCCTGGTCTATTATTATTTCAGGACGCCGCCGGCGCCGAAGGACAGCATGAAGCTGGCATTCTACGACGCCGGGGGCCGGCTGATCAAGTCGTTCGACGGGAAAAGCGGGAAGGAGAAACCCGCTGGCGACGGGCCCGGGGGCGGGGGAGGCGGCGGCGGACGCGGCAACCGCGACCCGAAGGCCCCGGCCGATTCGGGGATGAACAGGTTCATCTGGAACCTCCGCTATCCGGACGCCACCGACGTTCCCGGCGCCATCATGTGGGGAGGCACCACGCGCGGGCCCGGCGCGGTGCCAGGCGTGTATGAGGTGAGGCTGACGGTGGGCGGGAAATCGTACTCCGAACGGTTCGAGTACAGGAAGGATCCCCGCGTCGCGACATCGCAGGCCGATTTCCAGGAGCAGTTCGATTTTCTGATGAAGGTCCGCGACCGCGTCTCCGACGCCCACGAGGCGGTGCTGGCGATCAGGGAGATACGAAGCCAGACCGAAGACCTGGTGAAGCGGCTCGACAAGCACCCGTCGAAACAGACCGTCGCCGACAGCGCAAAGTCGATCAACGACCGGCTTCGCAACATCGAAGAGGAGATCATCCAGGTGAAGATCAAGGCGGGGCAGGACGCGCTGAATTACCCGATCAAACTCAACAACAAGATCGCCGCCCTCACCGGCGTCGTGAGCAGCGCCGACACGCGCCCCACGAAACAGGCCCGTGACGTCTTCGACGAACTGAGCGCCCGGCTCGAGGGGCACCTGGAGAAGTTCCGGTCGATCCGCGACGCCGACCTGGGGGCCTTCAACGCGCTGGTCAGGTCGCTGGAAGTCCCGGCGGTGATCCTCAAACCGGTCGAGAGGCCGAAGTAAGGTGATGAACGGGGGGTCCCGGAGGCCGGACACCGGTCGGCGGGGCGCAGGCGGACCGGGGGTGCCGGCGTGAGGCCGCGGTGAAGCTCGTCCTGGTCCAGCCCGTCCTGAAGGCGATGGAAGACGGGGCCAACATGGAAGCGATCCGCCGGATCGTGGAGTGGTTCTCCGCCGGGCGGCGGGAGCTCCCCTCCCCGGGCGGCGTCCCGAACCCGCCCCGCGCGCTCGGGCCCGACGACCTGCTCCTCATGCCCGAGCATTTCATCTTCACCGGGGACCCGGGCGTGTACGACGCCTTCATCTCGGAAATGGCGGCCCTCGCCGGCTGCACCGTCGTCGGCGGTTCGCACCACCGGAAACTGAACGG
>CAZQSM010000118.1:0-4764 GCA_964596065.1 uncultured Chlorobiaceae bacterium | reverse complement strand
AGGCGAAGCTCAAGATCGATCCCGGCACGCAGTCGGGGCGGATCCTCCGGATGCGCGAGAAGGGAATACCGTCGCTCAACGGGAGGAACGCCGGCGACCAGCTGGTCCGCGTCAACGTCTGGGTGCCCACGAAACTCAGCCGCGAGGAAAAAACCCGGCTGCAGGAACTGGCGAAGGGGGAAAATTTCTCGCCGAAGCCCGGCGACAAGTCCGCCCATTCCGAGAAGAGTTTCTTTTCGGCGATAAAAAATCTCTTTTCGTAGCGGCCGGGAGACCCGGACCCGGGCAGGCGCACACCCCGGTGAGGCATGAAGGCACGGCTCAAACGGTTCATCGACAGTCTGAATTTCACCTCCACCGAGCGCGTCGTGCTCCTGGTGCTGGTCGGGGCGTTCGTCGCCGGGCTCGGGATCACGTTCTTCCGGCGCGAACCGGTCCCCGCTCCGCGCTTCGATTATTCGGCGTCCGACGCCGAATTCGCCAGGAGGAGCGCCGCCCCCCGGGGGGCGGCTGGCGCGCGTGCCCCGGGATCGCAGGGCCCCGGCGCGATGGCGGATTCGACGGGACCATCCGGCGTTTCGAAGACGCGCGGGGCCGCCCGCAAAGCCGGCCCGATGGTCCCGATCGACGTCAACAGCGCGGGCGAGCGGGAGCTGATGGCCCTGCCGGGCATCGGCGAGGTGATCGCAGGGCGAATCGTGCGGTACCGCGCCGAGCATGGCGCCTACAGGGAGCTCCGCGACCTCCTGAAGGTCAAGGGGATCGGGAAGAAGAAACTCGAACACATCGCACCCTACTGCTTCGTGGAGAAATAAGGATGTTCGGTCGTTATGTCGCCGGTTTGAGCTACTCGGGGGACATCCTCCGGACGGCGGTCCTGCAGTTGAAGCGGGACGGCCCGGTGCTCTGCCACCTCTCCGAGGAAAAGGTGGGGGACCGCGCCGGGGCGTGGTTCCTGCGGGACGTCTTCCATCCGAGGCTGCGGCTCCTCGGGAAGGTGTCGGCGATCTCGATCGGCGTCGACAACGCGTCGGTGTTTTACCATTCCTTCCCCGCGGACCAGTCGCTCGCCCGGGCTGAACGCGACGAGCTGATCGACTGGGAGCTGTCGCACTACATCGCGGATTACGTGGGGTCGGAATTCATCAAGGATGTCCACGTTCTCACCCCCGAGGGAGGCGGGAAGGCGACGGGCCTTCTCGTGGTCGCGGCCAACCGCTCTTTCGTCCAGAACATCCAGGCCCTCCTCCGGTCGAAGAAGCTCGACCTCCAGGTGATCGAAACCAATTTTTTCGGCGCGACATACGCCCTCGGCGCGAACTATCCCGAGTCGGGGATGAAGCGCGTGGTCGCGGCGGTGATGGAGGGGGACCGCGTGGACGTCGGTGTGCTGAACAGGGGAAAACTCGAGCGCCACGCCTGCGCGCACGGCCACGACCAGGAGTCGCTGATCGGTTTCCTTGGCGGGATCGCCGCCGCCGCGAAGGTGGACGAACTCTACCTGAGCGGGGCGGGGGCGACCCACGCCCTGGTGATGGCGGCGCGGGCGAAGCTCGGGATCGCCGTCGAAATGCTCAACCCGGCTCGCAAGCTGAAGCTCAAGCGGCGCTACGCGCGGAAGAATGAATTCGCGGGGCTCGAACACCGGTTCGCCTCGGTGATCGGCTGCGCCCTCCGGCGGCAATGAGGATCATCGCGGGCAGGTACCGGGGCCGCGTCCTCCCCGGCCCGGCCGGGACGGGGGTGCGCCCGGCGACCGACAAGGTGCGGGGCGCGATCTTCAACATCCTCCAGAACCGGCTCGACCTGAACGGCATCGACGTGCTCGACCTGTTCGCCGGCACGGGGAGCCTGGGGTTCGAGGCGCTCAGCCGCGGCGCCTCGAGCGTCACCTTCGTGGAGGAAGACCGTTCGGCCGCCGGAGAGATCCGGCACAACGCCGGGCTCCTCGGGTGCGCGGACGAGTGCGAGGTCCACCGGGAGGACGCCGTCGGGTTTCTTTCGCGCAGGAGCGGCATCTTCGGGCTGGTCTTCGCGGATCCGCCCTACGCGTTCGGCCAGACCGCCGACCTCCCCGGGCTGATCATTCCGACCGGACACCTGCATCCGGACGGGTACCTGATCATCGAGCACCGCCGCGGCGCGACGTTTCCCGATCTCCCCGGGGGGGTGCGGAGCTTCTCGAGGACGTTCGGCAGCACGGAACTCACGTTTTTCCACCAGGACGCGACAGAGTCGACAACAGACAGGACCATCGAATGAAAACAGCCCTTTACCCCGGTACGTTCGACCCGGTGACCTACGGACACCTCGACGTGATCGACCGCGCCGCGGACATTTTCGACCGGGTCATCGTGCTCGTCGCGAAGAACTCCCAGAAACGGCCGCTCTTTTCCGACGCGGAACGCGTCCAGATGGTGCGGCAGGCGGTGAAGAAGCACCGGAACGTCCGCGTCGACCTGTTCGAGGGCCTCCTCGTCCGGTACGCGAGGAAGGCCGGGGCCGCGTCGATCGTCCGGGGTCTCCGGGCGGTTTCCGACTTCGAGTACGAATTCCAGATGGCGCTCACCAACCGGAAACTCGCCCGGGAGATCACCACCGTCTTCCTGATGCCGCACGAAAAATACACCTACCTGAACTCGAGCATCGTGCGCGAGATCGCCCGGCTCGGCGGCGACGTCCGCGAGTTCGTCCCGCCCCACGTCCGAAGGATGCTCGCGGCAAAGAACTCGGGCGGGGGGAGGAAGAGGGGATGATCCTCTCCCGGAAAATCGGCGCCGTGGAGGAGTCCCAGACGCTCGCGCTCACCCGGCTGGCGAACCAGCTGAAGGCGCGGGGGGTCAACATCATCAGCATGACGGCGGGCGAGCCCGATTTCCCGACGCCCGACCACGTCAAGGAGGCCGCGATCGCCGCCATCCGGGAGAACTTCACTCATTACACGGCGAACGCCGGGATCCCGGAACTCGTCGCCGCCATCAGGTCGAAATTCGAGAGGGAGAACGGCCTCCGCTTCGATGCCGGGCAGGTCCTCGTCTCGTGCGGCGCGAAACATTCAATCTTCAACGCCCTCATGGCCATCTGCAATCCGGGCGACGAGGTGATCATCCCCGCGCCCTACTGGGTGAGTTATCCGGAGATGGCGAAAATCGCCGACGCCGTGCCCGTCGTGGTCCCCGCGACGCCGGCCACCGGGTACAAGCTGACGCCGGAGCTGCTGCGGGCGGCGGTGACCGGCCGGTCGAAAGTCCTGATACTGAACTCCCCCTCCAACCCGACCGGGTCGGTGTACTCATTGAAGGAACTCGAAGCGCTCGCCGAGGTGGTCGCCGAGTCCGGCATCGTCGTCATCTCCGACGAGATCTACGAAAAAATCATCTACGACGGCCGCCGGCACCACAGCATCGGCGGCGTCGAGGCCGTCCGGGACCGCGTGGTCACGGTCAACGGCGTGTCGAAGGCGTACGCGATGACGGGCTGGCGGATCGGGTACATGGGCGGACCCAGGGAGATCATCGACGCCGCGGCGAAAGTGCAGAGCCAGGCGACATCGAACGCGAACTCGATCGCGCAACGCGCCGCGCTGGCGGCGATCACCGGGCCGGATCGGGACGTCGCCGGGATGGTGGAGGAATTCAAACGGCGCCGCGATTACTACGCCGCGAGGCTGCGCGCGATGCCCGGCGTGAAGCTCGATCCGCCCCATGGCGCGTTCTACCTTTTTCCCGATCTCTCCGGGTGCGTCGGCGCCCGGCACGCCGGGGGAACGATCGGGTCGGACATGGATCTCGCCTCCTACCTGATGGAGGTGGCGAAGGTCGCCGTGGTGCCGGGTACGGCGTTCGGAGCGCCCAACCACCTCAGGCTCTCGTACGCCTGCTCGATGAACGATATCACCGGCGCCGCCGACCGCATCGAAACGGCGCTGACAACATTACTGAAACGCTGACGCCAGGAGACGACTGAATGCCGACGTACCATTACCGCTGCAAGGCGTGCGACCACGAGTTCGAGGAATTCCAGAGCATGGCCGACGACCCCCTGACCAGATGCCCGTCGTGCAGGAAAATGAAGCTCGTCCGTGTCATCTCCGGTTCCGGCCTCGTCTTCAAGGGGAGCGGATTCTACCTGACCGACTACAAGAAGCAGGGCGCCTCGGCGGCGGACTCTCCGGGCGGGACGAAGCCGGCATCCGGCGCGGAGCCCGGAGAGGCGGGATCGGGGAGCGACGGCGGGAACACAGACGCGAAGGGAGGCGATGCGGGAACCGGGAAGGCCGCCGGCCCGGAGGGGGGAAAGATGCCCGGCCCGGAGGGGGGAAAAACGCCCCGCAAGGATGGCGGTAAAGAGTCGGGGAGGGATTCCGGCGGGAAGGAATCGGGCAGGCGTACGGGCAAGGGGAAACCTCCCCCGGCGCCGCCGACCGGCGACAAGGCGTGAGCGATCACCCGACCACCCGACGATCGGTGGGTCGGCCGGATCGCTACAACTTTCCCCCGACGACGACAACACCCCTGGCGGCGACGGCGGAGGTTCCCGAGGCATCGACCCCGTCGAGCAGGATGACGTAGATCCCGATCGGTACCCTGCGTCCCCTGTCGTCGTACCCGTTCCACGCGAACGAACCGGCCCCGGCGACGAAGTCGCCGCCGGTGATGGTCCTGACCGGACGGCCATCGGCGTCGAAGATCCTCACCCTGGCGATGACCGGGCCGCCCGCAAGACGGTAACTGATACCCGTGACGTCCTCGAACCCGTCCCCGT
>CAZQSM010000117.1:0-4767 GCA_964596065.1 uncultured Chlorobiaceae bacterium | reverse complement strand
TCCATCCTGAAGGCGCTGCTGTTGTCGATCACGAGCGCGCCCGCGCGCGCCGCGACGGGGGCGTATTCCCTGCTCACCGTCGCCCCGGCCGAGAAGAGCGCGATGTCGATCCCGTCGAAGGAGGACTCCGTCAGTCGCTCCACCGGATGCTCCGTGCCCGCGAAGGGGACGGTCGATCCCTCCGAGCGGCCTGAGGCCAGCGCCCGCAGCGACGCCACCGGGAACCCCCGCTCGTCGAGAACGCGGAGCATCGTCCGGCCGACGAGCCCCGTGGCCCCGACGACCGCGACATTCCATTGTTTCCGGTTTCCGTTGTTCACCGGACCCGGGCCGATTTTCTTCTCATACGGCCTGATATATAACATTTTTGGGGATGAAATGCCAGACCGGGAGGGTCCGGCGCGGGCTCACACGAACGCGTTGATGAGAGCTTCGAACGGATACATCATCGCGTCGACGAGCGAGTAGAACCCACGCAGGAAGGGCCCGTACTGCATCACCAGGATGAGGGCGAAGATCCCGTAGAACCCGATGCGGCGGAAACCCTCCCCTGCCGCCGCGGGGAGCAGCGACGCGACGACGTGCGAGCCGTCAAGCGGGGGGACCGGGATCAGGTTGAAGAGCCCCAGGACGATGTTGAGGACGATCCCGCCGTGGAACATCCTGAGGAGGAAACGGAACACCTCGTCGGCCACGGGACCGGCGTCCCCGGCCAGTTGCGCGACGTTCGCGACGCCGATGAACATCAGCGTCGAGAAAAACGCCAGGACCAGGTTGGAAAACGGGCCGACAAGCGAGACGAGGATGTCGTCGCGCCGCGGAACGGCAAAATTCGAAGGGTTGACCGGCACGGGCTTCGCCCAGGCGATGAACACCCTCCCCGCCATCGCGATCGACATCAGGGGCACGATGACCGAGCCGACCGGATCGATGTGCGGGATCGGGTTCAGCGTGAGGCGCCCGAGGTCGCGCGCGGTGGGGTCGCCGAGCCGCAGCGCCATCCACCCGTGCGACAGCTCGTGGACGACCACCGAGAAGAGGAGGATCGGGAGGATGTAGAGGCCTTCGAGCACGCTCAGGCGGCCCCGGCCGGCGCGCGGTCCGCGGCCCTGAATCGGGCCGGCACCTCGACGGAATACCCCGCGGCGCGGTAGGTGCCCGTCGCCGGGTCGAGGTCGTACGTCCCCCGGTACTCCCTCCGCGCGATCCGGTGGAGCATCTCGGCGAAAAGGTCGACGTCCTCCCTGTTGTTGTAACAGCCGAGGCTCGCCCGCACCATGCCGGGGAGGGCCGCGTTGTCGCAGCTCGCCGCCCTCATCGATTTTTCCTCCCCGGGGGACACCCCGAGGAGCGACCGGGTGAACATTTGCGCGCAGAAATTGCCGTTCCGGACGCCGACCCCCCCCTCCGTGCTCAGGATCGTCGCGACCAGGGAATGGTCGATCCCGTCGAGCGTAAAGGGAAGCACCCCCACCTTGGCGCCGGGAGCGTCCACGGGGCCGTAGAACCGGATCCCCGGCACCGACCGGACCTGCTCCGTGCAATACGCCAGCAGTTCCTCCTCGTGGCGCCGCACCTCGTCCATGCCGACCGCCGAGAGCAGCTTCAGCGACTCCGCGAGCGCGACGGCGCCAACCACGTTCGGACTTCCCGCCTCCTCACGGTTGGGCGGATCGGCCCATTCGACCTCGTCGGCGCTGACGTAGCTCACCGCCCCTCCCCCCACCTGCACCGGCGCTCCGGCGGCGAAGAACGATCGCGGCCCGATCAGGACCCCCGTCCCGAACGGCGCGTACACCTTGTGCCCCGAGAAGACGATGAAGTCGATGTGCCCGGGATCGCCCTCCGGCAGCAGGTCGACCTTCCGGTGCGCCACCAGCTGCGCGGCGTCCACGAGGATTTTCGCGCCGGCCGCGTGGCAGATCTCCGCGATCTCGTGGACCGGGTTGACGAACCCGGTGACGTTGGAGGCGCCCGAGACGGCGACGACCCTGACCCGTCCCGCGTGCGCCGAGAGCGCGGCCCGGAGCGCGGCGAGGTCGACCCCCCGTTCCGCCTCGAGCGCCGCGTGGACCACGCGCGCATGCCGCCTCCAGGGAAGGTCGTTCGAATGGTGTTCCATCCCGGTGGCGATCACGACGTCCTCGGGCCCGAAGGCGAACCGCGCCGCCAGCAGGTTGATCAGGGCGGTCGTGTTGGTGCCGTAGATGAGCACGTTCCGCGAAAGGTCGGCGCCGACGAACGCGGCCGCGATCTTCCGGGTGTCGTCGAAGATGCGCGTCGCCACCACCGCCTTGTAGCCGGCCCCGCGGTGCACGCCGCTGTACCAGGGCATGAACTCGGCGATGGCGTCGAGCACGGGCCGGAACGTCGGCGTGCTGGCGGCGTTGTCGAGGAAGACGTAGCGGCGGCTGACGCCGCCGAGGAGGTTCACCGGGGTCTCGAGTCCGACGACCTCTTTCCGGAGGGTCTCAAGGGTGAGTGCTGACATGGGTCGGGAACGTGATGGATGTGATGGATGTGATGGATGACGGGTGAAAACATCAGGCGCGCGGGTGGTACGTCCTGTGGACTTCCCGCAGGTACTCGCGGTCGATATGGGTGTAGATCTGCGTCGTCGATATGCTCACGTGGCCGAGCATCTCCTGGACCGAGCGGAGATCGGCCCCCCCCTCCAGGAGGTGGGTGGCGAACGAATGCCGGAACGTGTGGGGGTGGACCTCCTTGCCGATCCCCGATTTCAGCGTGTACGACCTCACGACGCCCCAGACGCCCATCCGCGACAGCGGCCTCCCCCTGGCGTTGAGGAACAGGATGTCCGACGCGCCCCGCGCCCCGGCGAGCCCGGGCCTGGCGCGGGAACGGTAGGTCCCGATCCATTCGAGCGCCGAACGACCGATCGGCACGATCCGTTCCTTCGACCCCTTCCCGGTCACCCTGATGAAACGGTCTTCCGGAAAGACGTTCGACTGGGTGAGTGAGACCAGCTCTGAAACACGGGTGCCGGTCGCGTAGAGGGTCTCCAGGATCGCGCGGTCGCGGATCCCCAGCGGCGAGGAGGTGTCGGGCTGCCGGAGGATCGACTCGATCTCCGCCGGGTTCAGGACGTCGGGCAGCATGCGTGAGAGTTTCGGGAGGTCGAGGTTCTGCGTCGGGTCGACGGCCAGCTCCTTTTCGGCGACGAGGAACCGGTAGAACATCCGGATCGCCGTGACGTTGCGCGACACCGACCGGGGCGAGAGACCCAGTTCCCCGAGGAGCTTGACGAAGCGGGCGACATGCTCCTCCCGGGCCCCCGCGGCCGAGGGGACGCCGGCGTCGTCGAGATAGGAGAGAAAACGTTCGAGGTCGCGGCGGTACGAATCCACGGTGTTGGCGGAGGAATTTTTCTCCAGCCTCAGGAAATGGACGTAATTCCGGAGCGATGCGTTCACCGTTCCCCCTCCCCGGATCCGCCCGGCTCCGGGGCCGGCCCGCCGGCCGCGGCCGGTTGCGCCTCCGCGTCCGCGGGCACCCCGCCGTCACCGTCGGCGGGCTGGGCTGGGGGCGTTCCCGGCGGCGTCCCGGGCGTCGTTCCCGCCCCCGCCGGGTCGGGATACTTGATCCGCTGGTGATGGATGCCGACGAGGATTTTCAGGAAGGCCTCGCGGATCTTCGACAGATCGCGAAGCGTCAGTTCGCAATCGTCCAGCTGCCCCTCCAGGAAGCGCTGCCGTATCATTTCGCCGATGTGTTCCTCCATCTTGGGCGGCGTCAGGTAATCGACGGAGCGGATCGAGGCCTCCACCGAGTCTGCCAGCATCACGATCCCCGCCTCCTTCGACTGGGGTTTCGGCCCGGGATACCGGAAATCCTCCTCGTGGATCGATTCCCCGTCGGGCTTTTTCGCTGCCTGCTTCACCGCCTTCTCGTAGAAGAAGGAGATCCTGTTGGTGCCGTGGTGCTGGTAGATGAAATCGACGATTGTTTCCGGGAGCCGGTGCAGGCGGCCGAGTTCCGCCCCCTCCTTGACGTGCGAGGCGATGATCAGGGCGCTCATCCTCGGCCGAAGCCGCGTGTGCTTGTTGTGCGCGCCCACCTGGTTCTCCACGAAATACTCCGGCTTGACGGTCTTCCCGATGTCGTGATAGTAGGCCCCGACGCGGGCGAGGATCGGGTTCGCCCCGATCGCCTCGGCCGCCGACTCCGACAGGTTTCCGAGCATCATGCTGTGGTGGAAGGTCCCGGGGGCCTTCTCGGACAGCTGCCGCAGGAGCGGGTGGTTGGTGTCGGAGAGCTCCAGCAGCGTGAGGTCGGTGGCCACGCGGAAGCTCTTCTCGAAGAAGATCAGCAGGCCGTAGGTCACCACGGGCGAAAAGACCGAGTTGGCCAGGGCGAACGTGAGCTTCGTGGTGATCGACGCGAACGATTCGAACTGTTCCAGCCCGAGCGCGACGATCGACAGCCCGTAGCCCAGGAAGATGAAAATGAGCGACCGGAAGATCTGCGTCCGGTTGCGGATGTCGCGGACCGTATAGGCCCCGAAGCCGCCGGCGATCAGCGACGAGAGGGCGATCGAATAATCGTTCCCCCGCACGCTCGCGACCAGGAAGGCGATCACGACCGTCCCGAAGAACCCGATCCGGGAATCGAAGATGATCGTCAGAAGCATCGACGCGGCCGGGACCAGGATCAGGTACTGGAGCGGCTGCGGGATGTCCGCGCGGACCGTCAGCCAGGCGAGCACGCCCTCCATCAGGATGATCAGCGCGATCAGCACCAGCTTGC
>CAZQSM010000116.1:0-4847 GCA_964596065.1 uncultured Chlorobiaceae bacterium | reverse complement strand
CGGTCGCGCACCGGATCGTGGTTGTTGATGTTCCCCTTCTCGAACGGGCTGACGTGCATTCCCGCGAGCCAGAGTTCGCCGCGCCTGACCATCACGTGCCCGTCCTGGAGGTTGGCGCTTCCGGCGCGAAGCGACTTTACTTCCGTGCCCTTGAGGGCGATGCCGGCTTCGTACGATTCGAGGATGAAGTATTCGAAGCGGGCCCGGCGGTTCGTGACGACATTGGATTGCTCGACAGCTTCGGTAGTCATCTGCTCCGCATCGGAATGGGGGTAATGATAACGAATTCAGGAGGGAATTGCAATATGAAAATTCCCCGCGGCCGGGACCCGCGGGGCCCGGGAACGCGGATTCCCGCGGGCCCCGGCGGGGTGCGGGGGAGGACGAGTCGGCTCCTGTCACCGACCCGCAGAGGGAGATCCGGGCAGCCCGGCGGGCCGTTGGATTTTCACTTCTGAATGCATATATTTTGCAGTGGAAAGTCAATAATTCACCGGTATTGAGGTTATTTAAGGGTATCATCAACCCTTTTTTTATTTCTGGAGCGTTATGGCGGATCGGCAATTTGACGTGGCGGTGATCGGGGGAGGCCCCGGGGGGTATGTCGCGGCCATCAGGGCGTCGCAGCTCGGCCTGAGCACGGCGATCGTCGAACGGGACAAGCTCGGGGGAGTTTGCCTCAACTGGGGCTGCATCCCAACGAAGGCGCTCCTGAAGAACGCTGAAATCTACCGGGCATTCCTCCATGCCGACCGGTGGGGGATCACGGTCAAGGAGCTGAAATTCGACTTCGCGAAGATCATCCGGCGGAGCCGGGACGTCGCCACGCTCAACTCCAGGGGGGTCGAGTACCTCTGCAAGAAGAACAAGATCGAACAGGTTCCCGGCAGCGGACGGCTCCTCGGCGGCGGCGCGGTGGCCGTGTCCCGTGACGGGAAGGCCGCGGAGACGCTCCGGGCCAAACACATCATCCTCGCGACCGGCGCGCGCGCCAGGAGCATCCCGGGCGTCGCCATCGACGGGAAGGGCGTGATCGATGCCGCAGCCGCGATGACCCTCCCTGCCCTCCCGAAATCGATGATCATCATCGGCGCCGGGGCGATCGGCGTCGAATTCGCCTATTTTTACAATGCCTTCGGGACGAAGGTCACCATGGTCGAAATGATGCCGTCGATCCTCCCGGTGGAGGACGGAGAGATCTCGAAACTCCTCGCCAGCAACTTCAGGAAGAACGGGATCGAGATCATCACCGGCGCGAAAGTCGAAAGCGTGGCCGCGGGGAAGGACGTCGCCGTCACGATCACGACCCCCGAGGGGAAGAAGAAGCTCACGGCGGCCGTCGCGCTGATGGCCGTCGGCGTCCAGGGCAACGTCGAAAAGCTCGGGCTGGAGGAGGCCGGGGTCAAAACCGAGAAAGGGTGGATCGTCGCGGACGAATATTCCCGCACCTCGGTCCCCGGAATCTACGCGATCGGCGACGTCGCCGGGCCCCCGTGGCTCGCGCACGTGGCGTCGCGCGAGGGGGTGGTCTGCGTCGAAGCGATCGCCGGCAGAAACCCCCGCCCCATCGACTACGACAATATCCCCGGGTGCACCTACTGCCAGCCGCAGGTCGCCAGCATCGGGATGACGGAGGAGCGCGCGAGGGCCGAGGGGTACGAACTGAAGATCGGACGATTCCCGTTCACCGCCAGCGGCAAGGCGCGCGCGATCGGCGAAACCGACGGCCTCGTGAAGCTGATCTTCGACGCGAAATACGGCGAGCTCCTGGGTGCGCACATCCTCGGCTCCGAAGCCACCGAGATGATCGCCGAACTGGGCGTGGCGAAATCCCTCGAGGCGACGGCCGCGGGAATTTTCAGCACGATCCACGCGCACCCGACGCTCTCCGAGGCGATCATGGAGGCCGCCGAGAACGCCGATGGCCATTCGATCCACATTTAAACCGGCCCGCCCCGGACCACGCCGGACGACGGTGAAGCCGCTCAACATCGTCCGGCCGGGAGAAACGGAGTACCGGGGCTGCTGGCAGCTCCAGCGGGAGCTCCACGCGAGGCGTCGCGCGGGCCTCTGCGACGACACGCTGCTCCTGACCACGCATCCCCACGTCTACACGATCGGCACCTCGGGCGACGCCGACCACCTGCTGGCCGGCGCGGACGAACTCGCGCGCTCGGGCGCGGACGTCGTGCGCACCGACCGCGGCGGTGACATCACCTACCACGGGCCCGGACAGCTGGTGGCGTATCCGATCATCGACCTGAGCGGCCACGGCGCGGACATCCACCGTTACCTGCGGGACCTCGAGGAGGTCGTGATCCGGGCCATCGCCCCGTTCGGCCTGAAGGGGGAGCGGGAGCCGGGCTACACCGGGGTCTGGGTCGCGGGGGAAAAAATCGCCGCGATCGGCGTGAAAGTGTCGGGATGGGTCACGATGCACGGCGTCGCGCTGAACGTCAACAGCGATCTGTCCTATTTTCAGCGGATCATCCCGTGCGGCATCCCGCACCTGGGCGTCACCTCGATGGAACGGTCCCTCGGTGCCCGCGTCCCGATGGAGGGCGTCGCGGACGCGGTCGCCCGCGGTTTCGAAACCGTCTTTTCATGCTCCGGGAGGTCGGTGCCGCTCGACCGGCTCCTGAGCGAAGATCCCTCACCAATCGCACACGCATAAATGCCCCGACCAAAGAAGAGCGCGGCGAAGGCGGGCAAGGCCTCGCCGTCGAAGGAAATCCTGCTGAGAGCGTTCACGGCGATGTACACGGCCCGGAAAACCGATGACAAGATCCTCATCCTCCTGAAGCAGGGAAAAGTCTTCTTCCACATCGGCGGGTCGGGCCACGAGGCCGCGCAGGTGGGCACGGCGCTGGCGATGAAGCCGGGATACGACTGGGCCTATCCCTATTACCGCGACCTCGGGTTCTCGCTCGGTTTCGGCTACACGGTGGAGGAGATCTTCCGGGAAGCCCTTCACCGCGCGGCGGGGCCGAGCAGCGCCGGGTTCGCGATGCCGTTCCATTACGGCCACCGGAAGCACCGGATCGTGTCACAGTCGAGTCCCACGGGGACGCAGTATCTGCAGGCCGTGGGGACTGCGCTCGGTGCCCGCCGTGAGGGGGTCGACGAGGTGGTCTACGTCGCCTCGGGCGAGGGCGCCACGAGCGAAGGTGAATTCCACGAAGCGCTCAACTGGGCTTCCCGCGAGAAACTCCCGGTGATCTTCCTGATCCAGGACAACAAGTACGCGATTTCCGTGAAGAAGGAGGAGCAGACCGCGGCGGGCTCCATCCACGACCTGGTGAGCGGCTACCGCGGACTCCACCGTTACGAGATCGACGGGTGCGACTTTCCCGAGAGTTACGCGACCGCGACCGACGCGGTGGCCAGGGCCCGGCGCGGGGAGGGCCCCAGCCTCATCCTCGCCCATACCGTCCGGCTCCTGCCGCATTCGTCGTCCGACGACCAGCGCAAATACCGGTCCGAGAAGGACCTCTCGAGCGACCGGGAACGCGATCCGCTGCCGAAGCTCGAGTCGTACCTGCTCGACAACAGCTTCCTCACCGCGGTACAGCTCGAAAAACTGAAGCAGGAGATCGCCGGCCGGATCGACCGCGCGGCCACCGCGGCCGAGGAACTTCCCGAGCAGGACCCGGCCAACCTGATGACCTACGTGTACGCCCCCGCGGAGAAGGACCCGCGTGCGGGCTTCGTCGAACCCGTCCACGCCGGCGCGAAGACCGTGATGGTCGACGCCATAAACCACGCCCTCGACGAGGAGCTCAGCCGGAATCCCCGGATGCTCGTCTACGGCGAGGACGTGGCGGGCGACAAGGGGGGCGTGTTCACCGCCACCAGGGGCCTGACGAAAAAATTCGGGTGGGACAGGGTGTTCAACTCACCGCTCGCCGAGGCGAGCATCGTCGGCACGGCATTCGGGCTCGCGGTCCGGGGCTTCAAGCCGGTAGTGGAGATTCAGTTCGGCGACTACATCTGGCCGGCCTTCATGCAGCTGCGCGACGAGGTCTCGATGCTTCGCTTCCGCTCGAACAACGAGTGGTCGTGCCCGATGGTGATCCGCGTGGCGGTCGGCGGCTACATCCACGGCGGGCTCTACCACAGCCAGTCGATCGAGGCGTTCTTCACCCACATCCCCGGCCTGCGGGTCGTGATGCCCTCGAACGCCGCGGACGCCAAGGGGCTCCTCAAGAGCGCCTGCCGGTCGGACGACCCGGTGATCTTCTGCGAACACAAGGGGCTCTACCGGGCGAGTTTCGCCTCCTCGCCGGAACCCGATCAGGAATACTGCCTGCCGTTCGGGATCGCGAAAACCGTCCGGGAAGGGAGGGACATCTCGGTGATCACCTGGGGGATGATGGTCCAGCGCTCGCTGGAGGCGGCGCGGAAAATGGAAGCGCACGGCGTCGACGTGGAGGTCATCGACCTCCGGACGCTGAACCCGCTCGACGCGGAGGCGGTCCTGCGGAGCGTCCGGAAGACGGGGAAGGCGCTCGTCGTCCACGAGGACACGCTCACGGGAGGGTTCGGGGCGGAGATCGCCGCGCTGATCGCCGCCGAGGCCTTCACCAGCCTCGACGCCCCCATCCGTCGGGTGGCCGCGAAGGATTCGCCGATCCCGTACGGGCCGAAACTCGAGAACGCGATGCTTCCCCAGAGCGCCGACATCCTGTCGGCGCTCGAGGGGCTCGCCGCATTCTGACTTCATCAACAACCACTATATCATAGAACCAGGCGTGCCCCGAAACACACGTACCCCAGCGCGGCCGGCCGTCGCGAACAGACCCTCCGCCGGGCGATCAGGCAAACCGACCGGCAAACCGACCGGCAAA
>CAZQSM010000115.1:0-4874 GCA_964596065.1 uncultured Chlorobiaceae bacterium | reverse complement strand
GGCCCGCCGCGGATGAGACCCACGCGCTGCCGAGCGAGAGGACGACGACGAGGAGGACGAACAGCTCGCGGCTCCCGGTTTTCAGCGCCCGTTCGATGAGCCAGGGGAAGAGGTAGCGGGTCCCCAGGATGATGCCTCCGACGGTGAGCAGGGCCTTCCCGACATGCGCGGCGATGACCGGCAGGTCCATCGACCCGGGGGCGGCCAGCATCGGGACGACGAGCAGCATCGGGATGAAACAGAGGTCCTGGAACAGGAGTATCCCGATGGCGATCTTTCCCTGGGGCGAATGCGTCTCTCCCCGGTCGTAGAGGATCTTCATCACGATCGCCGTGCTGCTGAGCGACACCAGGAAGCCGGTGAAGAGGGCCTCGGGGAAGGTGAGATCGAAAAAATAGAGGATGCCGGTCGTGGCCGCCGCCGTGAGGATGACCTGGAGGCCGCCCCCGATCAGGACGCCGGTCCACATCTTCATGATGCGATCGAACGAGAGCTCCATCCCGATGGAGAAGAGGAGCAGCGCGATGCCGATCTCCGCCAGCGTCTGCACGTTGGTGGTGTCCCGGATCAGGCCGAAACCGTGCGGGCCGATGATCACCCCGGCCAGCATGAACCCGACGATCGTGGGAAGGCGCAGCTTATGGAACAGCGGGATGATGAGGGTGACAGCCGCCAGGAGGATGACGATGTCCCTGAGAATGGTGAACTCGTGCATGGCCCAATATAGGGAGATTGGTGCAAAATCGGGAGGAAAAACAGTATTTCCCGGGAATTATTATCTTTACACCGATGTCGCGCTTCCCATGGTTTCTCCTCCTGTTCCCGATGGCGCTCGCCGCGGCCGGCTGTGCCGACGATGAGGCCCTCCGGCCTCCCGCCGCGACGCGGAGCTACCGGATGGGCTTCTCCGGCATCCCGCCGCGCCCGGACATCGGGCAGGCGATCGCGGCCATCGATATGTGGTCGCTCCGCGCCGACGCGGCCCTGATGAGCTACGAAATTCCCTGGGACTCCCTGCTCGCCGGGGTCAGGGCGGAATCGTTGATCGCGCGCGACCAGCTCGGCCTCGCGGAATATTACCGCCACAAGGGGCACGAGATCTGGGCCTACATCGATCCCGCGAACGGCCTGAACCGGTCGGCCGAGTCGGATGCCCTCGTGCGGTCGGGGCGGAGCCTCCTCGAGCCCGAAATCCGGATGTTGTTCCGCCGGTACGCGGTCGTGCTCGACAGCATCGTGCGGCCGGCCCACCTCGGGCTCGCCCTCGAGACAAACCTGATCAGGGGGCTCTCTTCCCCGGAGCTCTACGCCGCGCTTCGGGACGCGGTCAACGGGGCGGCGGCGGATGTCCGCGCGCGGAATGCCGGCGTCCCGCTGAGCGTGAGCGTGCAGGTCGATTACGCCTGGGGCCGGATGGGCGGCGGGGGATACGCCGGCGTGGAGGAGGATTTCGCGGATTTCCCGTTCATCCAGGAACTGGGGCTCTCATCATATCCGTACCTGGCGGGTTTCTCCACGCCCGGGGAACTGCCCATCGACTATTATCTCCGCATCCCGGGCGGGCGACGGATCCCCGTGATGGTGACCGAAGGGGGCTGGTCGTCGGCGACGCTCGACTCGATCGTCTCGTCCCAGGACGAACAGCGCCGGTACATCATCCGGCAGGCGGAACTGCTCGAGACCGTGGGGGCGGTCGCCGTGTTTCAGCTGACGTTCACCGACCTTGACCTGGCGTCGATCCCGGTGCCGCCGGGTTCCATCCTCCCGCTCTTCGCCGCGATCGGCCTCGTCGACGCGGACCTGAATCCCAAGGCAGCGCTGTCGGCCTGGGACAGCATCTTCACGCGGCCGCTCCTTCACTGACCGACGGACCGGACCCCGCGTGCCGAGCCAGCGCCATCAGATCGCCGCGTCCCGCGCGCCCCGGATCGCCGTCGCCCTCTTTTCGATCACCATCGGGATGCCGGGCCTGGCGAACGCCCGGCAGCCGGCGGCGGCGGGGCCGCCGCGAGGGGTGTCCCCCGGGATCAGTTTCTATAACGCGGTGCCACTCACCCCCCCGGAGGTCGCCTTCGATCTGGACGCGGTGTCAGACACATCGCTCTGGTACACGACCAACCTGGGCCTCTACAGGTTCAACGGCGTCACCGCGGAGAAACAGCTCGACGCCTCCCTGTTCGCCCGCGGACTGATCGAAGTGTTCCTCGTCGAGGCGCTTTCGGACCGCGACGTCTGGGTCCTGGGCCACGACGCGAAAACCTGGGCGAAGACGATGTACCGTTACGACGGCCGGGCATGGGCCCCCGTTCAGTTCCCGGGCGCGACGAACGGCTCCGGGGAGGAACTCGTCTTGTTCCGGTTCCGCATCGCGCGCGATTCGCTCGGTTATTACGGAGCGGGCGTGGGCGAGGACGGCCTTTTCTACGCCTATGACGGGGCCAGGTGGGAACGAAAGCCGTCGTTTGCCGCGCAGTCGCTCCGCGCACTGGAAATGCTCTCGCGAAACGACATCTGGGCCGGCGGCAAGGACGGCGCCCTGTATCATTTCGACGGGAGGAGCTGGGCCCGTTACCCGGTCGAAGGGGGCGGGTTCGACGATACCATACTCGAGTTGAGTTTTTCCGCGCCGGGGCGGGGGTGGGCGGTCTCGGTCAACCACGGGCTCCGTTTCTCGGGGGGCTCCTGGAAACGCGAGACGCTTCCGGAAGGGAGCGTGCCCCGGACCGTGAAGGCGCTGGCCGACGGGGAGGCCTGGATCTTCACCGACAACGGCGCGGTGTTCCGCTACGCGGGCGGATCGTGGGCCGCGGCGGCGAAGGTGCCGATGCAAACCGGATACTCGTCGGTGGAACTGGCGTACGCCGCGGTGGAATCGTCCGGGGCAGGGAAGGGTCGTACGCCGGAGTCGGGGCGCGGGGGGAACTATCGCCTCTACGTCGTCACGAGCTCCGGGATCCTGTCCAATGTGCGGGGCAGGCTGCCGACATTCATCGATGTTTCCCCGGCGGTGAACATCCATCTCAACGGCGGGCAGGTCGAGTCGGCCGACTTCGACGGCGACGGCAGCGCGGACCTGTTCGTCTGCGCCGACGGCAGGTATCCCGACCGGCTCTACGCAAACCGCGGCGACGGTTTCTTCACCGAGATGACCGAACGACTCCATCCGCCGGGACGCTCGATTGCCTCCAGGGCGACGGTCGCGGACATCGACAACAACGGCTTCCCCGACATCGTCGCCCACCGGGGGCTGACGGACAACCTCTGGTACAGGAATTCGGGTTCGTGGGGGTTCGAAGAGCTCCCGGGTCCCGTGTCGCGGCCGGGCTCCACGAACTACAGCAGGATCCGCGCCGCCGACATGGACAACGACGGGGACCTCGACCTCATCCTGATGCCGGCGGCGGACGAGCGGCCGTCTGAATCGCTGATCGTCTACCGGAACGACGGCGTGGGCAACTTTCCGGAGTCGACGATCATCGAACACCGGCGCAGGACCGGCGCGTCGCCGCTCTCGTTTTTCGCGGCGGACCTGGACAACGACGGGCGGACCGACCTGTTCAAATATAATTTCCGGGACCGGAATGAGTTCTACGCCAACGCGTCGGACGGCGGGTTCAAGGAATCGGCCGTCGAACGCGGGCTGGATTGGCCGGCATCCGCCGCGGGGCCGTATATCACCTGGGCCCACCCGATCGACATCGACAACGACGGCGCGCTCGATGTGTTCGTGGTTTCGCGGGACGGGATCGCCGCGTTCCTGATGAACGACGGGCGGGGAACGTTCGAGCCCGGCGAGACGCTCCGTTTCGATCCCGGCGGGGACAATCCGGCGGGCTCCTTCTCGGACATCGACTGCGACGGGGACGACGACCTTTTCCTCCACGACCGGTTTTACGAGAACAGGGGCGGGAGGTTCGCCGAATACCGCCACCTCGGTTTCCGCCGCGCGGGAAGTGCGAAGTTCGTGGACATCGACGGCGACGGGGACGAGGACTTCCTCTTCAGCTCGCTGAAGGACGAGAGGAGCCTGGCCGTCTTCGAAAACGGCATCAACCCCGCGAACGTCGTGAGCGTAAGGCTCCGCGGCATCGGGAGCAATTCCGACGGCATCGGTTCGATGATACGGCTCCGGAGGTCCGGGTCCCCCGGAAGCGGGATGCTCGAGCGCTCCGCCCTGGTCGGCTTTCCCGGCCCGGTCCGTTTCGCGCTCGACAGCGCGGCAGCGTACGACATCGAGGTCGTGTTCCCGGGCGGGAGGGTGGTGACGCGCCGGGGAGTCGGGCCGGGGAAGCTCGAAATATCGGAATACGGGCCGATCGAGGGGACCGCGGTCGATCTGTATCATTCGGTCGGCCGCTCCGTCACGATGGCACGGCCCGGTCCGGAGGCGTTCAAGTTCGCCGTCGTCATCGCGGCGCTCGGCGCTTCGCTCGTCTACGCGACGCGGAAGCTGAAGACCTCCGGGAGGGGAAACCTGGCGTTCGGCGCCGCGATGCTTCTCGCCTATCTCCTCGCGCTCCACGGCACGATCAGGCGCGGGCCCGCGGCGTCGACGCTCCTGCCCGTCGGAGGAGTGGTCCTCGCCACCGCGGCCTGGATCGGCGCCACGAACGCGATCGGGCGGTCCCGCCGCGCGAAACGGATATCGCACTACCGCCTCGGCGAGCCGCTGGGCGAGGGGGGGATGGGCAAAGTGTTTGCCGCCACCGACACGGTGACGGGGGAGACGGTAGCGGTGAAAATCCTGAACCGGGGGCTGCTCGCCGATCCCGAAAACCGGAAACGGCTGCTGGCGGAGGGACACCTCCTCTCGACGCTCCGTCATCCGAACATCGTGAACGTGCACGAGGTGGGGGAGCATCTCGGGCAGGCGT
>CAZQSM010000114.1:0-5070 GCA_964596065.1 uncultured Chlorobiaceae bacterium | reverse complement strand
GGGGCGCCACGATGACGGCCGACTGCTCCGTCTGCCACAAGGAACACCGCCTGGCAGATTACATCCACGGCCCGGTGGAGATGAACGAGTGCACGAACTGCCACGCCTGGTCGGCGGAGAAAAAAGCGGTCGTGGTCGAGGCGGGAGTCCCGGGAACCTGTGAAACGTGCCACGGCGAGAAGGTCGCGGCGGTCGACTCGGCGGCGTTCCCGCACGCGGTGGCGTCGGAATGCGCGACGTGTCACAGTCCGCACTCCTCGGAACGGAAACACCTGCTGAAGGACGATGTCAACGCGCTCTGTTCCGGATGCCACGAGGGGTTTGATCTCAACCACCCGGTGGGCCGCCACCCTGTCCGTTACAAGACCGTCGCCGCGACCGGTAGGGAGATATCGTGTGCATCGTGCCACAATCCGCACGGTGGTTCGCATCCGAAGCTGCTTGTCGCTTCAAACAAGGCTGCCGAAATCTGTGCCCAATGTCACTGAAGACCCGATATATCGCCGTCGCGCTGCTGATGACGGGGCTGCCGGTCCCCGGGGCGGCCCAGGTCTTCACGGCGAACGGGATGGCGAGCGGGACCGGCCTTTCCTACCTGCCCACCCCCGGCCTCACCCCCGTTGCTCACTGGCGCGCACATTACGGCCGGATCGATTTCCTGAGGTCCGGATTGCGGGGGATGAATGTCTTTGGCATGAGCTACGGTCTTTCCACAAACGTGGAAGGGTACTCGCGCCTGACGGGCGAACAACTCGGGACGCTATCATCCCTCACATCGTACGGTTTCGGCGTGAAGGGTACGCTCCCTGTTCCGCTGCCTGTTGTCGAGGCCGCGGGGCTCTGGTTCGAAACTTCGGTGACTGAAGAGCATCAGCAGAGTGCGTTCTTCCCGGTCAACACCAGCAAGGGAGGGATCACGCTCTCATTCGGTTCGAACTTTTTCCGGGGCATCCTCCTGACCGGCATCAACTCCGTAGAGGGAACGGTGCTCTTCCTCTCGGGGGCCGGCGTCATCTGGGCCCCTGGCAGCAGTGTGCAGGTGGGCGCGGAAATCCTCCGGGGATATATCACTCACTCGAGCGTCCACGCGGCGATGGACATCTCGGTCCGGATTGTTCCCCACGTCGCACTGTTCGCGAGCCCGGGTTACCTCAGCACACAGTATTCCCGAACCTGGTCGATGTCGGTCGGTTTCTCCGTTGCGACGGCGGACATCGATTTCCGGCCGTCGGTCGCCGTCACGCAGAGGGACGAATTCAAGCTCCCATCACTCGAAGACATCATGAATGAACCATCCGAGGAGGAAAATCAATGACAAGGATGAACGCCGTTCTTTCGTTCGTTGGTGCCGCGGCCATCGCGATGATGATCGTGGGATGTTCCGCCACGAAGGAATCCACGCTCGTGTGGCCCGACCCCCCCGACGAGGCACGAATCGCCTTCGTCCGTTCTGTTCAGGGCGAGGAAGATTTTCGCGGCGCGGTCGGGCAGGTCGTGTCAGGCCTGGCGGGGGAAAAATCAATCGTGAAGTTGAGCAGACCGTTCGACGTCTGCGATGCCGGAAATGGCCGAGTCTATGTCACCGACGTTTCCCAGGGGATTTTCCTCTTCGATCTGAAGGATGGAAACGTGAAGGTGCTTGGTGAAAAATCGACCGTGGAACTGAAAAATCCCCGCGGGATTGCGTACGCGAGGGGCGAAGTGTTCATCTCCCTGGCGAGCATCGGTCAGATTGCAGTCCTCGACGACGAGGGGAAATTCGTCCGAATGATCGGCGAGCCAGGTCAGCTCCCCGGCGTTGTCGATCTGGTCTGCGATACGGTGCGCAACCGCCTGATCGTCGTGGACAACAAGGCCCACAACGTCTTCGTGTATTCACTGGCGGGAGATTCCCTTTTCGCGCTGGGCCGGAGGGGTGAGGCGGCCGGGGAGTTCAATTTCCCCCAGAGCGCGGCCGTGGATCCCGACGGAAACATTTACGTGGTGGACGCATTCAATTTCAGGGTGGAAATATTCGATGTGAAGGGGACATATCTTCGCCAGTTCGGGAGTCAGGGAGACGCCTTCGGGATGTTCAACCGGCCGAAGGGTATCGCCCTTGATTCCGAGCGAAACATCTATGTCCTGGATGCCTTGCACCAGAATTACCAGATTTTCAACCAGAAAGGGGAACTACTCCTCTTCGTTGGAAAATATTCGACTGGAAACAACGGGTTCATCAACCCAGTCTCGATCGCGATCGGCAGTGACGACACCATCTACGTGACCGACCAGCTCAATGCCCGTCTCCAGGTGTTCAGGCTCTTGAAGGCACAGTAGCCCAATCCTCCCGCTTCATCCGCCTCGTGGGGTGGGGGGATTCACACTAAATCTGAGGCGAACACACTTCCTCTAGAGGAGAAAGTCATATGAAACAGACCATTCTAATCGCGATCGCCCTGTTGCTGGTCAGCGCAACGGTGAGCGCTCAACTGCAGCCCCTGCCGACGATGTCGGGCGGGACGCAGGGAACGCGTTCGGCGATGTTAAAGGGGCCGCACGATTTCACGCCCGATTCCGGCAAATACGTCACGAGCATAGACTCGATCACGACCCCGGGGGTCTACGACACGACGCTTCATCCCCATGGCCTGGCGAAGGGTCTCTGCGGGTATTGCCATGCTCCCCACGTTCCGGCCACCGGCATCGCGCAGCCCCTCTGGATCCGCGCGTCGGTCACATCGAAGACGTTCGGCCAGCCGTACCAGAACCCGAACTCCCTGGATGCGAACGTTGAGAACATCGAGTCATCCGACAATTACAGCTCGTTTTGCATGAGCTGCCACGACGGAAGCGCGCTGTTCACGGCGGCGGCCTACACCGAAAGTCGTCGGCCTTTTGCGTCTGGTAGTTGGGCGCCGTACGAAGGATTCACGGTCCCCCATGAAGCGAACATCAAGGATGGCGAATTCAACCTCGAGCACGTGCATCCGGTGAACTTCGACTACGGTGCTGCACAGGCCCTCGATCCTTCGGGCATCTATCCCGCGCAGACCGCCACGTACGTGTGGTCCGGACCGAACAGCACCGCCCCGGGCGCCCCGACGACGTCGGTACGCCTGTTCGACGGCTACATGCAGTGCTCATCGTGCCATAATCCGCATATGAACGGCGGCATCGGGCTGGTCTACTCGTCGCAGTATGGCAAGCTCTGCGTTTCATGCCATAAGAAGTAAGGACGGTTCTCCCGGGGGTTCCGGCGTTCCCGGTCGGAAGTACCCCGTGCGCGACGGTCGCTGGTGAAGCGGCCGGGAAATAGGGCGGCCGTCGCGCGGCGGGGATTTGTCCAGTTCCAGTTTTTCAGGCAAGGGGAAGTGTATAGAACCATCATCATAGTGTGGGCGTCGTTCCTCATGGCGTCCGCGGCGTTCTCTCAACTCGGCCCGATCGGCGGAGAAATCCGGTACGAACACCAGTATCAGGATGTCCTCGTCAACGGCAACCTCCTGACCTCACTTCGAAGGTCTCCTTCGATCAACCTCAGCACTACCGGCTCCATCAAATCCGAACACTTCATCTTTTACACCCTCCGGACATCGTTTACCGCGGGCTTCCGGACATCGCGATCTTCCCATTCCGCCGTCAGCACAAGACAATTTCTCTGGAACGAGTACGACGTCAACCTCCTGTTCCTGCAAACTGCGCCCGTTAATTTCCAGCTGGCCACCCGTGAATACACGACGGAAATCCGGTACGACTACCAGGGGCTCCGGAACAGGGGCGGGACGCGGGACCACCAGGACAGGATCGGCGTCGCGCTGACCCGCGTTCCCTTTTTCCCGCTCGTAAATTTTTCCTTCATCAGAAACAAGTCCTGGGCGATCGTCGGCGACCCGTTCGAGCAATTGTCGCTCCAATATGTGTTTTCCGCATCGTCGCGGAACGGGACGGACGGTCACGCGAGTGTTTCCGGTTCACTCAGCGAATTCAGAGAGAAATATTCTGGCATTTCCGAGCGGATACTGTCGCTTCAATTCGACGGATCGAGGTCCCTTGCCGAACGGCACCATGTGAATTTCGGATCGGAGTTCAACAAATATGCGAGTTACTCGGGCCTCTCGGGGGGCGTCGCGTACGGCGGGATCCTCAACGACGTGATCCGGTTGACCACGGGTCTTACCGGACAGAGCGCCTCGAGCGTGAATTTTTCAGTCTATTCCGTCAGCGCGTCCCAGGGCGTCCAGATCACGCAAAACGAGTTTTTCAAGTGGGGGCTGGGGATCGGAGGCGGAACCGGGGTGACGACCTTTCGGCGGTACGGGGAACGGGTCAGACTCGCCAACGACAACTGGAACGGGAATATCAATCTGAACCACGTCCGGTCCGTAGGGACGTTCAATGTCGCGAACAATCTCACGCTCGCGTACGGTGAGCGGTCTTATCTGGAAACCATCTCGTTCTACCGGATCGGGCTCTCGAACAGCGCCCACCGGAGTGTCGGCCGGTTCCTCGTCAACGCGGCGTACAATTATTCGCATCTGTCGAATTCCGGCAACGGGACGTGGCGGTCCACAGAACACTTTGCCTTGATCGGCGTCAGCGGGACGCTCCCGGGGGAGATCCGGAGCCGCAGCACCGCCGATTTTCGTTCGTACGACTACGGTGGAGATCGTCTGACCGCCTCGGACCAGAGCACGATCAACCTCGCACAGACGTTCGACGGATCATTCAAACACGTGATACCGTTTACACTCGGGGCGGGGGCATCGGTCCATTATTTCTTCGCAGGGTTGAGGGGCCATACCTATGGCTGGAACGCCTCGTTCCAGACGTCACAGCTTTTCCTCAAAGGTCTGTATGCGAGTTACCGCTATGCCAGGAGTTTCGATCCCTACTACCGCAGGGCCTCGCTCGAACACTCGGCAAGTTTCTCGTACCGCTGGCGACTCCTGAGTTTCCAGCTTACGCTCCGGGAACGCACGGTCTTCAGCCGGCAGCGTGACATCAGATTATCGGTCGAACGGTCATTATGACCACACCCCTCTCCAAGCAATCCCCTTGCCGGAGAGGAAGGAGACCGGAGCGGTCCGC
>CAZQSM010000113.1:0-5088 GCA_964596065.1 uncultured Chlorobiaceae bacterium | reverse complement strand
TCGGCGTTCATGCACCGCACCATGATCTCCTCGTTGACGCCGGGGAGCGTGGCGATCCGCGCGCCCGTGGCGCTCGCGGCCCGGCGGGCGTCCGTGTGCGTGAGGGAGCGGGAGGTCGGGCAGAGGACGACGTCGAATTTTTTCATCAGGTCGGCGACTTCCGGCGGGGGTTCCTCCCCGTTTGACGCGGCGGGCATGATTTCGGCGAGGAGGACGCTGTTGCCGAGGTTGACGGCGGCCTGCCGGCACGCCAGCCCTATGGAGCGAAGGGGCTCGTCGGTGACCACCAGGACCCGTTCGCCCGGCCGCAGACCGACGCAATCGCGCACGGCGATCGCGGCGGCGGAGAGGAGTTCCGCGGAGGGCGTCACCGCGGGACCCGGCCTTCCGGGACGCAGCGGGGCATGTCGGGTGCGCGCATCAGGACGCCGCCTTCCCGGCCCTGATCGTCTCGAGCCCGTGCGCCCCGGGTCCCGACTCCGAGCGCTTCAGCATAACGGCGAAGAACATCCCGACGAACCCGAGGACCGAAAACATCCACATCCCGGTCGCGTACCCGCCCGGGTTGTCCGCGCCGGCGCCCGACGCGTCGTTCGACACGCCGACGAGCCAGTTGAAGAGGAAGAACCCGACCTGCTGGATCAGCGTCATCAGGGCGTAGGCGCTGCCGAGACGCTTCTGGTCCACGATGTACGCCACCGAAGGCCAGAGGATCGCGGGCACGAGCGAGAACGCCACCCCCATCATCACCACCGGGACCCAGAGCGTGACCCCGGTGTACATCATGATCAGGAAGACCGGCATCAGGAGGAGCGAGCCGACCATCATGAACAGCGACCGGCGCCCCACCACGTCCACGAGCAGGCCGAAGAGCGGCGTCACGAACATCGCCGCCATCGGGAGGAGGCTGTTGAAGGCGCCCGCCTCGGCGCGGCCGAGGTCGGCCGGAAGGTCGCCGAAGTGCGTGTGCATGAAGAACTTGACGGCGAACGTCCGGAAGGGGAAGATCGCCGAGTAGAACGCGAAACAGAGGCCGACGATGTACCAGAACGATTTCGGGAACGAGAACATGTCCCTGGTCGAAAGGCGGTCGATCTCGCCGGCGCTCCCGAGTTCGTAATGTTTCTCGGCGTTGCGTTCCAGCCACCAGTAGACCGCGGCCCCGACGACGCAGACGACGCCCGCGATGACGCCGAGCATCAGCGGGCCCTGCCAGCTCGGTTCCGCGGCCGGGCCGTCCGGGTAGAAGACGCCGGGGGCCCAGGAAGGGGAATTGTCGGCCATGACGGACGCCGACCGCGCGACGAGGAGATTCAGGCCGAAGGCGAAACTGAGCAGCTTTCCCTTGAACCACTTCGCAAGCCCGGCCGTCACCGCGACGATCAGCGATTCCGCCCCAAGCCCGAGCACCGCCCTCCCGGCCGCCATCACGATGAAGTCTCCGGAGAGCGCCGTGAGCATCGCACCAAGCAGGCAGAGGACCGAGAAGACGGCGACCGCCAGCCTGACGCCGAACCGGTCGATCAACCAGCCGCCGATCAGCAGCGTGAGGACGGCGGTGACGCTGTAGCTGGAGTTGAGCCACCCGATGTTCTCGTCGGTGAAGCCGAGCTGGCTCGCGAAGATGTCCCCGAGGGGGTTGATCGCGTCGTAGATGTAGTAGTTGCCGAACATCGGCAGGCTGATGAAGAAGAGGACGATCCACCGGTAGGCCCCGGGGATTTCCCTCCGCCCGCCCGGCTGGAGGATCGCGCCCTGATCAGGACTCATCGCGTGGCTCCCCGGATGGTGGTCGAGTGGGTTGGCATGCGCGGCATCAGGCGGCGTTTTTCAGTATCGCCAGGAGGAACTTCCAGAATTTGTCCACCGTGTCGATGCGGATCTTCTCGTCGGGCGAGTGGACGCCCTCGAGCGTCGGACCGAACGACACCATGTCGATGCCCGGGTACTTCTCCCCGATGATGCCGCATTCGAGCCCGGCGTGGATCGCCTTCACCTCCGGGTCGCGGCCATAGAGCTCCCGGTACGTTTTCTTCGCCAGGTTCAGGATGGGCGAAGCGAGGTTCGGCTTCCACCCCGGGTACCCGTTCGACGTTTCGGTCGAGGCCCCGCCGAGCTCGAAGACCGAGCGGACGCTTTCCTGGATTTCCAGGATCTCCGACGGCACCGGGCTCCGCTGGCTGGTTTCGATGGTGAGGGTTTTTTTGGTCGTGGTGATCACCGCCACGTTGGTCGAGGTCTCGACGAGACCGGGGATGTCGGGGCTCATTTTCGCGACACCGTGGGGCAGGCCGGCGATGGTTCGCAGGATGTCCCGCTGCTGTGATTTCTTCAGCACGCGGACCTTCTTCCCCCGCTTCACCGGTTCGAGGGCGATGGAAACGTCCGGGTCGACGGTGGAAAATTCGGCCGCGACGGCCGCGCGGTACCGCGCGACGATCCCGCCGGCGGCCTTCGCCGATTTCCCGGGGATCGTCACCTCCGCGACGCATTCGCGCGGTATCGCGTTCCGCTTGTTCCCCCCGTTGATCGAAACGATCCGCATCCCCTCCTCCGCCAGGGCGATCAGCACCCGGTTGAGGATCTTGATCGCGTTCCCCCTCCCCTTGTCGATCTCCAGCCCGGAATGTCCGCCCCGCAGGCCGCCGACCCGGAGCTCGAACGAACCGGAGCCGGCGGGGGCCGGCTTCGAGTCGAGGGCCCAGGTGGCGGTGATGTCCTTCCCCCCCGAACAGCCGACGTAGAGCGACCCTTCCTCCTCGGAATCGAGGTTCAGGAGGGTGTCGTACCGGAGGAGCTTCGGGTCGAGGTTGGAGGCCCCGGTGAGGCCCGTCTCCTCGTCGACGGTAAAGAGGAGTTCCAGCGGTCCGTGGGCGAGGGAGCTGTCCTCCATGATCGCGAGGTTGGTGGCGACGGCGATGCCGTTGTCGGCGCCGAGCGTCGTCCCGTCCGCCCTCAGGACGTTCCCCTCCCTGACCAGGCGTATGGGGTCCTTCAGGAAATCGTGCGTCGTCCCGGCGTTCTTCTCGCAGACCATGTCGAGGTGACCCTGGAGGACCACGCCGCGGGCATCCTTCATCGATGGATGGGCGGGTTTGCGGACGACCACGTTGCCGACCTTGTCCCTGGACGTCTCGAGCCCGAATTCGCCCGCGGTTTTCACGACCCAGGCCGCGATCGCCGCTTCGTTTTTCGAGCCGCGGGGGATCCTCGAAATTTCCGCGAAGTACTTCCAGACCCCCTTCGGCTCCAGCCCCTGTATGGCATCCGACATTCCGTCACCCTCGGGATGGTGTGCTTACACTTTGGCCTGCGGCTTGCGCGCGACCTTGTAGGTCACGAAGCCCATCAGCGCGAAGAACGCGACGCCCAGGAGGGCGTATCCTTCGGCCCCCAGCGCTTCCGTCAGCCCGTGCTCGGCGCTGATCGAGGCCAGCCAGTTGAAGATGTTGTCGTTGACGGAGAGCAGCGCCACGATGACGCCCGCGAGCGCCCCGCCGGCGACCAGTCCGGTCGCGAAGAGGCTCCCGGTCCCGAGCTCGCTTTCCTCGACTTCTTCGCCCTTCTTCTTCCCGACCCAGTCGGCGATCCCCTTGATCGCCCCGCCGGCGAAGATCGGCAGCGTCGTGGAGAGCGGCAGGTACGCCCCGACGGCGAACGAGAGCGATTTCACGCCGCAGAGCTCCATGGTGATCGACAGGAAGACCCCCACGAGCACGAACTGCCAGTCGAGGTTGAACGAGAGCAGGCCCTTGATGAGCGTGGCCATCAGCGTCCCCTGCGGGGCCGGGTACTTGTCGCTGCCGATGCCGTGGGTCAGCCCCTGGGCGACCATCTCGGGGGTCGGCGAGTCGAGGATCATCAGCGTAGCCCCGATGACGATCGACGATACGACCGCGCCGACGAAGAGGCTCATCTGCTGGTATTTCGGCGTCGCGCCGACGATGTACCCCGTCTTCAGGTCCTGGCTCGTGGCGCCGGCGTTGGCCGCGGCGATGCAGATCATGCTCCCGACGACGAGCGCCATCGGCTCGTAGAAACTGCCGGTCCACCCCACGGCGATGAAGATGAGGCTGGTGCCCATCAGGGTGGCGATGGTCATCCCCGAGATCGGGTTGGAGCTGGAGCCGATGATGCCGACGATCCTGCTCGACACGGTCACGAAGAAGAACCCGAACACCACCACCAGCACCCCGATCAGGAGCTTGTTCAGCATCGAGTCCCCGGGGACCTGGGGGAGGAACGCCATCAGGAGGACGAGGCCGAGGCTCCCGACGATGACGGTCATGAACGAGAGGTCGCGGTCGGTCCGCAGGACGGTGGCGGTGGTTTTCCGGTCCTTCAGCGAGGCGACGCTCTCCTTGAACGAGGAGATGATCGTCGGGAAGGTCTTCATCAGCGTGATGAATCCGCCGGCCGCCACCGCCCCGGCGCCGATCTGCCGCACGTAGGCGCGGTAGATCGCCGTCGCGGTACTGCCGAAGGTCTGCGTCGCCGGGTCCCAGTTTCCCGCCCCCCCCGCGGTCGCGAGATCCTTCAGGTAACCGAGCTTTACGAGCTGCTCGGCGATCGTGGTCTGCGGGACAAGCGAGGCAAGCAGCGGAATCAGCCCGAGCCAGGCCAGGACCCCGCCCGCCACCAGCACGCCGGCGATCTTCGGCCCGATGATGTAACCGACGCCCATGTACTCCGGCGTGATCTCGCCGTTGATCGTCGCCGAGGGGAAGATCTTGTTCGACTGCCGTGTGACCCACGCCGGCGTTTCGGCGATGACGTGGAAGATCTTCTGGAGCAGCGCGTAGGCGACCGCGAACCCGAGCCCCTGGTAGGCGGTCTTCGCGAAGTCGCCGCCCTTCTCCCCCGCCACGAGGACCGAGGCGCACGCCGTCCCCTCCGGGTAGGGCAGGTTCTTGTGCTCGTTGACGATGAGCGACCGGCGCAGCGGGATCATCATGAGGGTGCCGAGCAGGCCGCCGAACATCGCCAGCGTCAGGATCGTCAGGTAGGTGAAATAATCGGTCCCCCCGTTCTCGGGCGTCATCGTGAGGAAGAGGAAGCCCGGGAGCGTGAAGACCACGCCGGCGGCGA
>CAZQSM010000112.1:0-5293 GCA_964596065.1 uncultured Chlorobiaceae bacterium | reverse complement strand
CGGCCATGGGAACTCAGCAGATACTGCTCGTCATCCTCGGCGTCATTATGGTCGGCGTGGCGATCGCGGTCGGCATGGCGATGTTCGGTCCGACGCTGGCGGAATCGAGCAAGGACGCCATCGTCAACGACATGATGAACATCAGCCAGTATGCCTACCGGTACAAACTCACGCCCGTACCCTTCGGCGGGGGCGGAAGGACCTACTCGGGCTTCATCGTGCCGGAAAAGCTGAGGGAGAATGAAAACGCGTCATATGAGGCCACTCCGGCGGTCCAGACCTGCACCTTCACGGCCACCTCGAAGCTGGGGTTCGGGACCGTGGTTGCGGTTCTGGACAGCACGGGTACGCTCGGGACGTTCAGTTTTATCGGGGACTGGTAAGGCCCCCGGAAAGTGCCCCAACGCACAGGGCGATTGCTTCTGGGGTTCGATCGGGATATTTTCGTACTGAAACAAAGAAAACGCAGCGTTTGAAGGGGAAAACGATAACAATGGAGCCTGTCTATGCCTGAGTTCAGAGTCGAGGGGATGTCCACCGGCGGGAAGCCGGTCCAGGGCGTCATCGAAGCGGAAAACCTGAGGGTCGCCAAGCAGAAGTCCCAGCTGATGGCGGCGCAGAGGAAATTCAAGCTCATCCGCGTCCTGCCGAGGGCGACGTTCCTCTACCGGGTCCAGCGGGGGAACGAAAAGCCGATCCTCGGGGAACAGAAATCGTTCACCAAGGAAGAGGTGCAGGACGCCCTGTCGAAGATGGGTTTCCGCGTCCTGTCGGTCAAGAAGAAGCTCGTCGACATCAAGATGAAGCCCCCGACGACCGAGATCGTCACGTTCGTCCGGGTGAGCGCCGACCTGATCCGGCAGAAGCTGCCGTACAACGAGATCCTCCAGCTGATGGTCAACGACATCGAGAACAAGACCCTCAGGGACGGCATCCGCGAGATCAACAACGAACTGAAGCAGGGGAAGGACTCCGAGAAGGTCTTCATCAAGCAGGAGAACGTCCTCGGCAGGTTCACCGCCCACATGCTCGGCCTGGCCTCCAAGAGCGGCAACATGGCCGAGATCTACGACAGCACCGCGAAGTTCCTCGAGCGCCGCGCCGAGTTCAGGAAGAACCTGAAGAGCGCCCTCATCATGCCGATCGTGACGCTGATCGCCCTCTTCGGCGCCTGCGTCTATTACGTCGGGTTCATCTTCCCGGGCATGGCCGAAATTTTCGTCCGCCTCAAGGTGGACATGCGGCAGTTCCCGATGACCTACGCCACGCTCCAGATGAGCGCGTTCCTCCAGGAGAACTTCATCATCCTCCTGATCGCCTTCATCGTGCCGGTGGTGGTGGCCGCCCGGTTCTTCACGACCGAGAAGGGGCGGTTCGTCCTCGACCGGTATATGTGGAAGGTCCCGGTGATCGGCTCCCTGATGCACAAGACCTCGATCGAGATCTTCTGCCGCGTGTTCTACGCTCTCTACAGCGGCTCCGGCGAGAACATCGACGTCATCCGGATGGCGGCCGAGGCGAGCGGCAACAAGTACATGGAACACCAGATCAAGACCATCGCGATTCCGATGATGGTGGAAAAGGGCGCGGGCATCACCGAGGCGTTCGACGCGTCGGGGGTGTTCACGAAGACGGCCATTTCCCGTCTCCATTCGGGGGCGGAGACGGGAACGGTCAAGCATACGGCGCTGCAGCTCGCGGAGTACTACGAGAAGGAAACGACGTACAAGATGCGCAACGCCATCGATTTCATCCAGCTCTGGATCAGCCTGATCATCATGGTGGTCCTGACCGGCCTGACGCTGGTGTCCTCGGAAACGGCGACGTTCCACCCGAACACGACGCCGGGTTCCTGATGAACGAGCAGCGGGTGGGGGCCCGATGAAGAACGTCGACATCACGGACAAGATCGGTTATACCCTCCTCAAGAAGGGTATCATCGACTACGAGACCCTTGAGAAATCCCTCCTGGTGAAGGAGGGGGAGAACAAGAAGACCAGGCGGAACCTGGGCCAGATCCTGGTCCACGATTTCAAGGTGGACCACGACATCGTCTTCAAGGAAGTCGCGAACGTCTACGCGTTCCGCGAAGTCTACCTCGCCGACGAGACGATCGACGAATCCCGGATCGAATTCATCAAGACCTACGTGGACAAGCTGCAGGACCAGGTGAAGGACATGGTCATCCAGCTCCGCGTGCTCCCCCTGAAGTTCGACGAGAAGAACCCCGACAAGCTGATCATCATCGCCGCCGATCCCACCGACCGGGGCATCCCGCTCGTGGCGCGCGGTTTCGGGGTGAAGAAATACGAAGTCTGCTATTGCCGGCACAAGGACATCCAGGCCCTGCTCGAGAAGGCGGTGGTCGTGGAGAACGAGTTCCTGAAAATGCTCGCGAACGCCGACGTCGACATCACGACGTCCGAGGACGAACTGATCGTCGACGAGGAGGCGCTCGACTCCGAGATCAACAAGAGCGCGCTGGTCAACCTCATCGAGGGGTCGCTCGTCGAGGCGGTGCGGCAGGGCGCCAGCGACATCCACATCATCGGCCGGGAGGGGAAGAAAACCGATTTCCTCTTCCGCGTCGACGGCAACCTGAAGATCTGGCACGTCCAGGAGAACACGATGCCGGAGGCGATCGCCGCGGTCATCAAGGACCGGTCGAAGAACGTCGACCGTTTCGAGCGCGAGGCGACGCAGGACGGGTTCATCCAGCGGATGGTCGACGGCCACCAGATCCGGTTCCGCGTGTCGATCATGCCGATCGTCGGCACCGACTTCAAGCACAAGTTCGAGAGCATCGTCATCCGGGTGCTCGACGACCGGAAGGTGATCACCGACCTGAACAAGCTCGGGCTCCAGGGCCCGGCGAAGGACTTCTTCTACAAGGCGATTTCGAAGCCGCAGGGGATCGTGATCCTGACCGGCCCCACCGGGAGCGGCAAGAGTACCACGCTGATCGCCGCGCTCCACCAGGTGATCGACCCGACCGTGAACGTCCTGACGGTCGAGGAGCCGGTGGAATACATCATCAAGGGCGCCCGGCAGCTGAAGATCAGCCCCAAGATGGGCTTCGACGCGGCGATCCGCGGCATCCTGCGGCACGACCCCGACATCGTCCTGGTCGGCGAGATGCGCGACAAACAGACGGCCGAAATCGCCATCAAGCTGGCGAACACGGGCCACCTGACCTTCTCGACGCTCCATACGAACGACGCCCCGAGCGCCATCGCCCGGTTGTACAAGATGGGGATCGAGCAGTTCCTGATCGCCTACGCGATCAACATCGTCGTGGCCCAGCGCCTGATCCGGACGCTCTGCCCCCACTGCAAGGTGCCGTTCCAACTGAACGAACGCGAGGAGGAGATCTACAGGAAATTCGGCTTCACCGACGAAATGCTCCGGCGGGCCGCCTTCCACAAGGCGGGCGACGGATGCGACCTCTGCACGATGGGATGGAAGGGGAGGGCCGCCATCCACGAGGCGCTCTACTTCACGCGCGAGGTGAAGGAGATCATCGTGAATTCGGGACAGGACATCGACGAGGCCGCGATCCGCGACCAGGGCCTCAAGGACGGAATGTGGACCCTCCGGCGGGCCGGCATGGAGCGGATGATCGAGGGCACCACCACGCTCGAGGAAATCATCGCCACGACGACCGACGAGGGGTAGGGCCCCGGTCCGACGGGGATCTTCGAATATCCCCGCGGTATCCCTGATTCCGGGGGGCCGCGTATGATCCACCTCACACCCCGCTTGAATCCCCGCCATGATTCCGGTAGTTTGAGGAGAATAATTACTGGAAAGTCATGCACACCGGCCAAATGTTGACGGTTCTCGGGGCGATCGCGCTCCTCTCGCTGGTCAGCCTCTCGATCAACACGATGATCATCGGCAAGACCACGACGATGCTCGAGGCCGAAGCCCAGCTGAACGCCATTTCCATCGCCCAGAGCATGATCGACGAGGTCATGGTGAAATCATACGACGCCGCGACCGTCTCGGCGAAGGTCTATAACGCCGCGGGTTTCACCGCTGCCGGCGGGCTCGGGTGCAGCGGTTCGGAGGCGGGCGTCGTCACGCAGCCCGACGTCTATCCCTATAAATCCCTGAAGGGCTACAACGACGTGGACGATTACCACCGGTACCGCAGGACCGTGTTCACCCCCCGGATGGGAAATTTCGACGTCGTCGACACGGTCATTTACGTCGTGGAAACGAGCCCCGATACCAAGACGACGACGCCGACCTTTTTCAAGAAGGTCATCGTCACCGTCAGGCACCCGAACATGAACAGTCCGCTCCAGATGTCGGACGTGGCCGTCTATCGAAGGTATTTCTAGGAGCCCGCCATGTCCGTCATGCTCGATGTCATCGGCGCGGCCCTCCTGGTCGGAATGCTCATGCTCACGATCCTCAACGTGAACGTGAACATGACGCTGGAGACGTATAAAAGCGCCAGCGAATTCCACACCCAGACCGAGATGATCCAGCTCGCGCGGATCCTCGAGTTCGACCTCTATAAGATGGGGTACGGCGTCGCCAAACCCTCGATCGTCGCGGCGGACACGTCGTACCTGAAATTCAGGGCGAACCTGAAGGACATTACCGGCTCGAGGGATTCGGTCGAATACATCCTCGGGACCGCGGTGACGACCTCCCAGAACCCGAACGACCGGCACCTGCTCAGGGTAGAGAACGTCTCGGCCGTCTCCATCAGCTACAGTGTGACCAGGTTCAGGCTGTCGTACTACGACAGGAAGGATTCGCTGATGGCTACACCGGTGACCGGCTTCAACCTCGACAGCATCCGGTCGGTCAAGGTGTTCCTCTCGCTCGAGAGCCCGATGCCATTCGATTCTTCGTATGCCGGCGCGTTCTACGAGAAGATCATCTATCCCCGCAACCTCCAGTAGAGGACAGCACCCATGGGAAGAATGGCCATCATCATCGTGATCGGGTTGTCGCTGACCGTCGGCATCGTCGGGTACAGCCTGAACAACTCGAAAACCGGCACCATCGAAAACGTGGCGGGATTCGACAAGTACACGATCTCGAGGAACATCGCCCACACGGCCGTGAACATGGCCCTGCGCGCGCTCGACCGGAACGATTCCCTCTTCATCGCAACCAGGAGCCTCTCCGCGTCGGTGATGGGCGGACAGGCGACTGTCGTCCTCTCCTACCCGTCCCTGCCGGCGCTCGATACCGTCGACCTGACCGCGACGTCGATGTTCATGGACACCACGCGGTCGATGAGGCTGCGGCTCCACCGGAGGCCGATTCCGTT